>JACDGM010000020.1 GCA_013815325.1 Chthoniobacterales bacterium
GATCCGCTTCGTCGACCACATAATGGGGAATGCCTAACGAGTGCGCGACGTTGCGCGCGTCGGCTACCGCCTGCGGGCCGCAGCACTTGTCCTCGGCGCGCGAGATGCAGTCCTGCGGCCATACCTTCATCGTCACGCCGACGACGTCGTAACCCTCTTCGCGCAGCAGATACCCGGCGACGCTGGAATCGACGCCGCCGCTCATGCCGAGGAGGACGCGTGATTTGGCGGCGGACATTATGGGCAAATTCGCGGCGATCTGCGAAATGGTCAACGTAGCAACCTGCTTGTCATCCTGAGCGAAGCGAAGGACCTCACGGAAAGGGGAACGTTCGCGACCGGAAAAATGCCGCTATTGCAATCGTGAGGTCCCTCGCCGCGCTCCGCCGGCTCGGGATGACAGCTTTGGTGGGCGCACCGACAAATTCGTAAGCTCTTTGCGCACCCGCACGCTCACGAATGGGCTGCCGCGCAAGCTGAAGCGCCAGGGAAAGTCCTTCGCGCAACTGATGCCTATGCGAGTATCTGCGACGACTTCGATTGTGTGAGACCGCCGCCGGAAGCAATGCGCGGGGTCAGAGCAGAGATCCAGTTCATGGTGGCGTTTGTTGATCTCGAGGGCCTGCGTCAGCTTTCCCGGGCCGGAGCAGAGTCGCTTCAGATCTTCGACGCCGCGGCGCTCCCGCATCAGCTCGAGGCCGCGCCGCGGCTGAAGCGCCCTGATGAGGATGATGCCGTCGCGCGGGCCGCCTTTGACGAGGACGTTGAGCATCCAGTGCGCGCCGTAGGTGAAATAAACATAGGCTGCGCCGGGCTGATTGCGCCTAACGAATTCGCGCGTGCTCGGGCGCTTGAAGGTGTGACACGCCTCGTCGTTTTCAACCATGTAGGCTTCGGTCTCGACGATGAGGCCGGCGCATTTTTCCCAGACCAGCTCCGTCCCGATCAGGTTCTCGGCGCATTCGAGAGGATCGGTTTGAAAAAAGCGACGGGAAAGCAAGACGTGGCCTAACGAGCAGCGGTTTTGGCGGTCTGCTGTCCCATCCCGAGCTGGTCGAAGAGGAAGGCGAGGATGTCGGCTTGTTGTTTAATGCGCTCACTCAAGGCGGTCCCGTGGCCGTGGCCGGAGCTGGCACTGGTGCGCAACAAAATCGGATTGGCGGAAACGTTGGCGGCTTGCAGGCGCGCGGTCATTTTACGTGAGTTGTAAGGCGCGACCCGGCCGTCGTTTTCTCCGGTGAGGAAAAGGATTGAGGGATATTTGCTCCCCTCATGCACGTTGTGATACGGCGAGTAGGCGAAGAGTTTGCGGAACTGCTGCGGATCCTTGACCGAGCCGAATTCCGTAACGTTGAAAGCGCCGTTCGGCTCGAGCTCGGTGCGGAGCGAATCGTAGATCCCGACTAACGAGACGACGGCACGGGCCAGCTCCGGATGCTGCGTGAGCACCGCGCCCATGAGCAGCCCGCCATTGCTCCCTCCCTCGATCGCAAGTTTTTCGGGTGAGGTGTAGCCCTGCTTGATCAGGTAATGCTCCGCCGCGATGAAATCGTCAAAGACGTTTTGTTTCTTCGTGAGGTTGCCCGCCTTGTGCCACTCCTCGCCGAACTCGCCGCCGCCGCGGATGTTGGCCACGACATAGACGCCGCCGCGATCGAACCAGAGCCGGCGGGCGAAATCAAAGGAGGGCGTCATGCTGATGCCGTAGCCGCCGTAGGCATAAAGCAGCGTCGGATTGTTGCCGTCGAGCTTGGTGCCTTTGCGCCGCATGATGTTGAGCGGGATTCTCGTGCCGTCATGGGAGGTGGCGAGTTCCCTAACGACTTCGATGTCGTCGAACGAAACCGGCGATGTACCGCGGAGAGCGGTCTTAACCGGCTCAGCGGTCGCCATGTCGTAGCGATACCAGACGTTAGGCTCGACATAGCTGACGTCTTTGAAAAGAAGCGCCCCCTCCTCCAGCGCAACCATTTCCTGCACGGCAGAAATCGACGGAATCGCGATCGTCTTTCCATTCTTGCCATCGAGATCGAAGCGGCGGGTCTGCGATGGCCCGCCTAACAAATCGCCAACGTAGAGCGCGCCGGTCGCCGGTTCGATTTCTTCGATGACGGCTTCTCCTGCCGGAACCACGACGTTGGCAGCGGAAAGATCGAGATGTTCGAAAGGGAGGCGGAGCACCTTGCCTCGCGGCGCATCGGCCCGTGAAATCAAGTAGAGCGCGCCATCGCGGCCGAGGCGCGCCTGTTTCACTTGATCCGAAAACTTCGTCAGCTGCTTCCAATCCCCCTCGGGCGTGCGGAGATAGTGCGCGAAATCGCCGCCATCCCCATTGGCTACGACCGCGAGGATGTGGCGCCCGTCGTGCGAGCTCTCGAGCGCGATCTCAGCAATGCGCGGAAAGTCTTTGCCTAACGAGTAAGTGTCCTCGCTCTCCGAGGCGCCGAGCTTGTGAAAATAAATCTGCTGATAGAAATGGAGATCGATGTCCGGCCGTTCGCCTTTTATTGGAAAGCGGGTGTAAAAAATGCCGGTGCCATCCCCATTCCAGGCGGCACTGCCACCGGCGGTGGGAAATTGCACATGCGCAATGGTGTCGGAAAGCGCCTTCGTTGATTCGACGTCGTAGAAATGCAGATCGCCATCCTCGCTGCCGCCTTTCGAGATCGAGATCGCGACTTTTTTGCCATCGAGCGAGGGCGCGAACCAATCGATCCCGGTGGTGCCTTGCGCGTCGAGCTCGTTAGGATCGAGAATGACTTTCTCCGATTTCAAGTCATCCGCCGAGGCGAGGGTGACGAGCATCGGCTGTTGCCTGGGCGGCTGAAACTTGAGGGCGAAGAGTCGCCCGGGACGCGCTACCATCGAGGAGTAGGTGGGCGAAGCCTCGGCGTAGAGTTTCGTTAGGCGCTGCTCGATAAGTGGGCGCTCCGGAAGTCGGTCGAGGTAGGCGCGCGCATATTTGTTTTGCGCCGCCGACCAGGCTTGGACAGCGGGATCGTCGTTCTTCTCCAGCCATTGGTAATCATCCTGAACTTTGACGCCGTGGTATTGGTTGACGACGGGCTTTTTCGGAGTCGCCGGCGGGGGCTGAGCGGCCTGCGCCAAAGCCGAGGCCGCCAGGGCGAGGAGGAGAGAGAAGAGAAGCTTCATCCAGCAGATAACTCGCCGGTCGTGCTCTCCGCAACTGCGGCGAAAGCCATCCGTTGCTCGTTAGGCAAGGTCAGCCCCGCTGCTCTACTGGCTGAACTGCGAAAGATGAACCGACAAGACCATCGCCGCCCAGTCGCGGATTTCGTCGGGGTGCATCTGCTGTGGATTGAGATAATTGTTCAAGGCGCCAACCTGGATTTCGGTGCCGTTGCGGGCTGCAAGGGTTTCGAAAGCGTACTTATATCCGCCGTAGGGCATGCCGCCCATGGCTCCTTTGCGCATGACGAGCGCGCCGTCGAAACGCCTTTGCGGGGTGGAATAACTCCAGTTGGAATCAGCCTGCCAATACGAACCGGGATCCAGGCCGCTGATGTAGTTTTCAAACTGGAGCCCGGCGGAATATTTTTCCGGATCATCGTGCACGGTTTGCAGCCTAACGAGCAATTGGAAACGGCCGCGATCGGCGGCCCCGGTGAGAATGCCGCCCTTGTCTGCGAGCTTGAGATCCTGCGGCAGCACGACGCAGGCCCCCGATTGGCTGTGCTCGTAAATATCGAAGCGAAGCGAGGCGAGCGGCACGCCCGCGCTCGCGACCGTGCTGAGGATTTGCTGGAGACCGCGCTGGTCCTCCGTCGTTTGCTGCATCTCGGCGAGCGTGCGCGTGCGGCGTTTCACGAGCCGGTAACCGTTTACCTCGAGCGCGACTTCCGGTCCTTCATCGGCGCGAAGATCAGCGGAATACAACAAGGCCGAGCGTTTCGCCGTGGTTTCAAGCCCCGACTCGTCCGGCTCGTATTCAGGCTGCGAAAACAAGGCGTCGACCTGAGTCACGGGGATGGCCCAACTAACCGAGCCCGCACCGGACTCGATGCCGCCGTCGATAACGCCGATGACATGGCCCGAGGTGTCCATCACCGGAGACCCGGAAAAGCCAGGCGCCGGGTTGCCTTCGAGGTTGAGCAGCTCGAGGTGCGTGTCCGGAAAACCGAGCCGTTCGATTTCCTCGCGATGTTTATCGCTCAACATTTCCTCCAGCCTGGACCCGCCGATCTCGCGAATTTTCATTTGGGTGAGACTCTCGATGCGCGGCGCGCCGTACGCGTGGCCGAGCGAAACGACCTGCGAGCCGGCGTCAGGCGTCCCGCCGATGGGCAACGGATCGGCCGCCGCTTTTTCATCCAGGAGCAAGACCGCAAGGTCCGCGCTTTTTTTCACTTTCCAAACTTTCGCCCGGCAGGGATCGCCATGGGAAGATGGCTTCACCATGACCCTGTCCGCGCCGGCCACGAGATGATAAGCGGTAACTACGTACTGGCGCTCGCGGCAGACGAAGCCGGTGCCGACCGCAGCATCGTTGCCGCCACCGGAACGCACGACCGTGATCCGCATCACGGCCGGGGCCGCGCGATCGAGGGTTTCTTTCAGATTGCCACCCGCAGCGCAGGCGCTGCGCCAGCCTAACGAAAGAAGAAGCAGCGCTACTGTGATTGATCGCCGCATATCGCTTCGTGAATTTGCGCAACCGCCGTGCTTTGCTTCTCAGGAGGCACGTTGTTGCGCACGACGCCCGCAACTTTTTCCCAGACACCACCAAAGACGGTCCAGGCTTTCAGCACCGCCGCGGTGTTCTCATAACGCGCGGGAGCGGATTCCGCACACACGCTGCTCGCGGAGCCGTAGAGCAAGGAACTGTGCGTCGATGGTTTGTCCGATTTCTCAAGTTTCCATTGCGCGGGAAGAATGTCGGCCTCTTGAAAAAGGACAATCGCACGCGCATCCGCGGGCGGGAAGCCGGCGTTCTCCCAGGATTTAACGCGGCCGGCGAGCGGCTCGGAGAGAAGGCTATGTGTGCGAATGAAGAGGCCAAGGAGAACACCAAGCACACAGCCCATGGCAAAACCACTCGTGCGTGCGAGGACGGGAGATAAACCGGTGGTGTCAGACTCGGACGCCGCACGCAGACCGATGAAGGCGATCGCGGCGGCCGTGATCGCTCCGATAACATCAGCGACGACGGGCGAGGCCGACATGCCGATGAGCATTCCCAAGAGCAGACCGAGGCAGGCGCCTCCGAGGAAGTTCGCGACGTTGGAGGGGGCCGATGATCGCGCGGCGCCAATCATCGCGGACTGGCTCTCTGGGACTTGCTGCACGGACAGAGATTAGGAGGCGCCGTGCGAGGAGTGCAATTCTTTTTCAACCCCGCTCGAATCGTTAGGCACCGAGGTGCTCCTGGAACGCTGCGCTTCGTAGGCGCTCTCCGGCGGGCGATGGTTAGGCCGCGACGTTCATCTGGCGCTCGCGCGGGATTCTGTGGATCACTTTGTGACGTCGGAAATAGTCGATCAACGCGTCCCTCGTCTGGACGGGATGAAAGGCTTGCTTTGTTTCCGGGCGCTCGAGCAGGCTGCGCAACTTCATGAAGCGATGCCCGGCGCTACGGGAATCGAAAGTGTTGAAGGCAATTCTGTAGCGTTTTGCGGGATCAAGTCGCTCTCCATTCGACCGTTGCAGATTCGTTAGGCGGCGACCGCTTCCCTGCCCTTCCACCGACATCTGAAACCCGGCCAGGCTCCGGCCCTCGCGGCTCTGGAGCACTTCTTCCATGACGACTCGCAGGTCGGCTGCCGTAAGCTCGGCGGTCACGAGAAAGTTCTCGTAAGGCAGGATCTCCCAAATGTCGCCGACAGTTTTTAGTCCTTTCTTGAAGACATGTTTGTCCTCAAACAACCCATGGAAGACGCCGTCGATCGTTAGGCCGCGCGCTTCTAAAGTTTCCCTGATGGCTGCGGCAATCAGCAACTCGACATCGCTCGGTGCGCCCGGAGGAGCGCTGACGCTCAAGGTATCGGTAAGTTCCCCGACTGGTTCAGCGAGGACGGCGGCGGCGCGGTCGAGCTGTGGCCGCCCGCGACTGAGCACGACTGGATCTAGCGCAAAGCGGTGATCCATCAGCTCGCAGCGCGCATCTTGGCGGAGCAGTTTTTTCGAAGCGCGGTCGAAGACCAGATCGACCCGGCCGACATGCACGCCGAAGTGATCGGCTTGGGTGAAGAGCACGTTGTTCGTTAGGCGACTCGGAATGTCCTGATGGGTGTGGCCGGCGATGAAGACCGCCGCTTCGGGAAATTCCGCGGTCACCGCCATCACCTGGTTGGCGAAATCATCGCCACCGGTGCGCTCCTTCAAGCCCATGTGCCCGGCGAGAACAATCGCATTCGCTCCTAACGATTTCGCGCGGGCGATAGCGCCGCGGACTGGCTCGACGGCATTCTGGAATTCAAGCCCGGAGGTAAAGCTGGACGGGAACCAGAAGCGCATTCCCGGTGTCGTTAGGCCAATAATCGCAAGTTTGATTCCAGTTATTTCCTTTAGGATGAATGGCTGAATTTTGGCGAAAGGATGTTGGGCATCGTTGAATTGGCCGGCAGGCTTCCCCTCCAGAAGGGTATTCGCGGCGAGCACCGGCATCGAGGAGCGCTCGACCACATCCAAAAACGGCTCGATTCCCCAGTCGAACTCATGGTTGCCGATGATCCACGCGTCGTAACGCAGAAGGTTGAAAAGGTCGATCATCATACGGCCTTGGTCGGCGAGCGCGAACTGCGTGCCTTGATAGACGTCACCGAGATCGATCAAGAGCGAGTTGGGATTCTCGGCGCGCCAACGGTTGATTTGGGTGACGCACCGGGCCAGGCCGCCCAAATCGTTGCGGCCATGATAATCAACCGTCGGCAAAATGTGACCGTGGAGATCGGTCGTGTGCAGAATGGAAATGGTAACCAGATCTGGCGCCAGTTTTTCCGCCGCTTCGAGCCAGGATGGCATTGCGCCAGCCATCGCTGCTCCGCTGAGCAGACGGAGGAAGTGGCGCCGATTGAGAGGCCGGTTTTTCACAGGACGGGGCATTTTTGACGCCAGCGCTCTTCGCGACAATCTTTTTGCGCGATGAATCTCCAAGGTCTTGACCATATCGCTTTCTCGGTGCGCGATGTGGAGCAATCGGTGCAGTGGTATGTCGAAGTGCTCGGGCTGGAGCGGCAGCACGAAGGCGCGTGGGATGGGACCCCGAAGTTCGTTGGCAAAGGCGCCACCGGGATCGCGTTGTTTCCGGCAGAAGGAAGCGACGACTCGGCAGGGCGGATGTTGCACTTTGCGTTACGGGCTGACCGCGAAGATTTTTTGGGAGCGCAACGCGAATTAAAGCAGCGCGGCATTACGTTTCACTTCGAGGATCACGGGATCGCGCATTCGATTTACTTTTGCGATCCGGATGGGTTCAAGATCGAGATTACGACGTACGAGTTGAGATAACGTGAGGCGAATGCCTCGCCGCCCTCGACGCGGGTCAGAGACCCGCGCTACATCGCTCAGGGCGGACTTGCCGGCGAGGCCTGATCGTTAGGCGGTGCGGCCGCAGCAGTTCTTGAATTTCTTCCCCTTGCCGCAGGGACATGGATCGTTGCGGCCGACTTTCGGCATCTCGCGGCGCACCGGCGTGAGCTCCAGTTTCACTTCGGAGCCGTTGCCGTCGGCGTCGCTGCTGCCGTTTCCCTCGCGGGCAATCCGCTCCGGACGGCGGCCGGGGACCGGCCCGTTCGCGGTGGGGGCGGTCGGCGTCTGCTCGCGCATGAGAAATTGCGGCAAGGTGGAGAGGAAGGTCTCGAAAGCCTGCAAGTTGGAGGTGCTGCGAAAGAGGTTGTGCAGCACTTCGTTTTTGATGTTCGCCATCAGCTCGACGAACATGTCGTAGGCCTCGGTCTTGTATTCGATGAGCGGATCCTTCTGCGCATAGCCGCGGAGGTAGACGCCTTCACGGAGCGCGTCCATCGCGTAGAGATGCTCCTGCCAGAGGCGATCGATGGCGTTAAGAATAATGTAGCGCTCAAGGTTTTTGACCGCGCTCGGTTCTTCGTGGCTCGATTTGCGCTCGTAAGCTTCGGTGATTTTGGCGACGAGGAATTGCGCGTTTTCGTCGGGCGTGCGCGTTTCGAACTCCGATTTCTCTTTCGTTAGGCCAAGCGGAAAAGTGGTGTTAACCCAATGGAGCAGGCCGGAGTGATTCGGCTCGTCGCCGGACGCGCCCGTGCCGAGATATTCCCTCACCTTCGCGGGGACAGCCTCGGTGATGACTTCGTAAACGAGTTTTCTCGGCTCTTCGCTGTCGATGACCTCGTTGCGATAGGTGTAAACCACCTCGCGCTGATTGTTCATCACGTCGTCGAAATCAAGGGTGCGTTTGCGCGCCAAGTAGTTGCGCTGCTCGACCCGTTTTTGCGCGGTCTCGACCGATTTGTTGAGCCAGCGGTGCTCGAGTTCCTGGCCTTCTTCGAGTCCGAAACGCTCCATTATTTTTGTCATGCGATCCGCCGCGCCGAAGTTGCGCATGAGGTCGTCCTCGAAGCTGACGTAGAAGCGAGTGGCGCCCGGATCGCCCTGGCGCGCGCAACGCCCGCGGAGCTGCCGATCGATACGGCGCGATTCGTGCCGCTCGGTGCCGATGACGTAGAGCCCGCCGACCTCGGGGATGCCCTGGCCAAGTTTAATGTCGGTGCCGCGGCCCGCCATGTTAGTTGAAATCGTGACGGTACCCGGCTGGCCGGCGCGCTGCACGATCTCGGCTTCCTGCCGGTGATATTTCGCGTTCAGGACATTGTGCGGAATTTTTTCGCGCTTGAGCATGCGGCTGAGTAACTCGGACGCTTCGACGCTCACGGTGCCGACCAGAACCGGCTGTGATGCGGCGTGCCGCTCGCGAATTTCGTTGATGACGGCGTTGTATTTTTCGCGCCGGGTTTTGTAGATGCGATCATTCGCGTCGCCGCGCAAGACGGGGCGATTCGTCGGAATGACGGCGACGTCGAGTTTGTAAATGTCGTGGAATTCGTTCGCCTCGGTCTCGGCGGTGCCGGTCATGCCTGCGAGCTTGTGGTAGAGCCGGAAATAATTCTGAATCGTGATCGTGGCGAGGGTCTGCGTTTCGCGATCGATCTGGACGCCTTCCTTCGCTTCGACCGCCTGGTGGAGACCGTCACTCCAACGCCGGCCCGGCATCTTGCGCCCCGTGTATTCGTCGACGATGACGACTTTGTTCTCCTCGACGACGTAGGCGACGTCCTTCTCGAAAAGGCAGTAGGCGCGCAAGAGCTGCGAGATGTTGTGAATCTGCTCGGCTTGCGTGTCGCAATGCTGCTGGCGCTCGGTTTTTAGTTTGTCCCGCTCCTGGTCCGAGAGGGTCCGGTTGAGATCGATGTCGGTGAATTCGCTGATCAAATCCGGAAGCACGAAGGAATCGGGATCGTCCGGATTAAGAAAAGCGCGGCCTTGTTCCGAGAGATCGGCTTCGTGCGATTTCTCATCAATCGTGAAAAAGAGTTCTTCCTTAAGGGCGAAGAGTTCTTCCTTGCGCGTGTCGGTGTAAAACGACAACTCCGCCTTATCGATCGCCTTGCGTTTTTCCGGGTCCTCCATCATACGGAGGAGCTGCTTGTTGCGCGGCTGGCCGAGTTTTACTTTAAACATGAGCCGGCCGCCTTCCTCAGTTTCGTTCTTGTCGAAGGTTTCCTTTGCTTCGCTCGCGAGGCGGTTGCAGAGCATGTTCTGCTTCCTGACCAACTGATCGACCAACGGCTTGAGCCGATCGTACTGGTGCGTCGAAACGGTCGCCGGACCACTAATGATGAGCGGCGTGCGGGCTTCGTCGATCAAGATGGAATCAACTTCATCGACGATCGCGAAATGATAGCCGCGTTGCACTTGCTGCTCGCGCGTCGTGGCCATGCCGTTGTCGCGCAAATAATCGAAACCAAACTCCGAGTTGGTGCCGTAGGTGATATCGCAAGTGTATTGCTCCCGGCGCAGATCAGGCGGCTGATCGTGCTGAATAATGCCCGTCGTTAGGCCAAGAAACTTGTAGAGCACTCCCATCCATTCGGCGTCACGCCGGGCGAGATAGTCATTCACCGTGACGAGATGCGTGCCGCGGCCGGCGAGCGCGTTGAGATAGAGCGGCAGGGTGGCGACGAGGGTCTTGCCTTCGCCCGTGGCCATCTCCGCGATGCGACCGCGATGCAGGATGATGCCGCCGATCAACTGCACGTCGAAATGCACCATCGCCCAGGTCATCGGCTGGTCGCAGACGCTGAAAGTCTCCACGCGTTCGCTCAGTCGGCGCGCGGCATTTTTCACGACGGCAAACGCTTCCGGCAAAATCTCATCGAGCCGCTGGGCGAGCGCGTCGGGATCTTCAATCGTCGAGAGCTCGGCATTCCAGGCTGCCGTTTTCGCGCGGAGATCTTCGTCCGAAAGCGCCTTGAACTCTTCGTCGAAGGCGTTAATCGAGCGCACGAGCGGCTGCAGCCGCTTGATCTCGCGCTGATTTTTCGAGCCGAGTATTTTCTTTAAAATCCAGCTAACCATTTCGTTTCTACTATCGACAAGATTCCGCCAGTCGCAATTCTAGCTTGTGCCCGGGAGAAGCCCCGCACAGAGCCTGTGCAGAATCCCCAAGGCTTTGAGCAGCTTCCGTTGTGGCCGTTGTGCGAGACGCTTTTAAAGCTAAGCTCGCGCCATGAAGAAAATTGTCTCCACCAAAGATGCGCCCGCGGCCGTCGGGCCCTACTCGCAAGCTATCCGCAGCGGCTCGGTGCTCTTCTGCGCGGGCCAGATTCCGCTCGACCCGCAGACCGGCCAGATCGTTTCAGATGATATTTCAGAGCAGACCAGGCGCGTGCTCGAAAACATTTCCGCGGTTTTGCGGGCGGGAAATTTAAATTTCGGGCACGTCGTGAAGACGACGATTTTTCTCACCAGCATGGGCGATTTCCAGACGGTGAATGAAATCTACGCGACCTACTTTAAGGAGAACCCTCCGGCGCGCTCGACCGTCGCAGTCTCCGCGTTGCCCAAAGGGGCGAAGGTGGAGATCGAGGTAATCGCGATGACGGACGGAAATGACGGGAGTGACTTCGAGGAAGGTAGATCGGTTAGCGACACCTCCGGTTAGGCGGCTCGGCGGAAGGCCGCACTGTTTGCGATCGCCGGGAATCGTCGCTACTCTCGAGGAAGAAATATGAAACCCTTATTAATCGCGCTTCTTAGCCTCGCCCTCTTTTCCTGCCGTCCCTCGCACTCCACCTCCACAGCGGCCGACAGCGCTGCGCCTTCGACGGAGACTTCCAAGGGTTCAGCCAATATTTCAGCGGATCCCAACCCGGTGCCAGGCGAAGGTGAGCTCGGCGAGACGACGATCACTTGGGACACGAAAAGCGCCAAATCGGGCAAGGTCTATGTGAGCAAGGGTAATGGGCCGGAAAAGCTTTTCGGGAGCGGTAGTTCCGGGTCTAAAAAAGTTGAATGGATCTCGGCTAATGTCCGCTATGAATTCCGCCTCTACGACGGAAGCGATCACAGCAAACTCCTCTCCAAAGTGCAAGTGACACATAAAAAGTAGCCGGGCCTATCTCCCTTTAAACGGCTGCTTTATTTCAGCTACAGCTAGCGAATACCGTTTGTCCTCGGCGCAGCAATGACTGCGTGACGATAATCCAGTTGCCCTTTTTTGCTCACTGGCACGATCGCTACGCATTGCATGACCTGCCCGAGCCATGATCCGCCGGGATGAGGTCCTTCCATCCAGCCGACGAGCACAGCTGGCTTTACGAGCGCCGACGAGGGAATCTGCCCCGGGAAAACAGTCATCGCGCGCGCCGTACGAAGCACCGAAGCATCATAAGGCCGCTCTCTAAAGATCCGATCGCGCACTCCAAAATCGGTGCCCCTGGGAAAATAATAAATAATCGGTAGAAGCTCTTCGTAACGGACGACCACTTCGTTGCGACTCGAGAAATCGACCGTTCCAGGAGTCGGCTCGGCGGGGGCCGGCGCCCCCTTCTTTTTGAGCGCATCCTCGATCTGTCCGGGTTCCGGCTCGACGAAGTTAATAGCTGTCGTCCTGGAATCCGGGAGCGCCTTCCGCATGATGGGAGAAATCTGCCGCAGTCGATTGACCAACTGTTTCTGATCCGTTACTGACAGGGCAGGCACGACCTGATGGGTTGGTCGAAAGTTGCGCAGTCCAAGCCGCACAGACCCGGCTAGGACAAAGAGGCCGAAGAGAATCGCGGTTACCTGCCATATCAATCTGGTCCGGCGCTCGAAGGCGTGAAGGTTTGCCTCCAAGGCCTCAGTTGCCAGAGAGACTGGTGAAGAACTCATAGGCCGCGTGCGAAGCTTCAGAACCAGGCCCGTGATGGCCTCGGTCACGACGTAAAAGGTGAAAAAATAAATGAGGCTGTAAATCCAATCTGTCATCAGGACGGCCCGGTAGAGAATCGCGTTATTGAAGACAGCGTCACCTATGCCCGCCCCGACCACGCTCCAGCCGAGCAAGGCGATATTCTCCGACCGATAACGCGAGAGAGCTACGGCGAACCCGACGAAAAGTATCAAGAAGCCGCTATTTGGAATCAACCACCATAGAAGCAATGAGAGAGCGGAGGTCGACAGAAAGACACTACTCCGCAGGAGTTCTGAACGGCTCCACCACCAGGCCGCCGGAGCCAGGAGAAACGCACCTAGGAGAAGTAGAAAGAGCTTCTGCCCTTCCACTAAACCGGTCCATTGTGGAAAGGAGAAAGTCCTGGTTTGAGAGCGAATCTTTAAGTGGAAGCTGTTCAAAAACTGCCAGTAAGACTGCGCTACTTCCCGGGCGTAGAACGCAGGGTAACGACGAATGTTTTCCAGCGATTGCGCGACAAAAAAGCGGTAGCGGGAAGCGACGTCTGGAGCCACGCCCGCGCGATTCGCGTCGGCCCGGACTAACGAGGTCCAAGTGCCATACTTAGGAGAGGTCGCCCCGTAAAGTGCCTCCCCGAGATTTGTCGACACGGCCCAGACGCCGTGAACTGCTTTCTGGCGAATAAGCCACGGGGACATGGTCAGCACGATTCCGCAGCAAAACACAATCGCGGGAAGAAATGCCCTGAGTAGCTTACGCGATTGCCGCCACTCATCCACCAATAGCTGCAAGGCGTAAAACGGAACACAAAAAAGCGTGAGCGGCCGAGTCAGGTTCGAGAGAGCCAGCAGAATCCCGCTTAGCAACACGATGCTTAGGCGCCTTCGCGTGCCGAACAGCAGCAGCGTGTAAATCGAGGCAACGAAGAAAAGTAGGCCAAGTGGTTCCGTCGTGGCTTGGGGCGTTTGAGTAAGTTGCGATGGATCGAAAATGAAGAAGCAAGCCGCGGCCGCGCCAACCCAGCGGTTTAGTGTGCGCTCGCCCACGAGGTAAATGAAGGCTCCTGTAAGCGCGCCGATGACGATTTGGACGGCGGTGATGAAATTCGCCGAATAGCCAAACCAAACGTAAAACAGCGAGAGTAAAACGGAAAATCCCGGACGATAGACAGAATCCAACCCTTCCCCTTGAGCCAGACGCACGCCCGCTGCCGTCCACGTCAAGCCGTCACTATAAGGCTCCCCGCGCACGGCGAAGATATTGTCGAAATACGGATGGCACACCGCGAAATAGATTCTTACCAACAGACCTAGAAGGAAAACAAAGGTAACTGCTGCGACCCGGCTTTCCGCCAAACGAAGAATTTGCAGTGAGCGGAGAGCTTCCGTTGCTCCAGGTTTTGCGTTTCCGCTAGTCTCCATGGGTGTTGAGGTCGCGGCGATCAGTGCAGTGCGCCGTGAAGGCCTATTGGCCGGCGCGTTCTAAGTCTCCAAGTATCTGCGTTCACTTCTACGCTGTCGCGCCTATTAGGTGTCGTGGTTAATGCGCTCGATGAACAGGTTCAAATAATGATCAGGACCGACGGGATCGCCTGCTTTGGACGTGTATTGCACCAGATCATTTCCAAAGAGGCGGAAGGCGGTGAGTCGGTGATCGTAAAGGAAGTGCAACAACTCCGCGGCCGAAGCCCCGGCCTGCTGAAGCCCATGGGGCCAGTACTCCAGGAGCAATTTCAGGCTAGGGTTATCCGCCAGAACCCGCTCCGCCCCACGCAGCGCGTGCAACTCATAGCCTTGGACATCCATCTTAATCAAGTTTACTCGCTCTCCCGGCCGGAAGTAATCATCCAACGTCGTTGATCGAATGGTGACCGTCTGGCGGGGCATTCCCGACGTTGGGTAAACGCGGTGATCCACATTCAGGTCATTCGATATGTAGAGTGTCGTCTCTTCGCTCTTATCGCTTACCGCCAGTTGATTCACTTGAACATTTGAAGAACTTGCCAGTCCCGCCTGCAGGCGCTCGAAGTTATCGGGGGATGGCTCGAAGCTGTGCACCGCTCCCCGCGCTCCAACGCAGCGGGCCAAAAACTGCGAGTAAACTCCTATGTTCGCCCCAACATCGACCGCCACGTCTCCCTTCTGGAGACGACGTGCGAGCAAGCGCCGCTCGTCCCGATCTTCGACGGCCTTGAAGGCGCGATATAAGGGGCGGTAAATCGGGAAGGCTGTCTCATAGAGTCGGTTCCCTAGCCTTCGACTGAAATGAGCAAGCACAGACATTATTTCCGGGTCAAGGTGACGGTGAAAAACGAGGCCGTAAACCGCGGAAGCAGGCGGCTTAACCATAGATCAATGGCAAAAAGCAGCCGATAGATTCCACCTGGAATGGGCAGTCGTCGCGAAATGCCGCCAGTCGCAAAATAAGAAAGTCCTGTGAACGGCCGGAAGAGTGGCTCCTCGAAGTCAAACTCTCGCGCGATCTCTTTTTTCCATTCCGGCCGCTCGAAAATTAACCCAGCTAATGCGCCGTTGGCTGAGGAAAGGGGACCGCGAACTTCGGCTAGCTCCGGTTTATCGATGGAAAAATCAACCGGTTCGTGATGAAGATGAAGATAGATCAGGCGCGAAATGGTGGAGAAATAAGGTTCGGTCGCGATGAGCTTCCCGCCCCGCCTTAATTTACGGGCGGCTTTGGTAAGGAACTCGATCGGTGACTTCAAATGATGCAAAACATTAGTAAGAGTGATAACGTCCAAACTGGCATCGGCGATTGCCTCGAATTGATCGATATGGTGACAGTCAAAAACGTAATCGAGATAATCGAGCTCGAGCACGTCGCTGGTCATCACGCTGCGGTGAAAGTTGCGCAGCGGGGAGACGCCACTGCCTATTTCCAGAACTGCCAGCTTCTCGATGTCTCCGAGATTGCAGAACTGGTCTTGATACAAGGCGCGATACCAGTAAAGAAGATTGCCATTGGCGGACAACCTGGCGCGATTGCGGAGGGTATCTGCGAGATCCCTGGCATACGCGCCCGTCGTGGAAGGTTTCTCTCTCAAGGTAGAGGTGCAGACTCAGATAAATTTGATTCTGGCGGCGGCAAACCTGAGCATCCGAAGCAGGATTAGACCATGCTTCCAGCGATCAATGTTAGTCGAGCCGTAAGTGCGTTCCCGGTAATGCACTGGCACCTCCACGATATGTAAGACCATACGTGCCGCACCGAAGATCAGGTCGAAGTCACCGAAGGGGTCGAACTCGCCAAAGTATTTGCGATGCGATGCCAGCTTAAGGTAATTCACTCGGGTCAGCACCTTCGTGCCACAAAGCGTGTCTTTAAACCGTTGCCCTAACACAAACGAAAACATCACCGCGAAGAACTTGTTCCCGAGAAGATTCAAGAAGCGCATCGCCTGTTTTTCCATTGGATAAACCAGGCGACTGCCGTTGATAAACTCCCCCTTGTTGCTCACGAGCGCGTGGTAGAAGCGCGGCAATTCTTCCGGAGGCACCGTCAGGTCGGCATCCAGAATCATCAGGATATCCTTTTCCGCGATGGAGAAGCCCTTACGGACGGCATCCCCTTTTCCCTTTCCCTCCTGCCGGTCGATCCGAATGGTGCGTCTGCTCTTATATTTGTGTTGCAACTGGCAGATGGTTTCCCAAGTGTTGTCAGTAGAATTTCCTTCAATAAATATCAGCTCGTCATCCGGTCCCATGGCTGGAGTGCGCAGAATGGCTGCTTCGATATTTCCCGCCTCGTTGCGCGCCGGGACAATGACAGAAACCGAAGGAGCCGGAGCCCTATCTACCGCCGGATAACCGAAAGGCCGCGCCACCACGATGTTGAGCAGGTTGAAAAGTCGGAATCCCGGCAAGGGCGCAAGGAACCTGTTAGCCAAGTAGCTAAGCAAGGGGATGTAAAATGGGATGAGCAATTTCGTCTCCTCTCGCACCAGTTCGTAATTAGCAAGGAGTAGAAGATTCCGCATATCCTCCGGAGCGATCCAGTTCGCCTCGGGCGTCTCGCTTCGCACACCCAGCGCGCTGGCGAGCCGCAGGAGTGGTCTCCAAAGATTGCTATAAAAGATAATGATAACCCTCGTCGCGGGGAGCATCCCGATCCGGAGATCTTGCAGGAAGCCTTGGATATCGACTTCGTAATGGATGTTGCCGTTGAGCAAGACGTAGTCGGGTCGAAATGCTGTGATTGCCTCGAAAGGTTTTGTCCCGTCAGGCGCGGCCGCCGGAAGGACGAGATGATTCTGAAATTTCAGGCCCTCTTGCGCTCCCTTGGCATCGATCTCCGCGATTCGGTCGTCGGGCCGAATATAGAGGTCGAGATACTCTCGCAGCTTCGAGTAGAAATATTTCCGCATCGGTTCCGGCCACAATGGAGTTCCGGCCAAGCTCTCGTCAACTAGCGACCCGTCAGGTAACGTTAGCAACCAATCCGTATCACGGCACCCGCTGCGGCAGTCAATCCGGGGAGCGCCGTCTCTTCGCGTTGCAAATGGCGACTCAAGATGCAGTTTACGGAGTATCTCCGGGCCGAGCGTTCGCGGTATCGAGCGCTCCCGCGGGTAGCCTAAATCAAGTCACTGAAACGATAACAATTCAGACGAATCGGACTTCCGAAGAAAGATTATCCATGCAGATTCTTGTTCTCGGAATGCATCGCTCGGGCACATCCATCGTCGCCCGATTGCTGAACATGATGGGCGCCTACTTTGCCCCGGAAGGCGCTTCCACCGGGGCGAATCAAGAGAATCCCAAAGGGTTTTGGGAGCGGCGCGACGTTCGTGTCTTGAATGACATGGTCCTTCATTCCGTCGGCGCTGATTGGGATCGACTGAGCAATTTCTCTCTCACGCAGGTGCCCGAAGCAACTCGTGCCCGCTTCGATCATGACGCACGCAAAATCATCCTCGAGATGGATGCCCATCGGCCCTGGTTTTTGAAAGAACCCCGCATTTGCGTCCTCGCCGAGCTCTGGTTGAATCTCCTGGAATTTCCCGTATCAATTATCGTTCACCGTTCCGCCATCGAAGTGGCGCGCTCGCTCGAGATGCGAAACGGCTTTCCCCTGCGCTTTGGCCTCGCCCTCTGGGAGCGCTACAATACTTCGGCGCTGAACGCCACCCTTGGGCTCAGACGGATCCAGGTCAATCACTCCGAGCTGATGGCTGAGCCCGTCCAGCTCGTGCGCAAACTCAGCTTGCAGCTTGAAGAGTTCGGCGTTCGTGGTCTCAAGTCTCCTTCGGACGAAGAAATCCTCGCCTTTGTCGATCCCTCTCTTTATCGGGCAAAAGAGGGAGTCATGGATATGCCAAGGTTGAGTTTAGCTCAGACAAAGCTACAAACTGCGTTTCATAATGGGAAGGCTTTGCTCCTCACCGAACCCATCCCTTTCTCTGCTGCTGCGCAAGAAAATCTGACACAAGGCGGCGAGTGGATCGAGGCCCAGACTAAGATCGCCGACCTAAAGAGTCTGCTCGCGGACCGGGCCAGATTGAAGGAGACATTGGACCGCAATGACCGCGCTTTAGCTAAAGCTCGTTATGAATTGGAGCAGATCAAGAAAGTGCGCGGAGACGAACGCAAGAGTTATGATGAGAAACTGCGTTCGAACACGGCTCTCGTTCATCGGCGGGAGGGTCAGATCGCGGAACTGCGAGAGGTGCTCGATAAGTCTCGGAGCGAAGGCGATGAGCGCGTGGAGCAGATCGGCGGCCTACGTTCCTCACTCGAATCCGGCGTGGCGCAGATCGGCGGCCTACGTTCCTCACTCGAATCCGGCGTGGCGCAGATCGGCGGCCTACGTTCCTCACTCGAATCCGGCGTGGCGCAGATCGCGAGACTAAATAGCGAGCTCAAAATCCATGTCGCGAGCGCCCGGAGACGCGATGAGCAGGTCGGCAGGCTGGAAGCGGAGCTAGCCTTTTTCACTGGGAAATACCGCATTCTCAAGAAGGCTCTCGAGCAGATTGAAAAAGCCTTCGATCGGCTGCGGGCCTCCCGCTCTTTTCACTTTATGGCCTATACTATGCGGCGGTTAGGCTTCGTTAGCCGGACTCCTCGAATCTCCGTCGAGACAATTAAGAAGCAGTTAGCCGACACAAAGAAAGCTCTGCGGAAAGTTGACCAGACCCGCGTTCCTGCGCAACCTGCCCGCGTCGCCAGACAAAGCGAGCCAACAAACGCGGCGCCCCGCGACACTGGCAAACCTCAGCAAACCCCCGTCAGGCCGGAGCTCGCTCTCTTAAAGGCAGATGTTATCATCTGTGTTCATAATGCTCTGGACGACGTTCGTAATTGCCTCTCCTCGCTCATCCTTCACTCGTCCAGCCGTCTCCGCCAACTGCTACTCGTCAATGACGGTTCCGACGAGCTAACGTCAACTTATCTGCGTCGCTTCGCCGCGGAATCTCCGATTCGGACAGTGTTATTGGAGACTCCGGAGGCGACTGGATACACCCAGGCGGCTAATCGCGGCTTAGCTACAGCCGCAGCAGACTACGCTATCCTGTTAAACAGCGACACGGTTGTGACTCCTGGCTGGATCGAGCGTCTGATCGAGTGTGGCGAAACAGATCGTGCTATCGGCATAGTCGGCCCTCTTTCCAACGCCGCCAGCTGGCAGTCTGTCCCGCGAAGATTTTCGGAGACGGGAGATTGGGCGGTTAACGTGCTCGATAGCGCATCTCTTGCGCGTATCGCTTGCGCTTTCTCCATGTCCCATGAGCCGCAATACCCAAGGGTCCCGATCATTAACGGTTTTTGCTTTGCAATCAAGCGGGAGGTGATTAATGCAATCGGGCTTTTCGATGAAAATTCGTTTCCAAAAGGATATGGAGAAGAAAACGACTACTGCTTTCGGGCCGCCCGAGCAGGCTTTGCCCTGGCCATCGCGGACGATTGTTACGTTTTCCACGCCAAGTCCAAAAGCTATTCGCACGAGACACGGCGGCAGCTAGCCAAGGATTCCAGCGTCATCTTACGCCAGAGGTATGGATCGGAAATCGATACGGCAACAGAATCGCTCCGAAACTCACCGGCGCTGGCGCGCGCGCGCAGGGACTTCTCAAAGCTCCTTGAGACGCCGCCTCTTTCGATCCTGTTTTTGATGCACTTCCGCGGTTTTGGCGGCGGCGTTAGCTCGATTGTGCAGGAAGCAAATGGTCTGAGAGAGCTGGGGGCCGCGGTTCAAGTGGCGATTAGGGCGGAAGACAGGAAGTTTTATTACGATCGCTTTCCGACGATTCCACGACGCCTATTTTTTGTCTTTGAGGAACGGGCTGAGCTAACCACCTACGCCGGCGCGTTTGAAGTGGTGGTCGCAACCTTGTTTACTGGCGTACGGATCTTGCAGGACGTGGTATCATGCTATCCCCATGTCTCTGCCTGCTATTACATTCAGGACTATGAGCCTAACTTCTTCCCTGCGACGGATCCGAATCACGCGGAAGCTCTTGAATCCTATACCCTGCTTGCAGACATGCACCGGTTCGCAAAGACCCAATGGCTATGCGACACGATCGCAGCGAGGCACGGGGTGGCCGTTCATAAGATAGAGCCGAGCCTCGATCACAGCATTTTTTTCCCTAACGAGCGCCCCGAGTCGCAATCCCCCTTCGTCGTCTGTGCCATGGTGCGACCGCATACCGCATATCGGTCGCCCCAACTCACCTTCGAAGTATTGCGACGAATCAAACTGGAGTATGCCGAGGCGGTGGAAGTCCGCCTTTTCGGAGTGACTCCAGATAACCCTTTCTTCCAGAAACAGGCGAATGATTTTGTTTATCGCGTATGCGGCATCCTCGATCGGAACGGAGTTGCAAATTTGCTCAGGGGAGCATTTCTTTTTATCGATGCGTCCACTTATCAGGCTTTCGGGCGGACGGGGCTCGAGGCCATGGCTTGTGGTTGCGCGACCATCCTGCCGGCGGAGGGCGGCACGAGCGAATATGCCATTGATGGCATTAATACCCAGCTAGTCGCCCCCAATGACACAGACCGTATTCTAGATCTCGTTAGGCGCTATGTGGAAGATACCTCCTTTCACCGGGAGGTGGTGAAAAGAGGTCTTGAAACCGCCTCCCGCTACAGTATCGAAAGCGCCTGCATCTCGGAGCTCCAGTTCTTTGAATCCATCCGGCACAACCGCGTCGCAAAGGCGCAGTTGCCGCTCTCCGATCCCGCCCCTTTTAGAGCTCCACCAGACGAGGACACCGGTCGGCCAGGCGTTTTCTCAGGCGAAAGGGACAATGTCTCCCTTCCAATCAGCGGCCATAAATTTCGAATTACCATTCTTTCCTCCACGACTAACATTCACGGTGGAACCAAGCGTTTGCTCAACCTCGCGCAAGGCCTTCACTTGCGCGGACACCATGTCACCTTTGTGCGGCATTTCCGCGGACGCGAGTTAGATTGGTTTAAACTCGATCCTCCGTTGGTTGACATCTTCTTCGACGGAAATACGCCCCTGGCCGATTTGGAAAAGCGCCTTCCAGACGCTGATATCTTAATCACTTACGGAAACAATCGCGCCGCCCAGCTGCTTAACGGCCTTTCGCGAAGGAAAGGTATCAAATATCTGCTCTTTATGCACATGGGGGTGCACGATCGGGCGTTGGACGAGCGCAACGCTAGCCTGTCCAATTTCCATAAGCTCTCAACGACGACTTGGATTGCCGAGGAACTGACGAGCCTCGGAGTTATAGCGTCGCCGATTGGGTTCGGCGTCGATGTCGATCAATTTTATCCGCTTTGTCTCCCCCGTGACTCCAGGATCGGAACTCTCTTATATAAGGATGATTGGAAGCGCTCGGACGATGTCATAGAGGCGTTCAAGATAATTAAGCGACATCTTCCGGCGACCAAATTCGTCGCCTTCGGTCAAATCGAAAATCCGCGGCTCGAAGTCGACTGTGAGTATCACTTCAATCCCGATCAGGCGAAGCTCCGCGATATCTACTCCTCTTGTGCCGTCTGGGTTACTGCAAGCCTCAAGGAAGGGATTGGGATGTGTAGCGTGGAGGCTATGCTTTGCAAAACACCGTTGGTGACCACGGACACAGGGGGTTCACGCGATTTTTGCGACGATCGAAACAGCGTCCTGGTCGAGAAGGAATCTCCTCCGAGTATTGCCGCAGCTGTCATTCACCTCCTGACCCATCCGGCTTACGCGAATCGTCTCGCGGAACGCGCCCTTATCAACATCAAAGGAATGGCTTGGGATAAGTGCCTGGATCGTCTTGAGGCCTCCTTTCTCACGCAAGCGGTGCAGGAAAATCCCACCGTTACCCGCAACCGCCGGCACGAATTGACGATTGGTGTGCTCATTCACGGTCAGGCAAGTTGGTTACGGACTTGTCTCGCCAGCATTTATGAGAAGACTAGCGGCGATTTCGAAATAATTCTCATGGATGACGCGAGTAGTGGTGAGACCCAGTCTCTCATCCGCGAAACCTATTTGGCTGATCCCGAGCGCGTGCGCTATCTCCGCAACGAGGCTCCTAAAGGCCCCGCCTACTGCTATAACCGCATTATCAGCAACTCTCGCGGGCGCTACATTTGCTTGCTGCCATCTGACGCGGTCGTCACTCACAACTGGGCCGTGCGCCTTATCGCTCCGCTTCAGGCCTGGGCTGAGCTGGCGATGATCAGCTACCCGATTAGTTACGAGCCCCCCGCCGCCGGTGACTTATCGACCGGGAATTTCGCGGAGGTAGAAGATTGGCGCCCGGAAGTGAGTTCTCTTGGAAAGGATAGTGAGGCTGGCAGTGCTGATGATGCGCAAGTCCTCGATCTTCCCTGCCTAATGTTAAACACCGGTATCATCGCGAGAATTGGCTTCTTCGACGAGACAATCGCTTCGGACTCCCATGTGAAGATTGAATTTGCCGGTCGAGCACAAGCCGCGGGATATCGCTGCGTTGGGGTTACAACCGTCCATGTGGTTCGCAACTGCGATTTGAAGGATGAATCGAATCAGACCGCCACCGGCGTCGACTTCGCGGCAACGATTCCTCCGCAACCAGTTCTCGTCGTCAGGCAGCGCGTGGCGTTTTTATATAACGCAAAATTCGCCAGTTCCACCCGGAAGCGCACTTTTGAGATCGCCCGTACGCTGCAACGCTACGGGGAAGTTGCCACGTTCTATCTGCCGGACGTTACGCCGGCCGTTTATCGCGCCTTTGACATCTTCGTTCTCCAACGTATTGGCGGCCTCAACGAGAGGATCGCTCCCGACGTTTTGGATGCAACGTTTACGGCGATCGAACAGCACAGGGCCGAGGGGAAGCTCTTTCTCTACGACATCGATGACTTTGTCTTTGACGCTCAAGACGAGCTGCCGCGACGACTCATGCGAGCATGCGATGGCGTCATCGTCTCAACTCCGCACTTACAAAAGCTAGCTCAGGCGGAAAATTTCCGCACCTTATACCTTAAGAATGGGATCGATTACGAACGATTTTTGGCGGCGCCCCCTGCGCCACTCGATCCCAATAAATTTCACGTCGTTTGCGCGTCCCTTGGAGCGGTAGGGCAAACGGCCCTCGGCCAAATCGCGGACAAAATGAAAGACGACTATCCCGATATTGAGTTGCATCTTTTCCGTGACGACAGCTACAGCCAAACCACGCCTAATCTCACGCTACACTCGGCGGTTGGACTCGACGAGCTGTTTGGCTATATGAAGTCGGCAGATGTGGTATTAAATTTCGATTGGCCCGACGATGCTTACCGCAGGCAGTTGCAGGCTCAATATGGGGTTTTGCCGGAGCAACTGAGCGACTTTATCAATTCAAAGAGTGGGCTGAAATATTATAACGCTGGTGCGGCCGCGAAGCCGTTCGTCTCCACGCGTCAGCCAGCATGTTATGAGCAGCTACTCCAGGACAACGTCAATGGCTTCCTGGCTGATTCAATCGAAGACTTTGTTGAGGTGATTAGCGAGCTTCGCAAAGATCCAGCCTTGCGAAAGGCGGTAGGCGTTCGGGCCTTTGAGGACGTTCTCGCACATTACACTCTTGATCAGACGGTGTTTGCTTACTTGGATGCCTTTTCCCGAATTCTTCCGGCCTGGAAAGCGGGTACCGACGAGCCGGAGGTCGCGCTTCTTTCCAACCGTCTAGGTGCAACTTTTTAGGAAGCGCCCAGAGTCCCGCCGGCCATAATTATTTGTGAAGCTGAACAGACATCCGGATAGCTTTCTGGGAGTAGAACAATTGGGAACCTTCTTCCCGCCCTATCAGCCGACCTTCCCCTTCGCCGGTGAATATATCGATGATTTTCACGCCAGGATTGGCTCTTGCGCGAAAGGCTCCGGTCTCGTGAACCTCGACGAGGTCTTCGCCACGCCAATCAAAGGTTGGTTGCGGCGTGCCGACGCGTTAAAGCTCTACGAACTGGGCTATTTCGTTATGGGGGATATTCTCGAACTCGGTTCCTATCATGGCCTCAGCACATGCACGCTTTCTCGCGCCAATCACAATACGGGAGGCCAAAAGCGTATCGACACTGTTGATTTGAGTGCGGCTAATTGTGCTAAAACCATCGAATCTTTGCGCGCGGCCCAATTGCCTGGCCAGGTCGAAGTAACGTGTGCAGAAGCGGCCGCGGCCGTACGGCATTTCCGCGATGAGGGCAAGCGGTTCGCATTCGTCTTTATCGATCACTCACATTCTTACCAACCGGTTCACGAAGTCTGCCGATTGCTCGCTGATATCATGAGCCCGGGCGGATTCTGCCTCTTCCATGATTTCAATGACCGTCGAAATGGTGACTCGGCCCACCCCGATTACGGCGTCTACCGCGCCGTCATTGACGGTCTAAGCCCAAACTCCTTTGAGTTTTATGGCGTCTACGGGTGCACTGCGCTGTACCACGCTTGCTCCTAAGTGGGGATAGCGAAGCAATGCCTGATTATGTTATTTTATGGGCGCAAAAGTTCGGGTCTCTCCGTCATCGTTATCTTCCACGACATGGCGAGGGACGCGCGACGGACGCTTTAATCTCTCTCGAAGAAAATATCAGATGTTAGGTCGGACAAATGTAGACGCCCGCGTTGTTAATGTGATGGTCATGGTTGATGGAGCGAGGATATTATCGCCGGACATCGCCAGGCTGGTTTTCACCGCTTTGGAAGCATTCGATCATCCGTTTGTGTACACCCTCGGGATGCAGCGGGACCTTGCCTAACGACCGCGAACGGGTCTGCGGTTGACTTGCCTCCCGTGCGCGATAGCTTTTTTGTCTTATGATTCGTGTCACAGACAGCGCGGTGAATCACCTGCGCACCCTTCTCGCGGAACAAACAGCCCAGAGCGGTCAAGGCCTCCGGGTGCAGGTGGCCAAGGGCGGGTGCTCGGGCATGCAATACGAGATGTCGCTCGCCCGGAAAGAGCAAGGCGACGCCGTCGTGCGGCGCGACGAGGTGGAGTTTTTCGTCGATGCGAAGAGCGCAGCTTTCCTGCGCGATGCGACGCTTGATTTCGAGGATGGCTTGACCGGCGCAGGTTTTCGCATCGTCAACCCGAATGCCGCGCGCACTTGTGGTTGCGGCACTTCGTTCGAGCCCGCGCGCCCAGCCTAGGAGCGAGCGCGCACGAAGCGGCGGCTCCCACCATGGAACCCGATCTTTTTCGCTTCGACGATCCCCACGGTTTTCAACGCAAGCGGACGAACTATTTCGCCTGGACGATTCTGATCCTCTTTTTGATCGGTCTCGTGTTCGCGGCTTGGCTCGGCAGTTTCTATATTCTGGGTCAGCCGGAACGGCCGGATAGTTATCGAATCCTAAAAAAGCTGCACAAGGTCGAGCCGCCGAAACGTTTCGCGCTGACGGCGGCACCCGCTGGCGAGTATCTCAGCCCAAAGCAACTCTTAGCGCGCTACAGCGCGATGGGGCCGGCTGAGCTGGGGCGAAAGAACGCCGAGCTAACGCGTAATTTCATTCGCAATTTCGAGCAGGTGCATGGGCTGGTCACCTATGTCGTCGGCCGTTTCAATATCATGGCGGCGCGGGAGCTGAGGCCAGATGACGTTTTCAACCCCGGGGCCGTCGCTCTGGCACGCGCGGTGGAACAACCTGACCTCCTGCTCGAGCACATTTTCACCACCGCTGATGAGCACGACGCGAAGTTGCTCACCCCGCGGCTGGCGATGGGACTCGATGTGAATTTCGAACGCAGTCATGATCTTTCGGCAGTCATTCACGTTGAGCGCCTGCCGGACGGTCGCATCCAGATCACAGCCATCCCTCTGCTCTATGGGAGCTACGCCGTCACCCGCGGGACCGGCACCTTCAGCCTCGAGCCACCGGCGGATTTGAATCTCGCCGCCGGTTGGCCTGTTTTCAAAGGCGACGCGCGTCACACTGCCGACGTTCGCTACGATAGTTATCGGGAAAAGCTCGCGCCGGCGACCAGCTCCCTCCCGATCGTCGGTTTACCGCCCGCGAAAACCGCCCCGCCACCAGAGAATGCGCTCGTGCGGGTGGAAGCAGCCGTGCCGCTGGATGCCGGAGCGTCGCCACCTGCGGTGCCTTGGCGCGCAGCAGGCAGCCATCGGCTGGATGTAGCCAGCGCGAGCCGGACCACCAAACCTGTAGCCGTGCAGCCTTCCGCCCCACCGCTCCTCGCGCGCCGTAGTCAAGCCGTCTCTTCGCCTAACGATATCCCTGGCGCGGCCTCGCCTTCTCCCAAAGTCATGCGCGCGCTTCCGCTCGATGGCGCGACTCCCGCCGTCGCCATCGCTTCCACCACCGGCGCGACTTGGAAAACTTTCACACCTGGCAGGATGCCCGTTGGCCGATTAGTTGATCCGGCGGGCCTGCGCGAAGTCGCTAACAATGGCACTCGCGGCGAGCGCGTGTATCTCCGGGGCCAGTTCGTCGTCAACTTTGCCGATGGCAATCGCGCGGTGCTCCGGCCGGCCGAAGGTCGAGGCGTCTTCTCGCGCGACGCCCGCATCATCGTGGATTACCCGGCCGGCGCGCGCCTTCCCGAGCCGGGCTCCACGCTTGACCGCGACGCGCAACGGCCCTTCGAAGTCACGGAAGTGCGTCGGCAAGACGACGGTCAGTTGAATGTTTTTGTGCGCGAAATCATGAAGCAATAAACGTCGCCTAACGAGCCGATGTTTAATGCAGAATCACGTTTCCGTCGCGAATCTCGGCCGTGCTGACGTTATAGGGCGCCGCCGCGCCGAAGGCGTAGCCGAGCACGGATTGCCCGCGGTAACTCATGGAAAGGACGCTCGAAGGGACTGGGATCCCGTTTGCCCGAATCTTTGAGATATGCAGCGCACCGATGGGAGTCGGCCCATTGGTCGTGATCGCGAACGTTCCATTCAAATAACCCGCCGGAAAGCCCGGCACTTTGTCGGAAGGCACGCTGATCTGAATGTTGGCCGTGTTGCCGTTCAGGGAAACCGAAGCATGCCCGCGCGAGTTCCGATTGGCGGCAATGAGCCCATTAATCTCACCCGCGCTGAGGGCAAGCTGCCTGCCCGTCGCCGCGGGAGACGGCTGGGGCGACGCTGGCGTTACCTCGGGAGCGACAGGCTGCGCCGGTGCAGGAGCGACGGCCGCTGGAGGAGCGTTTTGAAATTGATCGATCCGCTGATGAACCGCCGCCAGCGCCTCGGGCGAAAGCTCTTCCACCGGCAGCTGCGCCGGTGCCGACACCACCAGACCATGCGAGACAAAAAAGTAAATGCCGACAACCAGGAGCAACGCGAGAACGATGAGTGCGAGAATCCCTTTCGCCAAACAGCCCATGCCGGCTGGCTGCGGTGGAGGCGGCTCAATCCAGGTGGCGGGAGTGTTCGGCATATTAGGCGGCGAGACGCTGCTGCGCGGCCATGATTTTCTCATAAAGCGATTGCAAGCCTTCCGAGAGCAACCGCGTCGCGCCCAGCACGGGCATGAAGTTGGTGTCACCCTCCCAGCGCGGCACGATGTGCAGATGGAGGTGGTCCAGCACGCCCGCGCCGGCGCCAGGGCCGAGATTGAGGCCGATGTTAAAACCCTGCGCTTTCATCGTCGCCCGGAGCAAGGCTTGGGCGTGGACGGCCAGCTCCCAAAGTTCGAGGATTTCGTTTTCGCCTAACGAGGAAAGCTCCGCCGTCTTCCGATAAGGGACCGCCATGAGATGACCGACGCTGTAGGGATATCGGTTCATCATGAGGAAGGCGTTCTTGCGCCGCGCGATCACGAGGTGGGCGGCGTCGTCGCTCGCCTGCGCGGCCCAGGTGAGGAAATTTGCGTCGCGCTCCTCCTGCTCGAAATATTCGACGCGCCAGGGACACCAGAGGGTTTCGATCTCGGCTTTGGGAAATTCCATCTGCTCGTTAGGGAAAAAAGACCTGTCAGCCTAGCGACTGAACCCGCCGTGTCGAGGTCGCTTTTACGGCTCGCGCACGATCAAAGAATACTGCGGAACCGCCGAGGATTTTTCCGACACGAAGAACGGCTTCGCTCCCGCCAGCGAGGGGAGCGCGGACGGATTCGGCACGACGAGCGCATCGAGCGCCCCGCCGTGCCACTGCCGCACGGCGTCGTCGGGCGTGAGGAAATGATCGCGGCGCAAATAGAGCAGCATGCCCTCCTCGCGCCCGCCCAGCACGCCGTAGCGCCAGTGATTCTTCTTCGCCACGTCGCGCACCTCGCGCGAGAAACGCACCAGCGCATCGGCGTTTGCCCGCGCGCTGCTCCCGATTTTCCAGGCCGCATAGCCGCCCGTAAAAACGAAGGCGAAGAGGAGCGCGCCTTGCAACCAGGGAAGAAACGCTTCTCGTCGCGAACCTCTCCGCACGCAGGCGACCTGCGCGCCTAACAACAAGCAAAGAGGCGGGACGATCGGAAAAATCCGATCCACGCGCTTCGATGGAATCACCGACATCAGGAGCAACCCGCCGACACTCCAGCAGACGAGCCAGAGCGTCGTCGCCTGCAATTGCCGCGTTCCACGCTCACGCCAAAACACGATCGCCAAACCGATGATGAGCAAACTCCACGGGGCAAATTTATGGAGCAAATGCGGGAGATAAAAATAGATCGGTTGCGGCTTATGCACCGTCTCGATGAAGCGGCCGGCGAACTCCTTCAGAACCACGCTCTCATAAAAGCCGGGTTGCCTAACGATTCCACCCATCACCCAGGCGAGGAAAATGGCGAACGACAAAATCCACGGCCACCAGCCGCTCCAGGCGTCGCTTCGACGCTGTAGCGCGGGTGTCTCACCCGCGTCGGCGGCGCCGTTGCGCACCATCCCTGGCGCGACATCCCTCATTGGGCGCAAAAATCGGTAAGCGACCAATCCCGGCAAAATGAAGGCGTAAATGATTGGACCTTTGATCCACATCGCGAACGCCAGGAGCGCAAAAGCCGCCATCCGATCCCGCGAATTCCACTCTTGGCCGCGCCGAATTTTGTGCCAGATCTGCAGACCGACCAGAAACGTCACCAACGCCAGCGGCATGTCCGTGCGCACGAGCGCTGCCAGGCGCGGCGAGAGCAGGTTCAGGCCGAACGCGCTCATCGCCAGGAGACCTGCGGTCGAGCCGTAAGCCGCCCTCGCCGCCCACCCGATCAACCACAACAAGACGATCGCCGCAGCGAAAGAGGGAACACGCCAGGCAGCTTCCCACGAGCGCGTCACCTCGAAAAGCCCCGCCGAGATCCAGCCGACCAGCGGGGGCTTCGTCGCGATGCCTTCGTTAGGCGTGTGCTGGTAGAGCCAGTGTCCCTGCCCCACCATTTCGAACGAAGTGTAGGCTTGTTTCGCCTGATCGTAGTCGTCCAGCGTCCAAGGCAGATTCGTGATCGCGAAAAGCAAAATCACAAAAGCCAGGATTGCACGTCGCGTCCACCGATTCGTTAGGCCAATCGGTGCGTCAGTCTCTTCCATCGGACCGGGCGGAATTTGTGCGGAAATCGTTGTGCATCGCGGGGTGGAAGCTTAGAGAGAATGACAACCGCCGGCGCATCTCATGGAAACGAAAGTGCTACCACCGATCAACCTCGAAAACTGGATCGAAGAACACCAGGACGGGTTTAAGCCACCCGTGAGCAATCAATATCTCTACGACGGCCGCGACTTTTTCGTCATGGTCATCGCCGGCCCGAATGCGCGGAACGATTTTCATCTGGTTGATTCGGAAGAGTATTTCTACCAACTGAAAGGCGACATCAAAGTGCGCACCCGCGAGGGCAGCCGCATCGTCGATCACCTCGTGCGCGAAGGCGAGACCTTCTTCATCCCGCCGCGCGTCCCTCATGCTCCGGTGCGTCCGCCGGGCACCCTCGGAGTGGTGGTGGAACGGCGCCGCCCGCCGGGGGAGCGTGAGCATGTCATTTTCTACTGCGAAAATTGCGGGACCTTGGTGGAAGACATTGATTTCGATTGCGGCGACATCGTCGAGCATTTCAGCCGGGCGATGCTCGATTTCTGGAACGACGACGCCCGGCGCACGTGTAAAAAGTGCGGGACGAAAGTTCCGCAGCCGGAGCCAGTGAAGCCGTTTTAACGTAGGCGATATCGAATTGCGTCCCGGTTGCGTCGTCGGATTCTAAATTCGTGAACCAATCAGTCATCAAAATCGATCCCGAGATCATGAGCGGAACACCCTGTTTCGCCGGAACTCGGGTGCCGATTCAACATCTCATGGATTACCTCGAGGGTGGCGATTCGATTGACGAGTTTCGCGAAGACTTCCCGACTGTCACGCGCGACCAGGTCATTTCGTTTTTGGAAGAAGCGAAAGACAGCGTCCATGCACGCGCGGTGTGAAAATTTTGCTCGATGAATGCGTGCCGGCTCGGTTGGCACGTTCTCTTTCGCACCATCTTGTCTTGGCCGTTCCTCGCCGCGGATGGGCTGGAATCGGTAACGGAAAGTTGCTCGGTTTGGCCGAAAAGGAACTTGACGTCCTGCTCACCGTCGACCGCAAACTTGCAAAGCAGCAGCGCCTAACGAAATTCGACATCGCGGTCGTTCTCATTCGCGCACCCTCCAATCGCCTGGAGGACATTCGCCCGCTTCTCCCCGAAATTTTGGCGGCATTGGAACGGACGAACGCTGGAACGTTAACTGTCGTGGACGGTGGCGATCCCCGATAAGTCGACCGCATGAAGATCGACCTGCACACCCACATTCTCCCGCACGATTGGCCCGATCTCGACGCCCGATACGGTTACAGTGGATTCGTTAGGCTGGAGCACCACAAGCCCTGCTGCGCGCGGATGATGATCGGTGGACGTTTCTTCCGCGAGATCGGCGACAACGTTTGGGAACCAGCGCGGCGCATCGAAGATTGCGACCGGACGGGCGTTTCCATACAGGTCCTTTCGACCGTGCCGGTCATGTTTAGTTATTGGGCGAAGCCGGCTGATGCGCTCGATCTTTCCCGCCGCTTGAATGACCACATCGCGGAAGTCGTCCGCGCACATCCCACACGCTTCGCCGGGCTGGGGACCATTCCGTTGCAAGATCCAGAGTTAGCTGCGCAGGAATTGGAACGCTGCGTCCGCGCGCTAGGCTTGCGTGGCGCGGAGATCGGAACGCACGTGGACGCGAACACACACCTATCCAGCACCGCCCGGAATCTCGACGATCGCGCACTCGATTGCGTCTGGAGCGCGGCCCAGCAACTCGACGCCGCGATCTTCGTTCATCCTTGGGACATGGTCGGCAAAGAGCGGATGCCGAAATACTGGCTCCCCTGGCTCGTCGGCATGCCGGCCGAGACCTCGCTTGCGATCTGCTCGATCATGTTCGGTGGCGTCTTCGATCGTTTTCCAAAGCTCCGGGTCGCCTTTGCTCACGGCGGCGGCGCTTTCCCTTTCACCGCGGGCCGTATTCAACACGGCTTCGATGTCCGGCCAGACTTATGCGCGGTGGATAGCAAGACCAATCCGCGAAGTTACCTCGCCCAGACTGATGATCAGGGCGCAATAACTCCGGCGCGATTTTACGTGGACTCACTTGTCCATGATCCTGATGCCTTGCGATTTTTGCTCAAGCTCTTTGGGGCGAAAAGAGTCGCACTAGGATCCGATTATCCCTTTACGCTAGGAGAAGCGAGACCGGGAACGCTCGTGGAAGAGATGGGCGATCTTTCTCCTCAAGAAAAAGCGCTAGTGTTATCCGAAACGTGCCGGGAGTTTCTCGGGATTTAGCCTGCTGTTTTCGGCAAGAGACTGGACGCGCGGAAGCGCGTCCCTCCGGAGGGACATGCTTCCGCATGTCCAGGCTGCCGGGGCCGTGTACGCTAAGGAACGCGCTCTCACCCGCGCCTCGGCGACGGCACCGCGGCGCGGGGTGGGTCGGAGACCCGGGCTACAGCTATCGCCTGCGGCACAAGATCAGCCCAACTGCGCCAGCCTTCAGCCAACTCCAGCCAGAGCCATCGGCCCAACGCTCTCAAGATTAGCCCTACGTCGGTGGGCTTCAGCGTAAAGCCCGCTATAAGACAGCGCCTACCCCGGTTCTTCCTCCCCAGTATTCCTAAGCGCCGCCGCCGCCGCGCGATCTGCGCGAAGCGGCGATTGTAGGTACGAATGAGATGGTAGAAGGGGCGGGAGACCAACTCCGAAAAGGGCGGAACCAGGAGAGCTTTTGCGCCCAACTTATAAGGCTGCGAAGCAATGCCGAGATAGTAGAAACCTAGATCCATGATCAACGCGAGACTCATCAGGTCGAACTCGCCGAGATACTCATACTTGTCGCGGTAAACCGCCTCGAACCAGGATCTATGACTCGCGCCGTAAACCCTGTCGTGACGCGCGATTCGTGCGGCAATCGGTTCTCCACCTCGCTCCGCCGAGATCAATTCAGCCGCGCTCGTGCTGGTGAAGGCGATCCAATCCATTCCCGGGCTGTAGAAGGGATCGAGAAAAGCCGCGGCGTCACCTACCAAGACAAATCCGTCTCCCGCCAGTGTCGTGCTGTAATAGGAAAGATTTTTCCGCCAATGCACGTCACCCTCATCGAACTCCGCATCCGCGAGCATTTCTCGTCCCACGGGATGTTGCATCAAAAACTCCTTTAGCCGATCGCCGACCCGGCCTTCCTGAGGCCAATCGACCAGGCGCTGATCGAAGACGAGGCCCACACTGACATCGCCTCCCCTAAGTGGAATCCACCAACTCCACCAGCCGTCGCCAACAACATGATTCGTTGCCGTCCCCCGAATCCCGTAGACCGCCCCCGCCCACTCGCGATACTTCTCTCCCAGCTCTTGACTATCCCAGTCCTTCACCCCTTTCCAACGTGCCCACGCCGCTGCGATCGGGTGATCGCTATTTTGCACAAGCCAGCCGTTCTTTCGCGCGAGCAATGCGGCGACACCTGAAGCATCCACCACCCAACGCGCGCGAATCGTTCTCGTGCCATCGCCTTCTTTAAGAGTAATCGTCTGCGCGGCGCCGGACGACAGTTCGACGTCAGTCACTGTGGCTGGACGGGAGAGATCTGCACCAGCCAGGCAGGCGCGCCGGAGAACTTCTTCGTCGAAAGTGGCGCGATCGAGCTGATAGGAGGGCAGGCGCACTTGATAACGCCCCCCGAGTTCACTCGCTTCACTCAGGTTCTTCACCTGCTCATTCGCGAACCAGAAGCGCAAGCCCTGTTTCACGAGATGGTTCTCGTTGATGTATTGGGTCAATCCCAGGACACGTCCCATGAAGTAGGCGCTTACTTCGATTGTCGACTCGCCCACCCGGCGCGAGAACTCGGCGGATTTCTCCACGATAAGAAGACGCAGGCCGGGATTCTCGCGCAGGAGGAGCGTGGCGGTGGCGGCGCCCGACATCGAAGCGCCGATCACGACAACATCATAGTCGGAGGTGGAGTGAGTCATCACGCAGGGATCGGCGCGATCTCAGGCGCCACCTCGTCGGCCTTGGCCGGGACGAGCGAGAGCCGGGGCGAGAAGGGAATGAAGCGCTGCGCGCGAACGAAGAAATAAAAGAGCCACATCCGCCAGCGCACGGCAAAGCTTTGGCCGGCATTACCCGCAAGTAAGGCGTTCACCGCGGGCGCGATTTGCAGGATGTCGGTCGGGTTCATAAAGACTTCCATGAACTCTTTGCCGCTATACCATGAGCTAACGAACCTGACATAAAGGTTCATCACGGAGTTTATCCCTCGCTCATAAGTCCTAAGTAACTTTCGCTTGTGAAATGGGTCGCGCAGCACCTGATCGAGGGTATCCGCGGCTTTTTCTCCCGACATCACCGCCAGGTAAACGCCGCTGCTAAAAACCGGATCGATGAACCCAGCCGCATCACCCGCCAACAGCCAGCGTTCGCCGTAGAGCCGCACGTTGCGATAGGAGTAATCGCCAGCCGAATAGACAGGTGTCACTCGCTCGGCCTTGGTCATCCGCTCGGCGACGAGCGGCTGTTCGTTCACACATTTCTCCAAGGCGGCCTCGGGCGAGAGTTTTAACGCCCGAAATGAGACTGTATCCATGACTACGCCGACACTCATGCGCGTAGGAGTCAACGGGATCATCCAAAACCAGCGATCCAGCCCGCGCACCATTCGAATGAGCGTGCCATCGATCCCGTTCGGCCGGTCCACGTTTTCAAAGTGCGCAAAGATTGAAAATTTTTGCAGATGTTCGTAGGACTTTTTCAGTTGAAGGAAGTTTCCGACCACGGTCTGCCGGCCGCTGCAATCGAGCAGATAGCGCGCTTCCAGCGTCGCCTCCGCTCCATCGGGCATCGCCATCTCCAGCCGGATGCGATCCTCTTGCAGCATGATCTTTTGCACGGTCGTTTCCTCGCGCACCTCCGCGCCCTTCGCGCGCGAGTTATTCAGGAGCAATTGGTCGAACTCTGAGCGCGTGACCTGGTAGGCGCGATCGCGCTCGGAACGAAAGCCGTTCTTGAAATAAAACTTTGCTTCGCGCGTGCCGCAGCCCGCGACAATTTCGCCGCCGTACTTCGGCATGAAAGTGCGGTCCATTTCTGCGCGCACGCCGAGCCGATCGAAGGTCGTAGTGCTGAAAGGCAGAAGCGATTCGCCGATGTGAAAGCGCGGAAATTTTTCCCGCTCGAGCACGACCACTCGCCGCCCCGCCTGCGCCAGCAACGTCGCAGCGGTGCTGCCCGCAGGCCCGCCGCCGATGATGGCTACGTCGTAAAGTCCGTCACTCATGCGCCTCATTTTAGCGCGCTTCGCCGAGAAGCAAACCTTTGGCCTTCTCTTCCTGCGCGGCGCGACGATTTCCTAGGTTGCTTTGCGTGGCATCATCAGTAGAAATTCCACCACTATGAGCGGAATACGATTACTCGTCGGTACACGTAAGGGCGCCTTTATTCTAACCGCCGATGGCCAGCGCGCGAACTGGCAAATCAGCGGGCCGCACTTTGCCGGTTGGGAAATTTATCACGTCAAAGGCTCGCCTGTGAATCCGAATCGGATCTACGCCTCACAATCCACGAGTTGGTTTGGCCAGCTGATCCAGCGCTCCGAGGACGGCGGCGAAACATGGGAACCGGTCGGGAAAGATTTTGCCTATGAAGGTGTTCCCGGCACGCACCAATGGTATGACGGCACGCAACATCCTTGGGAATTCAAACGTGTCTGGCATCTCGAGCCATCGCTCACCGACCCCGAGACAGTGTATGCAGGCGTGGAGGACGCCGCGCTTTTCCGGAGCACGGATGGTGCGAAAACATGGCAGGAACTTCCTGGGCTGCGCGACGCGAAAGGCAAGCTCTGGCAACCCGGAGCCGGCGGGATGTGTCTGCATACGATATTGCTCGACCCCAGCAATCCCGAGCGCATTTTCATCGCCATCTCCGCCGCGGGCGCCTTCCGCAGCGACGACGCAGGCCAGACTTTTCAGCCTATCAATCGCGGCCTCAAATCTCTCTACGAGCTTCCCGATCCGGACGCGGAAGTAGGTCATTGTGTCCATCGCATTGCCATGCATCGCTCCCGCCCCGGGGTGCTTTTCATGCAGAAACACTGGGACGTCATGCGGAGTGACAACGCCGGAGAGTTATGGACCGAAGTAAGTGACAACTTGCCGTCCGATTTCGGCTTTCCCATCGACGTGCACGCGCATGAACCCGAGACCATCTATGTCGTTCCGATCAAGAGTGATTCGGAGCACTTCCCACCGGATGGAAAGCTGCGCGTTTACCGTAGCCGCACCGGCGGCAATCAATGGGAACCGCTCACCAAAGGTCTGCCGCAACGTGACTGTTATGTGAATGTGTTACGCGACGCGATGACCGTCGATACGCTCGATGAATGTGGCATCTACTTCGGCACTACGGGCGGCCAGGTCTATGCGTCCGCCGATGCCGGCGACACTTGGAACACTGTAGCTCGCGATCTTCCCGCCGTCCTTTCGGTCGAGGCCCAGACGTTGTCATGATCCGCGTAGTGCTGCCGACGCATCTGCGCAATCTCGCCCATGTTACGGACGAGGTTCCGCTCGAGGTCGGAGGAGAGATCACCCTGCGCTCGGTCCTCGACACGCTCGAAGCGCGATATCCGGTGCTGCGAGGCACCATCCGCGACCCCGCCACACTCAAGAGAAGGCCGCTCGTTAGGTTCTTCGCCTGTGGCGAGGATGTTTCCCACGAAACACCCGACACTCCCCTCCCCGACGCGATTGCGAGAGGCGCCGAACCCTTCTTCATCATCGGCGCGATGGCGGGCGGCTGAGGGCAGCCCAACTTTCACCTAAGCTGTCGCAGATATTCCCGGTCCCAAGCTGCCGGAATGCTCTCCCGTGGTGAATACGGCCCCGGCTCATAAGCACGTGAAGCGATACCTTGCTGACTCAACTCGCAGACATGCCAATCCTGCTTGTTAGTCATGTCCCAGAACGCCACTGCATCTTCTGGGTTGAAACGCGGCTCTTCCGCCCGTTCCGCCTCCGGGTGGAAATACCAATCACAGGCGATCCGCGTCCGGCCGGGCGACTGCGGCCAGATCAGGTGCACCATCACATAATCAGGATGGAGACTTAGGAGCATATTGGGAAAAACGGAATAGTAGAAGACACGTGCGTGGTCTTCTTCCCCGATGCCCCCCACCGATAGCGCGCAGGTCTTTCCGCTCATTGTTAGGCTTTGACCCTTTGCGATGGACATGAAGCCACCGAGAAACGGCCCTTCCAAAAGATCATTCGCGGCCGAGTCGGAGGGCGACACTTTGGAAAGCGCGGGATGCACCAGCGGGCAGTGGTAGCACTCGGAGTAATTCTCGAAGATCAGTTTCCAATTGGCCTCGACCTTATACTCGATTCGCCGGGCAGGGCGAAGAGATGGCAGATTCCAGTGCGCAAACTTTCCCGCGAGCGGCGCAAAGACCTGCTCCAGCGGCTTCGACGCATCGGACAGACTAACGAATATAAAACCTTCCCAAAGCCGCAGATTCACGGCGTGAAGCGAGAAATCTGCTTTCTCGAACCCCGGCACCAGATCCATCGACGGCGCACCCAGCAATCGGCCATCGAGGCCATACGTCCAGGCATGATACGGGCATTGAATCGCCGGCGAAGATCCACTCGCTACCTCGCACAGTCGCGTCCCACGATGGCGGCAGACGTTATAAAAGCCATGAATGGATTGCTTCTGATCGCGTGCGATGATCAGGCTCTCCCCCGCGACTTCCGGAACGAAATAGTCACCAGCTTTCTCGATCTGACTCTGATGCCCTACGCAAATCCACTGCTTCGAGAAGATTTGCTCCCGTTCGGCGTTGAAAACTTCCGGAGACACAAAGTAGGGCTGCGGCAAGGTCTTCGCGCCCGACGTATAAGTCTGCGCGGTTTTGCGGAAGGCGTTTGGCGCCCTCTTGTCGGTTAGCTGTGGCATTTGAGAAGGTGCATCACAAGACCAAAAAGCCAACGCCGTCGCGATTCCACGCCAGCCTAACTTCTACAATCGGCTATGATGCAATCGTGGCGCCAGCCGGGACACCGAGCATCTCTGGAAAGACAAGCTTATTCTTAAGCTCCCGCCGCAGCAGAAACAGGTTTACGCAGGCTTGCAGCAGTTGCGAAGCCACCGAGAGATACCAGAGATAACGAATTTCAAAACCCGGCTCCCGCGAGAGCCACACGGCCGGCAGAGCAAAAAGAAACAAACGCGTCATCGAGCTAAGCAACGGCGGAATGGTATGGCCGAGGCCCTGAAAAACGCTGGAGCTCGAAAAGACAATGCCAGCCGCGACGAAATTCAGGGCGGTGATGCGCAGGTATTCACTACCAAAAGCAATCACCCGCGGATCGTTGGAGAAACCCCGGAGCAAAAGCACGGGCAGATAATGCGCCACAAGCGCGAGCAGGAGCATGATCGCCGCCGCCAGCCCAATGGCCGCATAGACCGATTGCCGCACCCGGTCGCCCCGGCGTCCGCCAAAGTTCTGTCCTACCACCGGGCTGACTGCAAAGCTTAACGCCACCACCGGGAGAAAGAGCGCCTGCATGACTCGCGCGCCTATACCGAAAGCCCGCCTGTGCCGCGGGCCCGAAGCCCCGAATGATTCCGTAAACGATGATGATGTAGAGGAAAAGCAAGGCAAACTCCGCGCCGGCCGGCAGACCGATCCGGAGCATCGCCCACCATATCTGGAGCTGCGGACGCCATAACGCTTTTCTAAAGCTGAGATAGTCATACTTCTTCACGAAATAGAGAATCATCAGAACATCGGCTATAAGGATGGAAATAAAGGTCGCGAGGGCAGCGCCCGTCACTCCGAGCCGTGGCAAACCCACCAGACCAAAGACGAGCAAGGGCGCAAGCACCATGTTGAGAGCCACACTGAGAACTTGCAATCCGACCGCCGGCTTCACGATTCCGGTGGCGCGCAAAGCCGATCCGAGAGTCACCAATGGAAATTGTAAAAGGAGACCGGGAATAAACCAAAGGAGATAACTTTGCGCCAAAGCTGCTGTCGTGGCATCCGCGCTTAATGAGTTAGCGTAAGGCACCCGCACGAGGAAGCCGATCACGCCCAGTCCCACCGCGACGAGGATAGACATCGCAAGTGATGGGTTAAAGACCAGCTCCGCGTGCGGCTGATCCTTTTGGCCGGCGGCTTGCGCGATGAGAGTAGTCGTTCCGACCCGAGCATTTGCGTAAGAGCCAGCACGATCATCGTAAGATTGCCCGCCAATCCGACTGCAGCGATCGCCTCTTTGCCAAGCCGACCGACCCAGTAGAGGTCTGCCAGAAGATAAAGCGTCTGCACGGCCATGCTCACCGCCAGGAAAACGGCCATCTGGAGGAGGTGTTTAAGGACGGAGCCTTGGGTCAGGTCTTTCACGGCGTGATGGTTTCGGCTGAACTTGCCCCAACAAATCTCAACCTCAATCGACAACTTCGCGGCGCCCGAAGGCACTCGACATGGAGCAATGGCCGGCCTAGGATTGCAGCCCATGATTAAAGGCAGCGAAGTGCGGAAATCCGAGTACCCGATCGAGCCGCTTTTGCTCGATCGCTGGTCACCACGCGGCATGAGCGGCGAAGAAATTCCCGTCGAAGAATTGATGCCTCTTTTCGAAGCCGCACGATGGGCGCCCTCTTCCTTCAACGCTCAACAATGGCGTGCGCTTTTTGCCCGTCGCGAGACGGAGCATTGGCCGGCGTTCCTCGGCCTGCTCGGCGACGGGAATAGGTCTTGGGCGAAGAACGCTGCTGCCCTCGTTCTTTTCATTTCGCGGACGCATTTCGAATATAACGGTCAACCTTCCATCACTCATTCCTACGACACGGGCGCAGCCTGGTTGAGTTTCGCTTTAGAGGGATTCCGGCAGGGTTTTGTGGTGCACGGGATGGAAGGCTTCGATTATGAGCGAGCGCGCACCGAGCTGAAGATACCGTCTGAGTTCCAGGTGGAAGCGATGGCCGCAGTAGGTAAACCCGCTGACAAGAGGGTTCTTCCAGAGAAGCTGCAGAGCCGCGAGAGCCCTAACGACCGTCGCAAAGCGAGCGAAAGCATCTGCGAAGGCGCTTTTCGGTTTTAGCGGTTGTCTAAGCCGCCCTGTATCACAGCCGGAGAATCTCGGCGATCACTCTGACTAACGAGTGAAGCTTTTAGATGAGCGGCGCCAAGGGGCGGACCAGACTCTCCTTCCAGCGCTGCACGCGAGAGCGCTGCGGAAATTCCTTCGCGTCGATGCGGCGCGAGGCGGCAAAGTCGGCGCTGAGCACGCGCTCCAGGTGAGCCGCCGTGGCCGGGTCGCGCACGAGGGCGTTCAACTCAAAGTTCAACCGCATCGAGCGCACGTCGAGATTCGCCGACCCGACCATGAGCCATTCCTCATCCACGAGCGCGACCTTGGCATGGTTGATCCCGGTTTCGTATTCGTAAATTTTCACCCCGTAACGGAGCAGCTCTTCGTAGTAGGAACGTCCGATGTTGACGAGCAGCGGATGATCCGACTTTCCGGCGACAAGCATGCGCACATCCACGCCGCGCTGCGCTGAAAGTTGCAAAGCGGTAAGGAGGGGCTCGTTAGGCCCGAAGTAACCCGCGGTCAGCCAGACGCGCTGACGGGCGATGTTCAGCATGAAGACTAATGACATCTCGATCGGGTCATCCGGACCATCGGGGCCATCGATCATTGGTTGCACGAGCAAGCTCTGCTCGCCCTCGGGTGGCGGGTAATATTTCGGGGCCAGGAGTTTCTCCTTGGTCGCGAAGAACCAGTCATCGGCAAAGACCATTTGGAACTTGCGCGTGGCGCCGCCGGTGATCTCGATCTGGAGATCGCGCCATGCGCCCACCGCTGGATCTTCGCCCGCATATTCGCGTCCCATGTTCATCCCGCCGACAAAACAATGACGTCCATCGATGATCTGCAGCTTGCGATGATTGCGCAGGGTGAAGGTCCATTGGTTGCGCAGCGGATGGGCGGTGCGAAACCAGGCGAACTTTCCGCCAGCCTCGAGCAATCGGGCAAAGTGCGAACGCCGCATCGGGAAGCAACCGATCGGATCGAGCAGCAGGCGTACTTCCACGCCGCGGCGGGCGGCGGCGACGAGGCGGTCGAGCATGGCTTCGGCGCGCGCATCCTTCTGCCAGATGTAGAACTCCACGTGCACATGATGTTGCGCCTCATCGATCCGTTCCCCTAGCGCCGCGAAAAAGTTGCCGCCGTCGACGAGCAGCCGCGTCTCGTCGGCGCTGGAGATCGCGTATTCGTTCAAGCGGGAGAGTAACTCCACACTCCGGCGCTCGGCCTCGGGTAGTTGCGCAGCCGCCGCCTTGGTATCGGCGCTCACCCGGCGTTCCTCGCGCGCGCCGGAGGCATCCAGCTCGCGCCTCGCGCGGAGCCTTTGCCTAACGAGTCTATCCGTCCCGAAGATGAGATAGAAGATCGGGCCGCCGTAGGGGAAGAGGATGACGGCCCAGATCCAAGCCAGGGTCGAGGCCGGCGGTTTATTCCGGAGCAGAATATGCGGGATGGTCGCCCAAGTCAGAAGGTATCCAATCCAGACGAAGGGCCAATGCATCTGTCACGAGCATGCGGCATTGGGCGGGAATCCTCCAGTTATAAAGAGTTCGAGGGCAGCAGAGCGCGATGAGGAGTTCCAGGTAGCGCTCGATCGTCAAAATTATTTACCCGAGCGCGCTGAGAATCTGGATTATCCTCCGTCACTCGCGCGCGCTACGATCGCGCACATCTGCGGTCGCTCTGCGGCAGTAGAAGTGCCGGCGATCAACCCTGGAGCGCGTATTATTAAGGAGATGAGTAGTTACAAGACATCCACGGTGGAGCGAGACGTCTCCACGATCGTAGCGGAAGGTCACACTCCTTACGATCGTCGCGGATGGGATATCGATTTTCTGCGGACCCGTGATTTTCTCCGGGGCCGGCGATTTGGGATTTCGGACAAGTCCAAGACGGTGCGCTTTCCGGTGCGGATGTTGCGCTACTGGTTCACCTACCATCTGCTCGCCGCCGAATATCGCCGTGCCGGCCGGCCGCTCGCGATCCTGGAACTCGGCACCCATAATGGCCAGATGCGCACCTTCACCCGGCTCGCCGCCGAACGAGTGCGTGACAGCGCGCGCGCCCCGCGATGGAGCCGCTGGCTGGGCGTTGATGCCGTGCCGAAGCGAAACATCCTCAGGCGCGCCGGCTACAGGGAGGTTTTGCAGGCCGATATCGAAGCACCCCACATAATCCTACCCCATGGCTTCGACACCGCCATTTGCCTCCACATTTTCGAACACACCGTCGATCCGGGAGGCGCCTTGGGCAAAGTCGCGGCGGCTTTGCGTCCGGGCGGCTCGGTTCTCGGCGGCTCGCCGGTGCTCCCGCATTTTCTGATCGGGCTGCGCGAGCGGCAGCTGCGCAAGACCGCGCAGCATCTCGGTCACGTGACGGTCTTCTCGCCCGCCCGGGTGCGAGAGCTGGCGGAAGCGGCGGGCCTAAAGATCGAATTCATCTCCGGCGCCTACTTCATGCGGCACAAGGGACTCATCCTCGAGAACTCGCGCGCCTGGCTGAAGTTTAACTTGAGGTGGGGAGAAGCCTTTCCCTGGTGGCCTGGCGAGATTCACTGGCTGGCGCGAAAGCCACGCGAATAGTCGAAAACACCGGCGTCTTATAGGCACTCGGAAGGCCAATCCTGCCCCCACGAACGAATCTTACTGTATCCGCATGATAAGCCGCTTCTCCGTGAACCTAATCGCCACTGTTTTTCTCGCCCTCCTGCTGAGCGGACAAGCCTTTGCCGGCGATGAGAACGCTGTTGGATCAGCAGCCTGCCCCCGTGCCACCACAGCGTGGGAACAGGTGGCGAACCGGGACGGAGTCGTCATCTACAACCGCACTCGCGCGGGCTCGTCGCTCAAGGAATTCAAAAGCGTGGGCCTGATGGACTCCCCTCCGAGCGCGGTCTATGCCGTTCTCAATGACGCGAAGTCCTATCCAAGTTTTATGCCCTATTCGGCGGAAGTCCGGATTCTGAAGCAGACAGACGGAGCCATCGTCGCCTACCACCGCCTGGCTCTACCTTTGGTCGACGACCGCGATTACACCCTTCGTTCCGAACATTCGAAAAGTTCGGGGCCCGCGGGCCCGGTTTATCACATCCATTGGAAGCCCGCCAACGACCTCGGCCCGGCGCAAAAACCGGGCGTGCAGCGCGTCAAAGTCTGCGAAGGCAGTTGGCTGCTCGAGCCGACAGGGGCAGGCACCACGCGCGCCACCTACCTTATCTATAGCGACACCGGCGGAGCAATCCCGGCCGTTTTCGCCAACAATGCCAGCCGAGTCGCGATTCGAAAGGTTTTCGCCGCGATCCGCAAAGAGGCACACGAGCCAAAGTATACGAGCGCGAAAGGCTAAGCGCGTTCGCGGCGGGGATAGCCGCATGCCGCCGGCTCACCCGGACCTCCTGCGGAGTAAAACACTCGAGCTGATTTTCGCATCGGCGACATCGTTAGGCATCCATGATCTGGGGAGCTTTATCAGTGTAGCATCCGATTGCGCAAGTATCGTTCGCAGCCCCCGCAATACGCTTCGGAAGATCGACTGACGCCGAGTTTGTTGCGCAGGACCTTGGCTTCTATCGTTAGGAAACCGAAAGCCGATCGCGTCGGTGCTTCGACGAGGATTCACGCCGGCGGCAGACCGGCGATGCATTGCAGCAGATAGGGCAGCAATTGCTTCTTCCGCGAGACCACCCCAGTGAGCTCCCAGATGTTCGGGCCGCGCGCGGGGAAATCGATTCGGTGCAAAAACTCGGGCGCGCCGCAACAGAGCAGGAGAGATGTTTGCGTGTTGATGTCGGTCACGAGGAGCGCGGCGAAAAACAGCCGCGCGCTGCGGCCATGCCCTTCCAGTGCTTCGAGTAGCGCATCCTGTTTTTCAACAAAATGCGAGAAACTAAGTTCCTCGATCTGCGAGACCGTAAAGCGGGTCCCATCCTCGTCATACTCCTTGCAGTCCGCCGTTATGACTTGCTCGGGACTGAGCGTGAGCAGCGGCGAGCCGACTGAGAAAATCTCCTCTGCAAGCTGGGCCGGATCGACGCCCGTGATTTGCGCCAACTGCTCCAGCACAAGGCGATCGGCCGGTGTCGCGGTCGGCGAAGCGAGATTGAGCGTATCGGAAATCAACCCGGCCATGAGGAGCCCGGCCATCGCGCGCGGCACCGGCACTCCGGCCTGTTGATAACAGAGTGCGACAATCGTGCTCGTCGAGCCGACGGGATTGTTCCAGAAAAGGATCGGTGAATCGCTCGCAAATCCGCCGATGCGATGGTGGTCGAGAATCTCGACGATGCGGACTTTGTCGGCGCCCTTCACGGCCTGCGAAAGTTCGTTGTGATCGACGAGGATTAATTGCCGCTCCGGCGTTTTGAGGAGATTGCTCTTCGCCAGGATGCCGACAAGCACGCCCTCCTCATCGACAATCGGAAAGACGAACGCCGCCGAGTGCGCGGCCTTCTCCCGCACGTGGTCGAGTAAAGTATCCGGGGTAAAGCTCAAGTATTCCGGTTCCAACATGCGTCCGACCCGCACCGCGCCACGCGCGAGATCCACGGTGGTGGCGGTGTCGCAGGGCGAGGTAATGATAGTGACGCCGCCAGCGGCAGCAGCCTCGCGCACGGCCGGGGACACGGAAAGATGGCCGGTCACAACGATAGCCCGCACCTTCGCCGCAATCGCCAGCATTTGAATGTCGTCGCGGTCGCCGACGAAAAGAACGAGACGTGCGGCGCGATGGTGCCGCAAGCGTTCGGCAAAAGTATCCGCGCTCATCGCGCCGATCATGAGCAAATGCTCCGCCGTTTCGTTCTCCAGCTCTCCGGTCACCACTGTGCCCCCGAAAGTGGCGACGATGCTGGAGAGCGGCGCGGTGATGACGCGAGCTGCGTCCGCTTCCTCCCGAGGTGGGAAGAGGTGATGGCTGATTTTGAACGCGGAGAGCAAGCCGAGGAAGCGCATCTCTCCGTCGATCACCGGCAGACCCCGCAGCCTCCGTTGCTCGATGAGATGCAGGGCATCGTAAACCGTCGAGTCGGCGTGGACGTAAACGACGTTGCGTTCCATCACGTCACACACGCGGGCCGATAGATCGCTGATGAACACCGGCGGCTCCACGCCGAATTTGTTCAGCACAAAATCGACCCGCTCGTTGGTGTTTCCGGCGCGGGCCGCGATCACATTAGGAGTGCCGGTGACCCGCTTGAGGTGCGCGTAAGCTACGGCCGAACAAATGGAATCCATATCCGGATTTTTGTGGCCGATGACGATCGTCTGCATACGGGAGAAATGTCTAGAGAAGAGAGGTAAAAACAAAACGCCCTAATGGGTCATGTCTTTAATCTTGTTGTTCGGCCCCTCAGACAAGAACAAGAGCATTCTGATAAACCCGTTCCCCATGAGAAAAAAGACGTGCGCCCCTTTCTTTCTCGCCCGTTCCGGGCACGGCATCGCGGGCGCACTTCGACGAAACGTGGCTTCGCAAAGCCCCTCCCTCACCCCGCCTCATGGAAGACTACGGAAGGGCTGGCAAAGGGAGCGTCATTGCCTGCCGAGCGCTTGAAGCGCCGTTGTCCGACCGAAGCCCGCTGCAAATCTCAGTGTCGATAGTAAGCTTTGACCCATTGCTCGTCCTTCGCTGCGATCAGCAGGTGTCGCGTCTTTTACTTACCCTTACCTGTCCGAATCGGCTGTACCGCCTTGTTCGACTTTGGTCTGTTTAAGACCTTCGGCATTCCGGGCTTCGAGGCTTCCCGCTTCCACCCATTTCCCTCCGACCCAGCTGCCCGCCTCAGCAGGAACCCAAACGTATTGTCGGCCGTTAATGTATTTCACTTTGCCATTGCTTTTGGTCTTGTTGTTGGTGTTAGCCGCCACCGTCTTCGTCGTCCCGGCGGCGGCGATTTCCCCGGTCAGATTCATGGGATGGTCCACCGCTACTTTCAGAGCCACACCACCTCGAGAGAATTTTCCTGCCGGCACAGAGTCGGCGCCCACTTTTTGCTTTCCCGCGTTCATCGCGATGGTGAAAGGGCCGCCTTTGAGAGAGCCTTTGGAATTGAATTGCACGATGTAATCGCCGGTGGCCAGGTTCGGAGTCGCGAAGGACCCGTCGGCACCGGTTTTGCCTTTGTAAACAATTTTGCCGGCTGAGTTCGACACCGTAACTTGCAGCACCGGCGCGGCATGAGCCAGCGAGGCAAGGCCAAGGAAAACAAGCAGTGAGAGTAAAAACGAGCAACGAAAGGTCTTCATCTTAGGAGACATTAGTGACTGCTGAAGGAGTCCGCAAGCGCAAGAATCAGCCACCGCTGGCGGGGGCGCGCGTGGCGGCGGGATAAGAGGTTGGAGTCATGGAAATCGTGAGCGTACGCCGGCCAGTGGTTGGCTGCAGCGCCTAGATGAAATGGTGAGAGTTGCCGGGTGCGGGTTTGGGACCTACACCCGACAAGATGAAGGATTGTGTTGCCACAAGGAATCATCACAGACCTAGTTGGAGAAGATGCTATTGTCGAATACAAAGACAGCTAAAGAGATCTCCTCACTCGAGGAAACCCGCGGCCAGTTTAATGGCGGCAAGGCGGTGATCAAGCTCGGAATCGACCTCCACCAGGCAGAGTGCGTGGTGGTGGCGTAGGTGGAAGGGAGCAATCCCAAACCGGCGGACGAGCGTCAGCAGCGGGTGAAGACCGCTGGGCGCGACGCCAAAGCGCTTTGCCTCAAACTGGACCGCGTAGCCTGCCCTGAGCGAAGCAGAATGGGACCAGGGGAACAAAGAAGCCCTGGCCGTTATTCGGGTGCCGAGCGAGGAGGAAGAACAACGGCGCGCCCTCCGCCGGCAGCGCGAACAGCTGGTCAAGACGCGCAAACAGCTTGAAGCGCAGGGCCGCAGTCTCCTGGTCAACCATGGGCTGGAGGGGAAAAGCGGCTGGTGGAAAGCGCGCACCTTTGGGCGACTGGAGCTACCAGTTGGCTGCGAGAGTTACTTGAGCACACCCAGCCGATCCTGCTCGCCCTGGAGCGCCAGATCCGGCCGTTAACCAAAGAGCTACAAGCCGCAGCCGCCCCTGACCAGCCCCGAGGACTGGGCGCCCTCACGAGCGTGGTCATCGACCGCGAGATCGGCGACTGGGGCCGCTTCGGCAATCGCCGCCAAGTGGGCAGTTACACCGGCTTATGTCCGGGCGAATACAGCAGCGGGCAAACCCGCCACCAAGGCTGTGTGACCAAACTCGCCGTCGGATGAGTCCGTCCTGTGGCGGACAGACTCAGAGCCGCCCTGGTCGAAGCGGCCTGGCGGCTGGTCCGCTTCCAGCCGCACTACCGCGCAGTGGTCAAGTGGCGCCTGGTCCTGGCCAAAGGCGCCCTCGCCACCGGAGCGGCGCGCAAGAAGGCGATCGTGGCGGTGGCCCGCCA
>JACDGM010000021.1 GCA_013815325.1 Chthoniobacterales bacterium
AATATGGTTGTGCCTTTCGACCGAATCGTGATATCCCCACCCACCCCAGAAGCGCGATCTGCAGCGTTGATTGCCTGCCAGTTTATTTCCCAATCCAGTTCGAAACATTCGCGGAGCGTCTGAAACACTGCCACGGAGAGAAGAACAGGGAGTAGGCCACCGCTGGGCACCTGCAAGAGTCCATCAATCAGTTTCTGATACTGGTCGAGGCTGAGACGTTGAATGCGTGCGAGATCGATTTTTCCCTGCTCGCGAAGTTCGATAAATTTCCAGAGCAAAAGACGAAGCACGGGTCTGGCTTCTCCCGCTGAAGCGTTTTCTAGAAAGTCTAGCAGCGTAAGAAAGACGTCATATGCTCCTTTGTCGCGAAGGCCGTCGCGCGTTTCGGGAACAAACTTCACACTGCGCCGAAACATGGCGAGGTAGGGACCTTTCGAACAAGGTATCTGGTGTTCTTGTAGAAAAGGATTCACGATGTCTTCGTCAACAGCCCGTCCTTGAAATGCATTCGCCCCTTGGTTGGCATAGGGCAAACGAACGTCGATGGCGGGATCTGAGATCTTCGCCAGAAAACAGCCGAGCAGTGCCTCACGAAAAGATTGAACCTTCGTTGCGAAGAGTACGTCGGCCGCTTCGGAAAGATGGTTTGCTGTGGAGGGCCTGATTCCTTTTAGATATAGTTCCAGAGCTTCTTGGAATTGTCGCCTTAGGAGTGCAGCGAGCGTAACCTCATCAATCCTTCGTCCCATCGATTCTAATAGTTCATCCAAAGGCATTCCTGCCGGAGCTTCTTGATGCTATGGCAGATTTTCGCGTCAGCATCAAACCGGCGCCAACCAGCAAAAAGTTCATCCATTAGGGGGTGACGATAACCGGAAAGGGCTACCTTTCCGCGACACTTTTTTAACGCGCGAGCAAGTTGTCGGTGATCTTTTTCGTGCATCTCAAACCCATACGCTTTGGCATCACCGCGCGTTTCGTGAAGATATGGCGGATCGCAGTAAAAAAGTGTTTCGGAAGCATCGTATAATTCGACGCACTCCAGCGCGGGCCGATTTTCTATCTGCACCGGGAGCAGACGTTCAGCGACGTCCTGTAATGCCGCCACGCCGCCTAACCAACGTGATACGACGCCAGACATTCCCGCCCTGGTCGTATTCTTGCAGTTGGCCCATCTACCAAGTGTTGCGGTCTGCGCCAGCCCGGACCGTGCTTGCCGCGCGCGAATATAAAATTTTCTCGCGCGTTCGAGAGGTGAATCCACGCTTCGGACACGCAGGGCATCGTAGAATTCTTCCCGAGAAAATGGTGTAAGTGCCAGTTGCCGGATTATCCTATCCGATTGATCGCGAAGAACCCGAAAGAAGTTTACGACATCTCCATCAATGTCGTTGTACGTTTCCACTTGCGATGGCTCGCGATTGAGGAGAACCGCCCCTGATCCGGCAAACGGTTCGCAATAGTGGTGGCAGCTTGGCAGGAGCGGCAGCAGCCAAGTCAAATGTGAGAACTTTCCTCCATACCAGCCAAAAGCGATCCTCTTTCCACCGCGACGCTCGATAACCTGCGGCTGTTCTCGGGACGGTTTTCTGTCGAGATAAATGCCCGATACAGCGCGTCGGGGCGCATCGGGCGCAAGACGCCGTTCTTGAGGCGACACAGCTAGATATTCCAGCTGCACTTCTTCCTTGGCGCGTGCAGTTTTTTTCATTTGCTCAGATTCGATCCATTGCTGCGAAAACGCGAGCAGACACTACGAATTGGTGCGCGAAGCGTTCGACGATTTCGCGAAAGACACGCGCCGTGGTGTCAGCGGCGCGCCTCGTTACTCCGACGCGGTTGTTGTCAAAGATGAGAGATTTAGGCTCGGGCAGGAGAGAGTTGAAAGCGCTGATACTGGAGGCAGATCCGCTAGCTTGATACGATCAACCGGATCAAAGAGTTGGGTATTGAAGTCATAAATCCAGAACTCGTGGAAATTGCAGAGGATCGCGTAGGGCGGGCGCTTGGGTACAATGTGGGTCCAGTAATCGAGAGTTGGTCGTAATGCTTCTCGAGATCTTCGCCGCGTCGCTTCATCTCGATCAGCACGCGGTCGGGCCAGAGAAGGTCGGCGAACTTTTTGCCGCCTTTCGGGCGGGGGGGCCGGGATCACCGATCCCGGCTACAACGAGCTCCAACTGCGGTGAGCCTGGCTTCTTGGTAACGCGGAATTCGAAGGTCGCGCCAGCTCCAATGACTCCTCCATACCAAGTGCGCGAAAGAAGTGGTCGCGAAAGCTTTGCGCTTCGCTTTTTTCGTCTCCGCGCAATGTTCGCGCGAAGCGCACGAGTTCGACTAGCGCGCTCTTCAGATCATCAGCCATTGATCGCGCGAGGTTCTTCCGGGGTCGACATTCGAGCGAATCTCTAGCGGGAGTTCCAAAAAGTGAAAAGCTGAAACTGCAGAAAGACTGACGAGTGAGGCTGACAAGTGACAAGCAAGACCGGAGATGGGAGGAAGAAAAGTGATGGGCTGTCGCCGTGCCGGCTTGCGAGATCTTGCGAACTTCGACCACTAGGTCGATCGCGAGTAGAAAGTTTCTTCGCGTCCCGTGGCACCATGTCGCCGACTGAATCCAAACGGACTGCTCGGTGCATCTCAGAAGCGATGAAAAGCATCTACCACTGCGTTGGCTCCTGGCCGTTTTCTTCGTCGTTCCGATTGGTTTCGCGCGAGGGGCGTCGCCGCGGGTCGTTCCAATCGAGATCAAGGACGCAAAGCTCGCCGGCGCTGGCGCCGACATCATCGGGGGTGAATTGCCGAACGCGCAGTTCTTCGTTTCGCGCGACTAAGGCGTGGCCGTAGCAGAGGCGTCGTTAGGCAAGGCTCTTGTCGAGCGCCCCGATCTTGCGCATTTGCGGCCATTTAAAGGCGACCGCGGCCACGACCAGGATCGTGCCGATTCCACCCGCCACGACGGAGATGACGGGCCCAAAGACCGCCGCCGTGAGTCCAGACTCCAAGGCACCGAATTCGTTCGAAGTGCCGATGAAAATGTTGTTCACGGCCGAGACGCGCCCGCGCATCTCATCTGGCGTGAGCAGTTGCACGAGAGTTTGCCTAACGACCATGCTGACGCTGTCGAAGAGCCCGGTAAAAAAGAGCATGAGGAGCGAAAGCCAAAACCAGGTCGACAAGCCGAAGAGAATCGTGGACAACCCGAAGCCGCTCACACACCAGAGTAGCGCGCGCCCCGCGTGCCGCATCGGCGGGAGATAGGCGATCGCTACCGCCATGCCGAAGGCGCCGATCGCCGGCGCCGCCCGCAACCAACCGAGCCCGATCGGACCGCAGTGCAAAATTTGATCGGCAAAAATCGGCAGCAACGCCGTTGCCCCGCCAAGCAGGACCGCAAACATATCGAGCGTCAACGCCGCGAGAATGACCTTGCGGCCGAGAACGAAGTGGATGCCGGCCGCCAGACTCTCCCAGGGACTTCCGGAAACCCGCTTCGATGCACGCGCTTTTTTAATCGGCAACACAAGGAGGAAAAAGGCGAGGGCGCAGCAGGCATCGATTGCATAGATGAAAGGAAACCCGAGCCTAACGATTAAGAACCCGGCGGTCGCGGGACCGAGCACGCAGGCAATTTGAAACATGCTGCTGTTCCAGGTGACCGCGTTCGCAAAATGGTCACGCGGCACCAGCGTCGGGAAATAAGAGGCGCGCGCCGCCCAGCCAAAAGTCCGGGCTGAGCTCGAGACGAGCATGACAAAATAGATGAGCGGGAGCGAGAGATCGTCGAAGTGATAAGTCGCGTGGCGTTCGAAGACGTGCGCGATAAAGCTCAGCCCATCATTCGCGCGCAACAGAATCGTTAGGCGCGGAATCGCCAGGTGCTGCCAGGAAATGAGCGCAAGGCAGACCGAACAAAATGCGCTCGCCGCCTGCGACCAAAGGATGATGGTCTTGCGGCTGAACCGATCCGCCAGATGCCCGGCGGGCAGGGACAGGCCGACGACGGGTAACGCCGCCGTCAGGCCGACCAGACCAAGCGCCGTGGCCGAGTGGGTGCGCGCGTAAACTTCCCATTCGAGCGCGACCGTGAGCATCTGCCGGCCGGTGATGGATACGAAATTGCCGAGGGTATAAAAAACGAAGCTGCTGAAGCGAAACGCGGCGTAGGGATCGCGCGCGGTCGAGGCGGGGGTCGGCGGTGGCGCGTACGGTTTTCGCTCAGGCATCGTCGCACCCGGGCCGCAGCCCGCGCGCACGAGATTCTAGGAGACGCGCTCCGCACCGCAAGCGCCGGGGCAGCACGCAACGTCTAAAGCAGGAGCGTGCTCCGCACCCAGCCGGTGCGATGGCTGGGCGCGAGCGCGGCTTGCTCGAGGTCCGCCTCGTGCAGGTGAGCCGATTCACCGGGACCGGGCGGGCGCGGCGCCAGCTCCTCGTTAGGCGGAATCGGCGGCAAGTCCTGGTGCTCGAGATTCTCGTAGCGTTTCCGTACTTCGGCGGGCACTTTGGCCCGCTCCTCCTCCGTATCGATCGGTCCCTGAAAGAGAACTTTTCCGGTCGCATCTTTCGCCGTCAGCATTTTTTTCCCATCAACCGTTTCCAGCCTCAGCTCCCCTTTCTCATCGGAGAAAACGATCTGTGCTTTGCCCAGGTCGACGTGCGTCGATTTTAAGGTGCCGTCGTCCGTCGTCACGATCCGCAGTCTGCGGGCGGCTTCGCGGGCCTCATCACCCGCACGCAACGCCTCTTTTTTCGCGCGGCTGACCGCTTCGCGCACCGCCGACATGTCGGGCATATGGAAATCCTTCATCCCATCCATGCCGTCGAAATTCCATTCGTAACCGACCGGATCGTGTCCCGATTTTTCCTGCTTCTGTTGCAGCTTCGCTGTGAGCTTCATCTCGCGACCTTTGCGCAGGACCGTCAGGTTCACCGTCGTGCCGTCGACAAAACTGCGCACCAAAATGCCGAGCTGTTCCGAGTCGATTACGATCTGATCGTTCAACATTTTAATGATGTCGCTTTGCTCCAGCCCGGCGGCGGCCGCGGCGCTCTCCGGCACGACGTAATCCACCACCACGCCGAAGCCGCGCGGCAGCCCGAGTTGCTCGCTCACCACGCGCGAGACGCGGGAAGTTTCCACGCCGAGAAAAGTATACGGTCCTCTCGGTTGATCGTCGTGGCGCATCCCGTGGTGGGGTGGCACGGGGGGCGCCGGCGGGACCGCGGGCGCGGGAGGGGCGGGGGCGAGGGCCGGCTGCGGGGGGACATCCGGGGGAGTGGGCGTTTGGGCGAAAGCCGCCAACGGAATAAGGGCGGCGAGTATGTTGGTTAAGGCGATTCGTGTTTTCATAGTTTTAGGTTCGTTAGGTTCACTGAAAGGAGACCGGGGTCAGGACAACTTGCTCGACTGGATAAGAGACGCGGACCGAGGCGCCGGTTTGGGCGTTGCGCCAGCGCATCGTCTCGCGCGTTTCGTAACGCAGACGGCGGCGCAGCGTGCCGGTGTCGTTAGGCGGAAAAACCAGACCTTCGTCGCGGCCGCTATAGACGACCTGGCTGAGGCCAACCGCTTGAAAGCCTGGCGCAGCCGCGGGTTTTGGGGTGACGGAGGCGACCCCTTGAGACTGAGGCGGTTGATCGAAAAACGTCAGGCCAATGACGAGCAGAGCGGCGAGCCCGGTGAGGCCGAGGCCTAACGACCACCAGAGGGTGCTCCGCTCGCGCGGACGCGGCAGGACGCCGGCGGTGGGCATTTCATCGGGCGCCGCGAGTGCGCACTCGATCCGCCGGGTCAGCTCGGCGGAGGCGGGCGCGGGCCGCAGCTTTTTCAGTTCGGCTTCCAATTCGGAAAAATCATTCATGCGGCTGCAAAATTTTCTTGAGGGTGCTGAGGGCGTAGCGATAGCGCGAAGCGGCCGTGTTCTGCGAGATCTCGAGGACGCCGGCGATCTCGGCGAAGGTCAGCTCGTTCCAGATTTTCAAAACGACGACTTCCCTTTGTTCGTTAGGCAAACGCTCGACCGCGGCCGCGAGGAGCTGCTGCCCTTCGTCCTCCGGAGCGAAGATCGGCTCGCAATGATCGGCACTCTCGAGGGACGCGGCCGCCTCGCGCCGGGCGCGGCGTTGGTCGCTGCGCAGACGATCGAGCGCGGTCGAGCGGACCGTGGCGTAGAGCAGACCGCGATTCTCGAGCGAATGCTGGCGTCGCCAAAAACGCACGAAAGCTTCCTGCACGACATCCTCGGCGTCAGCCCGCGAGTGCGTCCAGCGGCGGGCGAAGAGAAGGAGCGCGGGCGCGAGCTGTGCGAAACAGGTTTTCCAATCTTCATGCGAAACAAAACTTTCCATGACCTCTGCACGGTCTTTAGAATTGAGACGCCGCCAAATGCGGGTTTTGTCTACGCACTTAATTTAACTTGTCCGGCGCGGCTTTGAATCTATCACCGTGACGCCGCGGCTTTCGGCGCGAGGCCGTAGACACGCTCGCTTGCCGCTGCGGAAACCGCGGAATTCGCTGGCGGTAGAAGTTAATTAGCGATTGGCCGCGCGCGGAAGCTTTCTTACAATCCGCGGCATGCATTGGTTGAGCCGGCATCGATTGCTGATCCTCGCGGCGATCTGTTTCTCTTTTACCGGGCTCGTCCTGTTGCTCCATTTGGCGCCTAACGTTCCTTTCGTTTCCGCAGTCTGGTCGGGGGAAAAACGCTTCGAAGATTTCCTCCAGAAAGAAGGCCGCAAAACGCCGACGCGCGATGATTTTGTCTTTCTTGGGATCGACCAGAGCACGCTTGAGCTTCCACCATTTGCACCCGAGGAACTGGCGCATAACCGCGCCTTTCAGTTGATGACGGCGCGGCCTTTCCCGTGGTCGCGCGAAGTCTGGGCGCTGCTCCTCGACCGGCTCTTCGCTTCCGGCGCGCGGCTCGTGCTTTTCGATATGGCTTTCAATCCGCCTAACGACGGTGATCCCCAATTCCATGCCGCGCTCGAACGTTATCGCGGCAAGGTGGTGGTCGGCGCGAACTTTGATGCCGCCAATGCAATGCAGGCGATCGTGCCTAACGAGAGCTTGATCCCACCTCCGCAGATGGCCGATGCGCGTGTCGGCTACGTCAATTTCTTCCCCGATCAAATGGATCAACGGACGCGCTCGATTCATTATACCCTGACCGATCGGCAGCTCGCCGGGCTGCCTCCGCATCCGAGTGAAGAGGTTTTTCACGCGCTCTCCGCGCGGGGGCTGGAACAGATCGGCCGCGGCGCGGATGTGCCGCAGGATCACACTGCGCACATGCTCCGTTTCAGCGCGGACGACGCCTATCAGCCGCGGCCGCTTTACGAAGTTTTCGATCCGAAATTCTGGCACGCCAACTATCACGATGGCGCATTCTTCAGAGGCAAGATCGTGATTGTGGGTGGGTCGGCGCAGATCTGGCACGACGTGATCGATACGCCTCTCGGGCCGGGACGCCCGGGACCGAAGCTGCACCTCGAAGCGATGGCGGCCGCGATGGCGCAACAATTTCTGCGCATGACGCCGCTCGGCCTTGACTATGCGCTGGTTGCCGGGGCCGGGGCACTCGCCTGGGCGCTGATTGGGTTCGTTAGGCGCCCCGGGGTCGTGCTTGCTCTCCTGGTGGGAATCACCCTCGCCTATCTCGCCGCCGCCCGGATCAGCTACGACCGGGCCGGGCTCTTCCTCATCACTCTCCCCGTCCTCACCGCGTTCCTCCTCAGCGGCTTCTTTTCGTTAGGCTACGAATACGCCATGGAGCGGCTGGAGAAACTGCGCACCCGCCGCACCCTCGAACGCTACGTCTCGAAAAACCTGGTCAAAGAGATTCTCGATAACCCCGACAGCTTTTACAGCAACCTGAAGGGGGTGCGCATCCCGGCGACGATTCTTTTTTCCGACATCATCGGCTTCACCAGCCTGACGGAAAACGCCGACCCGGAAGCGCTCGTCAGGCAGCTCAACGAATACTTGAGCCGGATGACGACAGCCGTTTTCGAGAATGACGGCACGCTGGATAAGTTTATCGGCGACGCCGTCATGGCGGTGTGGGGAAACGTGCGCAGCCATGGCCCGGCCGAGGATACCAGGATGGCGGTGCGGACGGCGCTGGCGATGCGGCGCGCCCTGCGTGCGCTGAACAAAGATTGGTTCGCGCGCGGGATCGCGCCCTTCGCGATCGGCATAGGTATCAACCAGGGCGACGTGCTCGGCGGGAACATCGGGTCGCAGGAAAAGGCCGATCCGACCGTGATCGGCGACGCGGTGAATCTGGCCTCGCGGCTGGAAAGCCTAACGCGGGTTTACGGCCTGGATATTTTGCTCGGCCCGACGGCGACGGAATTCGTGCGCGACGAGTTTCACCTCCGCAGCGTGGCCCGGGTGCAGGTGAAAGGAAAAACCGAGCCGGTCGAGATTTCGACCCTGATCGCGGCGCGACGCGACGGTATCGATGTTGAGTTCCTGCGTCATCTCGAAACTTACGAGCAGGCGTTTCAGAAATTCCGGCACCGCGAGTTTCGGGAAGCCAAGATTCTGCTCTCGCAGTTCCTGGAATTCTATCCGAACGACTTCCTGGCGAAAATGTATCTCGAGCGCACGCTCGAATACGAGGCGGCGCCGCCGGATGAGGCATGGAACGCGATTGAGGTGTTCAAGAAGAAATGACGAAATCCGAATCTCGAAGCTCGAAGGAATGATCGAATTTTAAATTCAAAACTCGAAACTGAAGATCCCACTCCTTGCGTTGCTGCGGGCCGCATCTGCTGATAACCGTTCGATATGCCGAAACTTTCGATCGCGCTGCAAGGTTTCAAAGCGAGCCACGAGCTGACCGACGAGAAGATCACGATTGGGCGCGCGCCGGATAATCTTATCCAGATCGACGACCCCTCGATCTCCGGCCGTCATGCGCGGCTCCTGCTTGTGGGAGAGCGCCATCAATTAAAGGACCTCGCTTCAACCAACGGCACGCGGGTGAATGGAGAGACGATCACGGAAGTTTTCCTGCGCGTCGGCGATCGGGTGCGCTTCGGCAAAGTGGAAGCGCGCTACGAGGCGGACGCGACCGGCGAAGCGCGCGCAATGCCCGAGGCCGGCGAGATCGAGGCGCGCCCGGCTGAGACGAGCGAGAAGCCGGTTGATTTCGCCAATGCTTCGCCTTTTCCAAATCGGAAGAAGGAGAAGGACACGGCGGGGAGAGCGGTGCTGGCGGCGGGAGCGATCGCGATCGTCGTTTTTATCTTGAGCATGCTCAACCTGCTGTGGCTGCGCGGGCCAATGTAGGCCCCGCCGATCCGAGGATGACGTGACGAAGAGACTCCTGCTTTTCGATATTGATGGGACGCTGATCGACTCCGGCGGCGCGGGCCTGCAAGCGCTCAAGGATGTGCTCAAAGAACAGTTCGGCATCTCGGACGATCTGCGCGGCATCGAGGTCGCCGGCAAAACCGACACCGCGATCGTGCATCAGATTTTGCGCAAACAGGAGATTGCGCTCTCAGATGAAAACGTCGCAGCGTTTCTCGATCTCTACGCCGAATTTTTGGGCCGCGAATTGCCTTTGCGCAAGGGTGCGCTGCTACCGGGTGTGCAGCAATTATTGCCGCGATTGCAGGTTCGATCGCAAAACGTGCTCGCGCTTCTCACCGGCAATATTGAGCGCGGCGCGAAGCTGAAGCTCGAGTATTACGGCATCTGGGATTTCTTCGAGTTCGGCGCATTTGCCGATGATCATCACGATCGCAACGAGCTCGGGCCTTTCGCGCAGAGACGCGCGCGGGAGAAGCACGCAATCAATTTTCCGGCGGAGGCGATCGACGTGATCGGCGATACCCCGCACGACATTGCCTGTGGCAAAGCGATCGGCGCGCGCACGATCGCGGTCGCGACCGGGAGCTTCTCGCGTGCGCAGCTAGCCGAGCACCAGCCGGACGAGTTGGTCGATGATTTTTCCGAGGTGGAGGCGCGCATCGCGGAGCTCGGCTGGTAGAGGACAGCCTCTTCTCCTAATCCTGCTCCTAATCTTTCCCGGAATTTCTCTTTTAATTAGGAGCAAGACCAGGAGCAGGATTAGGAGGGACGCGCGATTGACGGCGAGCGCACAAGTGACATCATTCCCTCAGCCATGACCGAGCCGTTGCCTAACGTTGTCCCGCTGGAAGGCGAAATCGATCTCCACGTCTCACCGCAGATCGGCGCCCAGCTCGCGGCCTTAATTAAACAGAAGCCGCCCAAGGTGGTGGTCGATCTTTCGAAGGTGACTTATATCGACAGCTCCGGCCTTGCGGTCTTGATCGAGGCGATGCAAAACGTGGGCGGCTACGGCGGCAGCTTCGCGCTCACCGGCCTGCAGGATGGCGTGCGGCCGATCTTCGAAATCGCACGGCTCGATCAGGTCTTCAGGATTTTTCCGGATAACGCCGCGGCGTTGGCCGCCTGATGCAGGAGTTCGAGCGTCCGCTCGACGTTAACCGAGATGTCGAAATGACTGGCGCGCTCCTGAATCGCGGGCCGCGCCTCGGCGCGCCGTTCGGGATTCGCCCAAACATTTAGAGACGCGCGAATATGCCGGAGTTCGTTAGGCTGGGACAGGATGGATCCGTGTACGCCGTCTTCGATAATCTCGTGGAAGCCGTTGGCGCGGGTCGTGATCACGGGCAGGCCGGAGGCGAGCGCTTCGAGGCAGGCGTTGGAGAACGGGTCGTAAAGCGTCGGCAGCAAAAAAATATCCGCGGCGGCGTAGAGCGCCGGCAGGTCGCGCACGGCGCCGAGCATGCGAACGCAGCGGCTGTCGCGCACGCGGCGTCCGCCACGGCCGGCCACGAGCAGACGGAAGTTTCCGCCTAACGACTCGACAGCCGCGCGCGCGAAGCGCAACCCTTTGCGCTCCCAACCCGAGCCGACGAAGAGGACCGCTATGTCTTCCTCGGCGAGGCCGAGGTTTTTCCGCCGTTGCCCGCGCAGCTCGTGTCCGCCGCGAAATTCCGCGAGCGGGACGCCGGTGGCAACGACGTCGATGCGCTCAGCCGGATAGCTGTAAAAATCCTGCGCTTCCCGTTTCACCATCTCGGAGTTGGCAACGACGCGTCCGGCGCCGCCGCTGAAGAGCGCCTGCTCCAGCTCGAGAGTATCGCGGTGGCTGCGGCCGAAGCGTCGGAGTATTTTTTTCACGGGTGAGGAGGCGGCATCGCGCCGCCGGAGCCAGGCCCGGTGAATGCCATCGCCCGCGCGATAGACGTCACAACGCCAAACGCGCTCAAGGCTGAGCAGGAGATCGCAGTGCTCCGCGGGCCGGGCTTTTTCCAGCTCGTCGGCGAAACGCCTCCCACTCTCAGCGCGCAGCCGGGTGATCGGGCCAAAAGGCCATTCACTCGTCGGCCAGGTGGCGTCGGTGAAGAGACGCGTCTGCTGCCCAGCGCGACTCAAACCGCGGGCCAGCCGCTTCAAATACGCCTCCGCGCCGCCCGTCTCGGAATGACCGCGGCGCACCAGGCCGATCGTTAGGCGGGGAGGGCGCGGCGACACCCGCGCGGCGGGCGTTTGATCTTTACTTGAGGACATTAGAAACAATATTGGGGGGATCATGGTGGGTGAAACTCTTAACGCCCCGCCTCCCCGCGCGTCGAGCGCAACCGCCTCGCGCACTCTGCCGAAGCACCTCCTCTATTCGATCTTCGCGCGGATCGGCGGCTCAGGATTGGATACGGATGCGTTTGAGACCTTGCGCGCATCGAGTCGCGGCGGATTTCTCGGCACGGCCGTGGCGTACGATAACCGGCAGACGGAAATCCCGGCGACGCAGATCCATTCGCTGCGCTGGCACCCGGTGCGGCTGCTCTCGTTTCTCGACAGCTCGTACTACTACGGCGCGAAGAAGAAATACATTGATTGGATCGCCGCGCGGCATCTGGCGACCGGGCGATATGATTTATTCCACTCCTGGTCGGGCGATTGTCTGCTTTCACTGCGGACAGCGCATAAGCTTGGAATTCCTTCGGTCCTCGAGATCCCAACCTGGCATCGCGATCGCGGCAAGATTAAGCGCCGCCCTTCGGGTTGGGCGCCCGAGGCGCAGCTGCCCTGGCCCAAACGTTGGAAAGAAGATTTGCTTCTGCAGCGTGATCGATTCATCGAGGAATACGATCTCGCGGACCTGATTCTCGTCCTGTCCGAACGCGCGGCCGAGACTTTTCGGGTGCAAGGTTTCCCGGAGGAAAAACTTTTTTATCTGCCGCGCGGCGTTGACGTGGAGCGGTTCACGCCAGGCGAACGGCCGCCGCATTTTCGCGCGATTTTTTCCGGGGCTCTGATCGAGCGCAAGGGCGTGCATCATCTCCTCGAAGCGTGGGAGCGGCTCGACCTAAAGGAAGCGGAGTTGTGGCTCGTGGGTTCCATTCACGACGAAATCAAACCGTATCTGAAAAAATTTGCGCGCCCGAACGTGAGGGCGATCGGTTTTGCGCAGGAGCCGGAGACTTATCTGCGGCAATCGACGATCCACATCTTCCCCTCACAATGCGAAGGCAGCGCGAAGGTCACCTACGAAGCGGCGGCTTGCGGTTTGCCGCAGATCACGACGCGGGAAGCGGGCGACGTGGTCGAGGACGGCGTGCAAGGGACGATTGTGCCGCCGGGCAATGTCGAGGCGCTGGCGGAGGCGATCCAACATCTATACGATCATCCGGAAATCGTCGAGCGGATGAGCATCGCCGCGCGTGAGCGGGTGGTGGAAAATTTCACCTGGGATCATTTTCGCGCGCGCCTGCTCGACGCTTACGGGATCGCGATGCGGATGGCTCGTTAGGCCGGTTGAACGTTCTCCTCATCCAACTCAAACGGATCGGCGACCTGATCCTGACCGTGCCCGTCATCGCCGCGGTCAGGAAACATTTCCCAGCGGCGAAAATCTCCCTCGTCGTCGCGCACGGCTCGCGGGAATTATTACCGGCCATCCCCGGAGTCGATCGCGCGTTCGTCGCGAGCGGGCGGGCTTCGGATGTCGCGCTCTGGTTCGCGATCGGGACTGCGAAGTTCGATGACTGTCTCGATTTTTCCCGGACCGATCGCTCCGCGTTCCTCACCCTGCTCTCCGGAGCGCGCAGCCGCGTCACCTACGACAGCGGCCGAAGCGAGCCGATCCGGCAGTTGAGCTATAATCGGTTCATTCCTTCGCAGGTGCGAACGGTGCACACGGTTGATCATCATCTGGCGCTTCTCGCGCCTCTGGGCGTGCACGACGCTTCGCCGCAAATCCAACTCGCGCTGCCGGACGCGACGCAGCGCAAAGCCGCCGAGATCATCGCGGCACAACAACTCGGGGACGATTTTATCGTGATTCACCCGGGTTCGGCGCGCGCAGAAAAGTTCTGGGAGGCGCGGCGTTGGGCGGAAGTGGCCAATGAATTTCAAGCGAAAGAGCCGGCTCGATTCGTCGTCACCGGCGGCTCTTCGGCGATGGAACAAGACCACATCGCGCAGATCAAAGCGCACGTGCAACAGCCGCTCGTCGATCTTTCCGGCCGAATCGATCTGCTCACCCTTGCGGCGCTCATCCAGCGCGCGCGGTTGCTGATCACGGTCGATTCCGCGCCAATGCATCTGGCGGCCGCGTTTGGGACACCTCAGGTTGTTCTCTTCGGCCCGACCAACCCCTTGCACTGGCGCCCACGCGCAGCGCCCGCCGTGGTTTTACACGGCAGCGGTTCCTGGGAGCTGCGGGATTTCGCCGCGCGGCAAGCGCCCGCCACGATGAAGGAAATCTCGACGGCGCAAGTGATCGATGCTATGCAGTCGCTGCTGTCGAAGCCGGCAGCGCGAGTGTCATGAGCGACGAGCAACCACGGAAGACGAAGCAGTCTCTTTGGACCACGATCCGGATCGGGTGGCGGCCCTACAAGCGACTTTACGCATACGCCCTGCCTTATAAATTCCGCTTTATTTTGGGACTTGGTTTCGGATTCCTCTACGGTGGCATCACGGGCTGTCTCCCCTTGGTTATGGCGAAGGTCACAAACGTCGCCTTTAGCGGTCACGCGGTCGCTCCGACCACGATCGCAGCCCACCCGGAAATGTTGAATCACGGTCCGAAGATTAATTCGCTGATTCTTTTCTGCCTCGCCATCCCGCTCGTCATGACCTTGCGCAGCCTCTGCTCCTACGCCAACGCCTACTACACGGTCTGGGTGAGCAACAAAGTGCTGACAGATATCCGGACCGAACTTTTTCACAAGATGGTGACCCATTCGATGGATTTCTTCAACAAAGCCCAGTCCGGCTTCCTCATGTCGCGCATCACGAACGACACCCGGATGATGCAGACCGCGCTCTCCAGCATCAGCAGCGATTTGTTTAAGCAGCCGATCGCCATCTTCACCGGGATCAGCGTTCTCCTCTACATGGATTGGAAATTCACGATCGTCACGCTGGTCCTTTTCCCGAGCTGCCTCATCCCGCTGAGTATGTACGGCCGGCGCGCGCGCAAAGCAGTCACGAACGAGCAGGCGGGCGTGGCGGAGATGGTGGTGACAATGCAGGAAACCTTTGCCGGCATCCGCGTCATCAAGTCTTTTGCGCGCGAGGCGCATCAGGAGAAACTATTCAAGCGGAGCAACGACGCGCAGTTCTCGAATTCCATGCGCATTGTTCGCTCGATGGAAGCGGTCGGGCCGCTGGTCGAGACGATCGCCGCTATCGGTGTGGGGCTGGCGCTACTCTATGTCTATGTCGCAGCACTTCCCGCGGCGAAATTCATCGCGTTGATCGGCGGAATTTTCCTCCTTTACGATCCGATTAAAACACTCAGTCGCATGCACATCACCATGCAGCGATCCATTCAGGCCACCGTGGAAATTTTCCGAATCCTTGACTCGAAGCAGAGCGTGCAGGATCGGCCAGAAGCCGTCGCGCTGCCCACATCGGCGGGCGAGATCGAGTTCGAGCGCGTCACTTTCCGATACGATGGGGGCGTTCAGGATGCCGTGAAAAATTTGAGCTTGCGCATCGAGCCGGGGCGCAGCTTCGCGCTCGTCGGGGCGAGCGGCGCGGGCAAGAGCACCATTCTCTCGCTCATTCTGCGACTTTACGATCCGACCGGCGGTCTCGTGCGGATCGACGGCCGCGACTTGCGCTCTATCACGCAAAAGTCGCTCCGCGCCCAGATTGGTCTCGTCTCGCAGGAGACTTTTTTGTTTCACGACACCATCTTCAAGAACATCCAGTTCGGCCGGCTTGACGCCACTCCGGAGGAAATCTACGCCGCGGCCGAGACAGCCTACGCGCACGAATTTATCGCCGCCCAGCCGCGGGGTTATGAAACCGTCATCGGCGACAAAGGCTGCCTCCTCTCTGGCGGCCAGCAGCAGCGGCTCGCCATCGCGCGCGCCCTGCTCAAGAACGCGCCCATCCTGCTTCTGGATGAAGCTACCTCCGCGCTCGACTCCGAGAGCGAGCAGCAAATCCAGCTTGCGCTCGAGCGCCTGGCCGAAGGCCGCACCGTCATCGCCATTGCGCACCGGCTCTCGACGATCCTCTCCGCCGACCAGATCGTCGTGATGGAAAACGGCCGCATCAAAGAGGTCGGCACGCACCAGGAGCTGCTGGAAAAAAGCGGCTACTATCGCCGCCTCTATGATCTCCAGTTCAACCGCAACCCGGAAGAAGCGGGCGCGGAAGTCGAGATGCTCGCGGGCGCGTCGGCCTAGTGAGGCGGAATGTTAGCGTTCAGAAAATTGATCACTTCCTGGCCGTGTCAGTCGTGTTCTAATAGTCGAAGGCGTGGCCCTGGCGAACCGTGAGGATTTCTGCGATCTTAACCGGATGAAGGCAAACCTATCGATCGTCCGAATCGTTGCTTTCGTCACCTTTACTCCGGCATCTTCAATCCTTGCTGTCAGCCCCCCGCCCGGCGGCGCTTATCCCAAAGAAAATACGGCGCTGGGCCAGGATGCGCTGTTTAGCTTGCCACCGGATGCCTCTGGCCAAAACACGGCTCTCGGTTACCAATCGATGTACAAAAACACTTATGGCGGCCAAAGTGTCGCGGTGGGCGATGGTGCCCTCTCCGCTAACACTCTCGGTGATGGAGAAACCGCTGTCGGTTATCAGGCGCTCTATTCAAACACGACCGGTAATGCCAATGTCGCAATCGGCGAAGCTGCCCTCTATTCAAACACGACTGGAGAGAGCAATGTGAGCGTCGGTTCCACCACCTTGGTCAATAATACGACGGGGATTTTCAACACTGCCCTCGGCGATTCAGCGCTAACCTTCAGCACGACTGGGAGCTATAATACCGCCTTGGGAGCGAAGGCCAGTGCTTTTGACAGCACTGGCCACGACAACGCTGCGGTTGGTTATGGCGCCTTGAACATGAATACCACCGGCATAGACAATGTGGCCGTAGGAAGCTTTGCCGCCGGCTTTCTCACGACCGGCAGTAACAACACCGTGTTAGGGTTTTCTGCCGGCTCTTTTCTAAAGACTGGGAGCAACAACATCGAGATCGGGCACGTTGGCGGCAGCGCCAGCGAAGCTAACGCCATCCGGATCGGAACTCCGGGAACGCAAACCGCTACTTATGTCGCAGGCATTCGCGGCGTCGCGCTGGGCGGATTGCAGCCGGTCGGCGTCAACGCCGCCGGGCAGCTTGGAGTAAGGGGTTCCTCGGCGCGCTTCAAGAAAGCCATTAAGCCGATGGATAAACAAAGTGAAGCCATCCTTGCCCTGCGGCCGGTGAGTTTCCGTTACAAAAAGGACTTAGACTCGTTAGGGGCTCCGCAGTTCGGTCTGGTCGCGGAAGAGGTCGCCCAAGTCGCTCCCGAGCTGGTGGTGCGCGATGAGCAAGGCAAACCCTTCAGCGTCCGCTACGAGGAAGTGAACGCGATGTTGCTCAATGAATTTCTCAAAGAGCATCGCAAGGTTGAGCAGCAGGCTGGCGAGCTTTGCGCGATGCAATCGAGCATGACACGTCAGGAAGAGGCCATCGTCACGCTAACTGCGGCCTTAAAGGAACAGGCGAGGCAAATGCAAAAGGTGAGCGCACAGCTAGAAGCCAATCGACCGGCGCGACGCCTGGTCTCAACCGGCGAATAACCGGCTGGGGGGCGCCGCTCTCGGTGCCTCTCCCCGGAAGAAGGCGAGAGGAAAGGTCAAAGGCAGTGACGGCTCGCCAGGCGAGCCTATAATTGCTTCCGACTAGAGCGTGTCATGCACTCTAACCAGCGGGAGCGCGCTGTAGTGCCCGCTGTCCCCAGGGGAATCCGGCGACGCGCGAGGCGATGCGCTGAGGACAGCGCACGCTACACCTGCGCCACCTGCGGTTGAGCCGGGATTCGACCCGACGAAGTGCAGGACGCGCCCTACTCGGAGGACAAGCCTCCGAGACTTACACTTCGACGCGCGCCCCCAATTCAACCACCCCGTTCGGCGGCAGACAAAAGTAGGAGGTGACGTCGCCAGCATTCCGCGTCATCCAGGCGAAGAGCGAGCCGCGCCAGGTAGAGAGACCAAGCTTGCGCGTGGCCAGGATCGTCTCCCGACCGATGAAATATGTCGTCCTCATAACGTCAAAAGGCAGCTCCGTCTGTTTCACGCTCTCCAGCGCTGCCGGCACATCGGGCTTCTCCATAAAACCGAAATGAATCTGCGCCCGCCAGAATCCTTCACCCAGTTTCTCCAGCGCAACCCGGTCTTTAAGATTCGCAAGGTAAGGAATCTCTTCGGTCCGCACGGTGAGCAGGACCACCTGCTCGTGCAGCACTTTGTTGTGCTTGAGATTGTGGAGCAAAGCGAGCGGGGTTCCGGAGCGATTGCCCGACATATAGATAGCTGTCCCCGGCACGCGGCGGATGCTCTGTCTTTTCAGATCAGGCAGAAAGTCGTCGAGCGGGAGGCAAATATCCCGCAGATGGCCGCCGAGAACGCGGCGCCCCTTTCTCCACGTAAGCATAAGGAAAAGGATGCAGGCAGAAGCGAGGAGCGGGAACCATCCGCCATGCGCCACCTTGAGCATGTTGGCGCTGAAAAATGCCAGGTCGATCGTGATGAAAAACGCGTCCAGGGGCAGAGCAACCGCCGCCGGCCAATGCCATCGGCGGCGCGCCACGACATAGAACAGAATGGTCGTAATCAGCATCGTGGTGGTGATGGCGACGCCGTAAGCGGCGGCGAGATGGCTCGAGGTGCGAAAGCCGATGACAAGCCCGATGCACGAGAGCATCAAGACCCAGTTCACGAGCGGCACGTAGATCTGCCCGATGACGCGGGCCGAAGTGTAATTCACCTTCAGGCGCGGGCTGTAGCCAAGCTGGATCGCCTGCATGGTGAGCGAAAAAGCGCCGCTAATAATCGCTTGCGAGGCAATGACCGCCGCCGCCGTCGCCAGGATCACCAACGGGTAGAGCGCCCAGGAAGGTGTCATGCGGAAAAACGGATTCACCGCGCTTTCTGGTTGAACCAGCAGAAGCGCACCTTGCCCAAAGTAGTTGAGAGTAAGTGCCGGAAGGACAACGGCAAACCAGGTCAAGCGAATCGGCGCGGTGCCAAAGTGACCAATGTCCGCGTAAAGAGCTTCGCCGCCCGTGACAACGAGGAAGACCGCGCCGAGCACGACAAATCCCCGGCTCCCGTTGTTTATGAAAAATTCAAAGCCATGGAGCGGGTTGATCGCGGCCAGTACAGCAGGCGCGCGCACGATCTGGTGCAGCCCAAGAAGGCTGATCGTGAGGAACCATAAAATTGTGATCGGTCCAAAGACCTTCCCCACACCAGTCGTGCCGCGTGATTGGAAAAGAAAAAGCCCGATCAGAATGACGATCGCCAGCGGCACGACGTAGGGATCAAATAAAGGTGTGGCGACATGCAGTCCTTCGATCGCGCTAAGAACGGAGATCGCCGGCGTGATCATCCCGTCGGCGTAGAGCAAGGCGGCTCCAAACAACCCGAGCAGCAAAAGATATTTTCCACGTCGCGCCACGTCACTCACGAGGGTGGCGAGGGCAAGGATGCCCCCTTCGCCCCGATTATCCGCGCGCAAAATGAGGATGAGGTATTTGATGGAAATGACCAGTACGAGGGACCAAAGGATGAGTGACAAAACACCCAGCACGTTGGCCGGGCTCGGCGGCACCGCGTGTTCCCCGTAAAAGCACTCCCGCAACGCGTAGAGGGGGCTGGTGCCAATATCGCCATAGACAATCCCCAAGCTGGCGACACAGAGCGAAAGCAATCGCCGCTTGCTCTTTTGGGTATCGGCAGGAGGAAGCGCGGCGGGAGCCGAGTTAGCAATGACAGGAACCAAAGTTACAGGCCCGGCGTTCACCGATTCTATACGACCTTAGACCGAGCGACTTTCCGGAATAATTAAAACGGTACTAAAATTTGGAGCCTTCAGTTTCCTGCAGCCTTGCTTGCGCTACATTGATGGTCCACTCGAAGCGTCCGGTTCGCGCGGTCTCGAGCTATCCGCTCCAGCCTTGGACTACCGGTTCGACTCATGTCTCGCTGCCTCATTCGTTCACACCAATGAGGGAATATGTGACTGCTGTCCTCGGGGTGGCGGCGCTCACCATCGCTTGTTGGCTACTGACACCGCTGACCGGATATGGAGCCATCTCGCTCATCTTTCTCCTCGGCGTGCTCCTCGCTGGCATGGTCCTTGATCGCGGACCGGTCTTACTGGTGGCGGCGCTAAGTGCGCTTTCCTGGAACTTTTTATTCATCCCGCCGCTCTTTACCCTCCACATCGAGAAGTTCGAGGATGGGCTGACCTTTGCGACTTACTTCATAGTTGCGATTACCGTCGGGAGTTTGACCGCGCAGCTAAAGGCGCGGGAGCACCTCGCAGCCCAGATTCAGGTCGCGCACGAATCGGAGCGCCTGCGCAAGACGTTACTCGATTGCGTTTCGCACGAACTAAAAACGCCGCTCGCCGCGATCGGAGCAGCCAGCCAGGAACTCGTCCGCGCCGCACCTAACGTGCAGGACGCGCAACAGCTTCAACAACTCGCCAGCGAAATCCACGACGGCTCACGCCGGCTCAATCGCGTAGTTAACAACCTCCTCGATATGAATCGGCTGGAGAGCGGAGTGATTCGCCCGAAGCAGGAATGGTGTGATGTGCGCGAGTTGCTGCAATCGGCGATCGAGATCGAGCGCGAATCAATCAATGGCCTTGAAGTGAGGTTGGACGTGCCGGATGACATTCCGCTGGCGCTCGTCGATCACACTTTGATCGAGCAGGCTCTGGCCAAGCTCCTCGCGAATGCTGCAAGTCATGCACCTTCGCGGTTGCCAATCGAGATTGACGCCGAATACAAAGAGGACCAGCTGATCATTTCAGTGAGTGACCGCGGGCCAGGACTTCCGATCGAACTGGCGGAGCGCGTATTTGAAAAGTTCTACCGCGGCGACAACCACAAGACGGGTGGCCTCGGACTCGGATTGTCGATTGCGCGGGGATTCGTGGAAGCGCACGGCGGCAAACTCACCGCCGGCAACCGCGATGGCGGTGGCGCGCGCTTCATCATCCGGCTGCCGGTCCGCGTGACGGACGAAAACGCTTTGGAAGCAAACTCATGAAATCAGGTCGCGTCGCCCTCATCGTCGATGACGAGAAGCAGATCCGCCGCCTGCTCCGGCTCGCGCTAGAGCGAGCAGACCACCAGGTCTATGAAGCAGAAACGGGACAAGCGGGCCTCGAAGCGATCGCCCAGCGCCGCCCGGATATAGTCTTACTCGATCTCGGCTTGCCCGACATGGAAGGTGTCAAAGTGCTCCGCCGTCTGCGGGAGTGGTCAGATGTTCCAGTTGTAATTCTCTCGGTGCGCGACGACGCCGAGGAGAAGGTCGAGGCGCTCGATGCGGGGGCCGACGATTACGTGACAAAGCCATTCGACACGGCTGAACTGCTGGCTCGCGTCCGCGCGACCCAGCGCCGTTCGCTCACGGAGACCGGAGATCCGGTTTTTCAATCCGGATCCCTCTGCGTCGATTTCTCAGCGCGCCAGGTGAAGCGCGGTGGTGTGGAAATAAGACTTACCCCAACGGAGTATTCACTCCTGCGCGTCCTCGTGCAGAACGCCGGAAAGGTTGTAACTCAGCGGCAATTGCTCCGCACGGTTTGGGGAGAAAAGGCCGAAAGCCAGGCGCAGTATCTTCGCGTCTACGTCACACACTTGCGGAAGAAGCTCGAAACCGACACGAACGCGCCGAGCCTCATTAAAACCGAAGTCGGGATTGGCTACCGACTATCGGCTGAGAAACTCTAAAGGCTGTCATGAACTTTGTTGCGGGGAGAGCGAGTTCCCAGGGCTCTGACGAGTGTCTGCGGGCGGACGCCCCGCCCGGGTAGCGCATGCGTCTCGCGTGCTGGCGACGGTGTTCCACCGTCGCGAACTTTCCCAGACGCGGCGAGCGCACAAAAATGCTGACGGGAAGGAAAAGTGCGTCGCGCTGGAACAGCGCGACCGGCACACGCCGTAACGCAGCTCGCCTAGCGAGCGACGCCGGGCTTTTAAACGTGTGCGCTACCCGGGGCGCTGCCTGCTCATTTCCAAAAGTGCACGACACGCTCTAGAGCGTCTCATGCGCTTTCAAACCGGCGGAGCATGGGAAAGGTTGTCGCGTGCGCACGCCGCCTCGCCAGCGTTAACACACTTTTAACGCTGCCGGAGCACATTTTAATTAACGGCACCGCCAATGCCGGGATGACCTTTCGCTATGAACGCGATTGTGGTTATATGCGCCCCCACGCCTAACGAGAGAAGGACCCTGGAAGCGCCTACGGCCTTACCCGCGAGCCGCAGCGGCGAAGAAGGCGGCGGTCCGATGGAACAATCCGAAATCCACCGTCGCAACGAGCCGGCGCCGGCATTCTGGACGTGGTTCACGGAGAATCCACGTCCTCCCGCCTAACGGCAGCAGCTCCTTGAAGAAACTCGAGAGCTCCAATCCCGCCGTTTAATATGCGATCACCGCACAGAGAAGAATCGCGAGGCCAAGCATCAGACCGATCCCGGAAACGACCCGCCAACGCCCCGAGTTTTTCGCGCTCCAATTAATCTGGTCGCGCAGGAGATAGGGCATCGTCACCCAGAAGAGCCCCGCCACGATCATGAGATAAGTGAAAACCGTGAGCAGGAGCCGGCTCGCTTGCGGACGCAAAAAGGCGGCGTCGAGCAGCGGCTCGGCCGCGAGCAGACAAAGAATGCCGAGCGCGCGCACCGCGAGAAACTCTTCGACGAATTTGAGCACAAGAAAATATCCGATCGGCAGGAGGATGAGGAGCGGCTTGCGGAAGTTGGAGAACTCGCCCATTTCCATGGTCGCGAGCAGCCATATACTCCAGACGAGATCAATCGTCAGCAGCGCCGCGCCCGCGGTGCGCGAGCGCGGGAAGCGCGGCAAGAGAGCGCGCACCTGCGGAAAAAACGCGAGAAGACTAAGCCCGGCGAGAAGCACGCCTGTGATCACGCCAGCGGCTTGCAAAGAGAGATGATAGATCATGAAACGAGTGCGACGGGAGGCTGAATTTCCCCCGTTTGGTCCGGAGCACAACCGCCGGCTGGCTCCAACAGCGCGCCCGAGAGGCTGAAGCCGGTCGAGTGCGTGATGCGCAGATCGAGCAGCTCGCCGATGTGCGCGTCGGCCCCCTCGAAGACGACAATTTTGTTCGTGCGCGTCCGCCCCGTTAGGCGAGCCGGGTTGGTTTTGCTTGGGCCTTCGCAGAGAATTTCAACTCTCTTGCCTACCAATTGTTCACCCGCACGCCGGGCGGAGGCATCGACGACCGAGAGCAGGTCGTGATTGCGCGCTTCCTTGGTTGGTTCATCGAGCTGGTCCGCCATTTCCGCGGCGGGAGTTCCGCTGCGTTTCGAATAGCGAAAGACGAACGCGTTATCAAACTGCACACGCTCGACCAGGTCGCGCGTCTCCTTGTAATCCTGCGCGGTCTCGCCGGGGAAACCAACGATCACGTCAGTCGTTAGGGCGACGCCCGGACAAGCGGCGCGGAGTTGCTCGACAAGCCGCAGATATTTCTCCGCCGTGTATGGGCGATGCATCATCTTGAGAATACGGTCGGAGCCCGATTGCAGCGGCAGGTGCACGTGCTCGCAAAGTTTCGGCAACTCGCGCAGCGCTTGAATGAGATCGGCCCGAAAACCAATCGGATGCGGCGAGGTAAAGCGCAGTCGCTCAAGCCCCTCGACTTCGTGCACCGCCTCGAGCAGTTGCACGAACGGGCTCTTCTCCGCGCGCTTCGGGAATTCGTGCCGGCCGAAGAGGTTCACAATCTGACCGAGAAGCGTCACTTCTTTCACCCCGTCGGCCACAAGCTCACGTACCTCCCTAACGATCTCCCCGACCGACCGGCTTCGCTCCGCTCCGCGCGTCTGCGGGACGATGCAAAAGGTGCAGTGCATGTTGCAGCCCTGCATGATAGAGACAAATGCGGTCGCCTGCCGCGCGCGCAAAGTGTGCTCGCGGATGGTCGCCTGCGAGCCTGCTTCCTCTTCTGTATCGACAATCGAAAAACGCGGATCATCGAGGTGCCGGTAGGCTGCTGCGAAGCCGCGCTGGACGTCAGTCATCTTGACTGACTCGGCGGGCAGGGTTCCCGCCTGGGAACTGCTCCGGGCGCGCTTCTTTTCCACCAACTCTTCGACGTAATCTGCAACCCGGTGAAATTTCTGGGTCCCGACCACGAGATCGACATGTGTGTCCGTGCCTAACAAGGCCGCGCCGCGCGCTTGCGCCATGCAACCAAGAAACCCAAAAACCATCTCCGGCCGCTGCTTCGCCATCTTCCCGAGCATCCCCATTTTCCCAAGCGCCTTCTGGTCTGCCATGTCGCGCACGCTGCAAGTATTCAAGAGCACGACGTCGGCCTCGGCTTCGTTAGGCGCGGCCTCGTAACCGCGGTCGAGCAACGAGCGCGCAACCTGTTCCGAGTCGCGCTCGTTCATCTGGCAGCCGTAGGTCTTGATATAAAATTTCGGCATCAGCGCGCGAACCTTCGTCTATGCAGGCGAAGTTTACAAAGGCGGCGTGGGGGCGGCGACATGCAGATCAGTGGTACGATTTCGCGCTTCATTCCTTTTGGACAACAATTGTGTAGGCGCAGTGAGGCACTTCACGAATATCGCTCCGGGACACCCCACCGGAGCGATCACTGTGATGACCATTCGTTCAGCGCCCCAGTGCAGATCAGTCCCCGCGGACTCGAGGACTTTCGCCAAGTTGGCGGTCGCAGGCAAAAGCGTAATCGGGGTGCCTAAGACTTGGGCGGCGGTAAATTTCATCTCAGTGCCGCTTCAAGAATAAATATTTGCTCGTCAACCGCTTTTTTCCTCCTAGGCTCAATTATTGTCCCTTTGGGACTGTTTTTTAAAAACGCTGGAAGGAAAAATCCAAATGAAAAACCGCAATAACAAACTTTCTCTGACGATGGCTCCTGGCCTAACGATCGCCTTACGCCTTACGATGGCATTTAGCCTGACGATCCTTTTCTCTCTGAGCAGCGGGAAATTATTTGGGCAGAAGATCGTTCAAGTCGAGTCGCCCAACCTGGCGTTGGCGGACCAGGAAACGGGCGCGAGTGGGAACGGCACGATCATCTTTTCGAATCTGGGACCGACAGCGTCTGATCGCTATGATTCGAGGACTTTTGCCAAACTCACTGTGGCTGGGAAAAACGCGCTTACCGAGCCGGAGACCTGGGTGGCAGTAAATTTCATTCCAAAGAGAGATGTGCAAGCGCGGGTGCTGCTCGCGGCGATTAACTACATTTCGGGGACGAGTTTGGTCAACCTCGGACTCTACAGCGACGACAATGGCGAAGTTGGAACTCCCCTCCCAGGCGGCCAGGGCAGCACAACCAAGATTCCTCCCAATGGTGAGTGTTGTCAGTTAACCAAAGTCACTCTGTCGGGCAGTGGTGTGACCCTGACCGCAGGGACGCGCTATTGGTTGGTGGCCAGCCCGGATAACGTCAACGGGGCCACCTTCAACGGGAGCTGGCAAAGTTCAAATAACGGCATTTTCGCCCAGGGCGGTCCTCCGCCTGGGCAATGGGCGCCAGCTGCTGCAGGAGCGTGGCCCGCTGCCGAGGTGCGAGGAACTCCCATTGCTGATTCGGCGCAAGGGAAAGAGACAGCTTCCATAGCCGATCGATCAAATCGGATAATCTTCAGCAACCTCGGTCCGTCGCCGATCGTTTTTTTTACGACTGCGGGTGATTTCATGGCCGGCAAAAGTGCAGCGGATGGTACAGAAACGTGGCTCGCTGTGCGCTTCACCCCAAAGGTGAATTGCCACGCGAAGAACCTGGCCGCGGCCATAGAATACATCTCCGGCGATATGAAGGTAAACTTGGGAATCTATAGTGACAGCGATGGCACGGTGGGAACGCTTTTACCGAATGGCCAAGCGAGCACGGCTAACATACCCATCTATCCCAGCTGCTGTGACCTAGCTGAAGTCGTCCTGCCGGGATCTGGAGTCGCCCTCAATGCCAAAACTACTTACTGGTTGGTCGCAAGCACTGATGACATTAACGCGCCTAGCTTTGAAGCTTTCTGGCTGGAAGCCCCCATTTATAGCAACTACCAGGAACCCAAGTTTTTCTTCTGGACGTTTGTTGCGAGTAACTGGCTGGCAGCCGAAATCCGGGGAACGTGTCCGTAAAGATGTGAAAAACGCAATGGCCTAATCCAGAGCACCTCGAAGCCTGCTTCACCCCAAACTTAAACAGAACCGTCCCTATGAAAATGCAATTAACCCGCCACCTTTTCGGAGTCACCCTAACAATGGCCGGTGTTCTTCTTGCCACTAGCAGCCTCTATGCGCTCAGGCGACCCCCATTTTTCTCCTGGATCCGCGACCAGAGCACGGTCAGCTCAACCGCCCCGGTGTTTGCTACACAGTACTTTCGGTTAAAGGATTTTGATGGGAATGGCGTTTCCTTCACCAGGAGCTCTACAAATGGCAGCGTGTTTAACGCGATGAACGTGAGGATCATGCCCTGCGATCCTATCTTGGATCCCAATTGTACTGGCGTGCAAGACCAAACCGGCTACAAGGTCTCTTTTACCGGTCCAGCCCTCAGCCAAGGCGCCACGACCATAACGCTTTCCGCGACGGGAAAGAACGGCGGCGCGACCGCCTATTCTTCGTTTACTTTGCGCTGGGCGTCCGCCGGCTTGTATCCACCGACGATCGAAGCGCTTCCCAACCAGACCATCCGACTCTCTTCTCCTTCAAACGGAACGGCTACCTATTCGACCATGTTTGTCATCGGCGACTTGCAGAACGATGGAACGACCGAAGATGTTGATAGCATCGGGACTGGCGATTTCACCGTGACCTCCAACAACACGATTCTTCTCCCAAATAGTCCGAATAACATCTCCTTGGCTCGAATGCCAGCTCCGCTCGGCTACATTGATCAGGCGACACCCCGCCAGTACCTCCTCCAAGCCACGACGGCAGCGGGACAGCAAGGTGTTGCCACAGTCACGGTGGAATTTCACGATCCAGACCTGAATTCCACCAGCACATCGTTCGTTCTGCAGGCGATTGATTTCAACAACACGCCACCTTCGATCAGCAACGCCAGTAACCAGAGACGTATCTCGCCCATCCGATCCCTACTCCTCCGCCGAGTGCTTCTCCTTTCACCTATACAGTCACGTCGGGCGGTGACAGCACCCTGGTGCAGGACCTCAGGATCGTGGGCGTCTCCTCTAACACAGCGCTCGTGCCAAACGATTTCGTAAAGAACCTGATCGTCACTCAACCCGCCGCTGACGGCACCGGCACGGTCAAGATTGTGCCCATCACGCCACTACCCTCACCATCGCCAGGAATACCGCAAAGCTCCACGATCACGCTGAATGTTACGGATGACAAATACTCGCGCCAAACCACCTTCCTCTATGTGGCTGCGGCAGCGCAAGGTGGCTTTGAAAGTCTTTACAGCCGGCCCACGGGAGTCTACCTCTTGGATCCTGATCCCGCCACAGGTCATCGCCCAAACGATTCTTTTCTTACAGGAGAAATGCATCGTATCAGTTGGAATAACATTGAACGGATGCAGGGAACATATCTCTGGGCCGATAACCTCGATAACATCTTTACCCAACTTCCAGGGAATCAGGACGTGTCGCTAAACCTGATCGGGGAGCCCTGCTATATCACCGATTCTACGATATACCCCACAACGGTCACTTGGTGCGACACAAATCCGCCGCCAGGAAGCACAACTTGTACAAGTTGCACGGGCGGAAATCTGCGGGCAGTGCCTTGGGATCCAAACCTCATGACGCGCCGCGAGAGCTACATAAGTCAACTGGCTTCGCACTTGCAGAGCACAATCATAGGGAGCACAAGTGAGTTAGCGAAAATCTCAATTATCAACACGAATCTTCCCGGCGGGGACAGCGGAATCCGAAATGCAGACGGAAAGGCATTTAGCGCGACCCAGGGTTTACCTAATCACACTATGATGAGCGGCTACAATCGCCCGGCGCTGCTTAGTGCGATTCAGCACGAATTGCGAACGGTGCAGGACGCGTTTCTGAAGGTCCCAGTCGGGCCTATCCAAGCCGCACCTCTGGTGCAAATCGGCTTCTTTTTGGCAACCGATGATAAGGGTCCAACCTCGGGCGGCGGGGACGGAACCTTTAATGATGAATATGGCAGTGGCTCTACAAAGATGCGAGCAATCCGGGGCCTCTGAATAAGGATGCCAACAGTAATCCAACAGTGGCGCTGGCCGATGAATTCAACGGAATCATCCGCCCGCGAGTCGCTTTCTTTCAGGAAGACATTGCGGCGGCTCGAGCGCCCGGCGCGAGCGCGGTAGCGAACTACGCTACTCCGAGCTCGACGCCGGCGGCTTACACTTTTACTCCAAACGCCACTCAGCTACCTACCTTTGCCTACTGGGCCAATCTCTTGGATCCCACAAACGCCGCCATCTATAACAATGCCATTGTTTATCAGGCAAATACGCCGTGGTCGAGTCCGTTCAGCGACAATAACGGAGACAAGTTAAACAAGACTCTCAACGGGACGCCCAATGATGGGATGGAGGCAGCTTTTAACGCCTACCTGAACGAGTATTTGGAAATCTATCCGGGGGACATCGATGAAGCTCAACCTTTTCCAACAGGTTTTGCGACGCTGGATGCCGCGCTCTGGCAGCCGGAGCTCAAATCCTGGCATGATTATTACAAGGACCAGCGTGCTCTCTCCCCGCGCTCGACGGAAGCGCCCGCCGGTTTGAGCGTCACCTACCTGGATAACACCACGCGTTTCGCTGTGAGCTGGTATGCCATGTATGGCGCGAATGCGTACAGCCTTCAGAGGAAAACAATCGGCACCACGCCAGCTCAAGATTGGACCAGTGTGAGCGGTTGCGATCCCGCGAGCACGTCGTGCACCGTCACTGTCCCTATGGGAACGACGCAATATGCTTTCCGTGTGCAAGGGCAAAACACCATTAGTGGCAATCAGTCCGGCTGGGCAAATGCGGCGATCTTTCTCTCAGAGTCTGGCAACGATGGGTATGTCATCAAGAGTGGCAGCAGTTTCTCAGCCGTACCAAGTGGTCCGCAGCCCGGGATTAAAGCTGGGGAAGGCACGGGAACTCCTCTACCGCATTGGCGAGGAATTCTCTCCTTCAATACCGGAGCACTCTCCTCAGTCGCCACATCCATTGTAGGTGCCAGGCTGCGCCTCCACCAGTCCACCTCGGGGGTTAATTTTAGTCCGACAAACCCTTGCATGGTTGATGTTGATAAAGGCAGTTTCGGCGGCAGTGCCACCCTTGTCGGCACGGATTACAATGCCTCGGATTGTATACGACGACCGCTGCCTTCAACATCATAAATACTCCGACAATCGTGAACGGCGGCTGGTTCGAAATGACCTTCCCGCAGTCTTCGGCCTCTTCATATGTCGGCATCGGCGCGAGCCCCAATGATCACACTCAGCTTCGGATTTACTTCAACACGGGCATGACCAGCAATAAGAATGAGGGGTGGGATTCGGGGGAAAGCGCCACTAGTCCGCCGCAGTTGATCGTGCAATACCAATAAGCTGGCCCGTCTTCCGACCGGGACCACAGTAATCTTGTTTCTTGCGGCCGCTAAGAACGGAGTCTTCGCGTTTGACTCGCGCGTTGCCTAAGCTCGTGCCTCTTTGCTCTGCGCGAAGCTTTCAAAGCCGGCGTGGCGACGGCGGCGGACAGATCAGCGGTATGACTTCGCTCTTGTTCCGGCGGTAGACCCGAAATCGGCCGCGTCGACCGTAATGACGCTGTGTTTCGGATAGAGCTCGCTCATGCGAACCAGGCAGAGGTCGGCCAGATCCGGCTGCCGATCCTGGTAGCTTTCGATGCCTTTCATCGCTCGGAAAATTCTTTTCGCGTCGAGAGATCCTTCGGGCCACCGCCAACGATTCCAGCCAGTCGCATGAACGTCCTGGAAGTGTGGTCGCCACTCCGAACGTGCTCGAGATGTTGCCGCACGATTTGTCCTTTCGATAGACCCGCGCGAGCTGAGATCTCTTCCAGCCAGATGGCGAGTTCCTTCGGAACGCGAACTGTAATTGTGCGACGCATCTGACGAAAGCGTGAAACATCAGCACCGGGTGGTCAAACTGTGAATCAAAGACTCGTGATCGGACGTTTCGTTAGGGCGGTGTCGCGAAATGATTGGAAAATGGATTTGCTCTTAGCCGCTTCCGCACCTCGCGATCGCTCCAGGGATAGGTGCCGCGCTCGTGGAAAAGCGCGATCCCAATGACGCCGACGTTGCGCGTGTTGCGGTATTTTTCCTGGGCATACGATTCGCGCACCGGGCTGAAGCGAAAGGCCGCGACCGCCTCCGTGCTTTGCCGAAAACCTTCCACGATCAGGGTCCGGTGAGGATCGATGACATAGCCCCGCTTGCGAATGGAAGCAGGGCGGCCATCGAGCACATCCAGGCCATCAACCGAGAGGACAATTTCGAGCCGCAAATCGCTGCGATTCCGCGCCCAAATCGAATAGCGCCGCCCTTCTTCGCCGACCACAAACCAACGGTCGCCCACGCTTAGACCGGGAAGAAATCGGCCGCTCTGGTCCTTGAGGCCCACCGAAACCAAACTCGACGCCGGGCCCGAAATGACCGGCCAGGTGCGCCGCAATTGTGAGGCTGCGGCCATTGCTTCGATTCCGGCGCGATCGTTGTAAAAAATCTCGGCCGTCGCCAGCGGCTCTGGCGGCGTAGCGCGTGCAAAGCGCGTTGTGCCCGAAGACGATTTCCGAGTTTCGCCCCATTTCGTGCCGAGACCGGGGCGATCCTCCGGCGCTTCGGCAAAAGCGGATCCCCCGGTCGCGGGCGCTCCTCTTTCGACCGACGGCGCCGCGCAGGAAGCGAGGATCGCTCCAAGGAGAAGCGAAAGGAGAAAATGACGCGAGTTCATGCCCGAAGGTAGCTCGGCTGCTAGGTTATAAATAACAGAAGGCAAGTGGAAGGGCTCGGCCTAAAGTTGCGCTCAGCATAGATGAAAGTTCTGATCGCCGACCCAATCGCTCAGCGCGGAATCGACGAGCTCAAGGCAGGCGGTGCGCTCGACGTGATCGTTCGCACCAGCTTGAGCGAACTTGAGTTGCTAGAGCTAATTCCAGAATTCAGCGCACTTGTCGTGCGCAGCCAGACGAAAGTGACGGCCGCGATCTTGCACGCGGCGACCCGTCTCAAAGTGGTCGGCCGCGCCGGTGTCGGCGTCGATAATGTCGACGTTGAGACTGCCACACGACGCGGCGTGATCGTGATGAACACACCCGGCGGCAACACGATCTCGACGGCAGAGCACGCTTTTTCGCTTCTCGTTTCCGTCGCGCGAAAAATCCCACAGGCGCACTCGAATCTGCAAGCGGGCAAATGGGATCGCAAAGAATTCGAAGGGACCGAGCTTTACAGCAAAACGTTAGGCATCATTGGCATGGGGCGGATCGGCTCCGAGTTGAGCCGGCGCGCCATCGCCTTTGGGATGCGCGTGCTCGCTTACGATCCATTTCTCTCCGCCGGTCGCGCCCGCGCCCTGCAGGTGGAGTTGATCGAGGAGATCGACGACCTCCTCCCGCTCTGCGATTTCCTCACCCTGCACACGCCGCTCACGCCCGAGACGCATCATTTCCTAAACGCCGCCCGCCTAACGAAAACGAAGCGCGGCGTGCGCCTCATCAACTGCGCGCGCGGCGGGTTGATCGACGAAGCGGCGCTAGTCCATTCGTTAGGCAACGGCCAGGTCGGGGGCGCCGCCCTCGATGTTTTCGAAACCGAGCCGCTCCCGGCCAACTCGCCACTGCGTGGAATTCCGAACCTCATCCTCACGCCCCACCTCGGCGCCTCAACCGCGGAGGCGCAGGAGAGCGTCGGCATTGAAATCGCGCAGGCGATTCGCGCGGCGCTGCTCGAAGGGACGATCCGCAACGCCGTTAACATGCCAAACCTCGACGCGAAAACGCTTGCGATCGTCGGACCCCATCTGCGCTTCGGCGAAAAGCTCGGGCTCTTTCTCTCGCAAGTCGCGCCGCGGCAGGTCGAGAATTTGCACATTAACTACAGCGGCAAAGTGAACGAGGTCGATACGACTGCGATCACGCGCTCGATCTTGAAAGGTTTCCTCCGCCTGGCGGGCGGCGAGGACGTCAACGAAGTCAACGCGCCTGCTTTCGCGGAATCGCACGGCATAAAGGTAACCGAATCGCGACTCAGCGCGCCGGGCGATTACACCGATCTGCTGGAACTCTCCGCCGCGGCCGAAGGCAAATCCGTTTCCGTTGCAGGCGCATTTTTTGGGGCGACGCCGCGCATCGTCAGCATCAACAACCGGCCCGTGGAAGCGCGTCCGCAGGGTGTCGTGCTCGTGCTCGAAAACACGGATCGCCCTGGTATGGTCGGACGCATCGGGACGCTGCTCGGCGCGCACGGGGTGAATATCGCGACGATGTCGTTAAGCCGAAACCAGGCCGGTGGCCGCGCACTCACCGTGCTTAATCTCGACACCGCGCCGCCGCCCGAACTGCTCGCCGAGATCAGCGCGAGCGACGACATTCATACCGCGCAGGTGGTGGAGCTGTAAGTCCATGGATGCGCGCAAGCGCGTCGCTCCGGAGGGACATGCTCCCGCCTCCGTCTTGGACGGGCTACGCCGTGGCGAGTCCGCATGTCCAATCTCATAGGACCGCGAGATAGAACCGTTGACCGCTCACCGCGCGATTCGCTAGCGTAACAAATATGGGCACCACAATTATTGGCACTCTCATTATTGGCCTCGTCGTCGGCATCATTGCAAAACTGCTCATGCCCGGCCGCGACCCGGGCGGTTGCATTATCACTATGCTGCTCGGAATTGCCGGCGCCTTTGTTGGCACCTGGATCGGACGCCTTTTTTGGGGACCGAACTACGCCGCCGGTTGGATTCTCTCCATCATCGGCGCGATGCTGCTCCTGCTGATTTATCGGATGGTCGCCGGCAAGCGCGGCTGATCGCCTAACGAATTAGAAAAGACAAGCCTGCCGATACTTGCGCCCGACTTTCTCGTGAATTGATCTGGCTGCATGGTGCGAAAGCTATGGGAGCAAAGCTTCGACGACGTCGTGCGGCGTCCAGCCATTGCCACGCCAAAGTTTCGCGATGTTACCGTGGGCATCGATTAGCGCAGTCGCAAGGCCGTGAACATGAGGATATCTGAAGCTGCTCGTCGCGACCAACTGCATCGATAACGCGAAAAAGATTTGGTGGGACATTCGGCTCCATCCTTTTTTTGATCCGCTCGAATTCCGAATCTGCGATGCGCAATCGCGGGTGGACGACACAATGGCGTTGGCGGCCCTTATGCGGGCAATCGTGGTTAAGTTGCACAAACTCTTGTGGCAAAACACCACCTTCCGAATTTATGGCCGGCGGCTCCTCGATGAGAATCGCTGGCGCGCGGCGCGTTATGAAATCGATGGCCAACTGATCGATTTCGGCCGCGCCCGGGAAATTGATGAGCGCAGTTTGATTCACGAGATCCTCGAGTTCATCGCGCCAGAAGTAGATGAGCTGGGCAGCCGGCGCGAAATCGCCCACATCGAACGGATTCTGAATGAAGGCACGGGCGCCGATCGACAACTAACGGTGTGGAAACGGACACAAGACACCAAGGCGGAAGTGGATCAGATCATGGCCTAGACCTATGAGGGATTAGAAGGAGTTAGTGCGCGGTCCTCGCCAGCGCCAGTCATATCTTAGTTCGCGCGAGTCGGCGCGGGGTAGTCCGGCGACGATCTCTCAATAGTGGCGTAAATCGAAACACTGCCAGGGTCGTTTGCGGAAGCAACTCTTGCAACCGACTCCGGTTATCCCGCGGACGCTCGCGCGATCGAGTCGACGATGGTGCTGCTCGTGCCGAAATCGGAATTTGTCGAACTGCTGCGCCACCGCCCGGAGCTCGCGCTCCGGATGCTCGGATCGATAAGCCAGCATTTGCGTGTGCTCGTTGGATTGCTCGATGACCTCACGCTCAAGGACATGGAAACGCGTCTGCCCAATTGGTTGTTGAAACGCTGTCCGCGTCCGCTGCCGAGCGGGCCGGCGATTGTGCAGCTCGATCGGACGAACGCGTCCTGGCGGCGGAGATGGGCACGAGCAGCGAAACGCTTTCGCGCACGCTCGCGAAGTTTCGCGACCAAAAACTGCTTCGCGTCAAAGGAAAACACGATTACCCTAACGAAGCCGCGCGAACTGCAAAAGCGGCTGCAACAGAACTTAGGCGAACTGTAACCGCGCGCGCCTGCTGCAACGTCGCGGCTGATCAGTTGCTACTTAGCAAATCGATTTCGCGAGAATCCGTAAAAGCCTTGACCTTGATCAAGGAGGGCAGCGGCCCGGCAATGTAAGAAGTAGGGCGAAAGGTAGGCCGCTGCTGACATCGCTCCTGCATGACAATGACAACGCTGCGCGACAATAAGACCTTCGAAGACATCAAAACGCTCTTCGATCGCTTTTATGACAAAGTGAATCGGGACGAACTACTCGGGCCCATTTTTAACAACGTGGCCAAGGTCGAGTGGGCTACGCATCTGCCCACGCCCGCCTCGGCAAACGGGTGCTGCGCCCGGGAGGTTTGGAACTCACGCGGTGCATGCTGGAATCACTCTCCATTCGACCGCCGATGCCGTCGTGGAATTTGCACCAGGCTTTGGTGTGACTGCTCGCCTCGCTTTGGATGAGCGTCCGGGTTCTTATACCGGGATCGAAGACAATGAAGCCGCCGCGGCTCAAGTCCGATGTTTATTGGCGAGTCCCAATCAACGATGTCTGGTGGGCAACGCCGCCGAAACGCCGCTGCCGGAAGACTCAGCCACGGTCGTGTACGGAGAAGCCATGCTCACGATGCAAGGACCGGAGCAAAAACGCGGGATTGTTCGGGAGGCTGCAAGGCTGTTGAACCCTGACGGCCGTTAGCGCGTCCACGAGCTATGCCTCACCCCGGACGATTTCGATGACAGCATCAGGCACGAAATCCAACGCGCTCTTACACAATCGATCCACGTGGGGGCCAGACCGCTGACCGCAAAGGAGTGGCGCACTCTTCTGGAAACGGAAGGCTTCGAGGTCCAGACATAGGCGCTTCGCTCAATGCGATTGTTGGCAGCTGACCGGCTCATTCAGGACGAAGGCTGGTGGGGCGCCCTGCGATTTGACTGGAATCTTTGTCGTGACCGGGCAGCGCGTCTTCGCGATGCGCCGGATCTTTGTGAAACATCGCTCCCATCTGGCAGCCGTCATGTTCGTCGGCGCTAAACGCGAAGAGCACGCGAAGTAAGATTTTCGGCGCGGCGCTGCTCCTGTTGACCTATCAGATCATCACCGGCAAGCGCAGATGATCGCGACCTGTAGACGCCTCCCCCTGGAAGGGCGGGTTTGCGCTCGGCCGCGAGCGATGTTTTCCGCCGCGTCTCGCAGAGCGAAAGGTCGACAGCGACAGCGGACATGAAGGAGTCTCAGCCAAGCCGGCGGCGAAAACAAAGTGCCGTTCTGAGCGGGCCCCGTCCTTTACTAATTCCGATCTAGCGCAGTGCGACGAAGCGCCTTACCCGATCGAACGCGGACAAAACGATAGCGCCCTCGAAGATTCTCGGCAATGAAATGCCCCTTGGAACCGGAATCCATCAACTCGCGGTAAACACTGCGCGGCACTTCGAGAAACCGGTAAATCGCCCCGCGCGTAAACTCGATCTCCAAGACGTGGAGGTGCTGGCTGTAGCCGATGCTTGCAACATTGCTGGAAGCCACGGCCTCGCGTCTGATCCGCGAAACGACTCCTTCCTCCTCCGCCGCAGCGATCGTGGCGTGATTTATAAACACGGCGAATCCGAGCAACGCGAGATTCCGAAGGAGGGTCATAAGAGGTCAGCCATAGGGAAACTGACCAAACGCCCCCCTCAAGAAAAGCAGCATTTCCTTTCTACTCCGCGCGACCGCGAAGGCGACGATCAAAATCGTGTCGAGCAAGAACTGCGATGTGCTGTAGCTGTGGCCGCACGGGCGAAGCGCGCCCCATTTCAGTCAACGCCAGACGGGGCGAAATTTAAGGCGTCGGGAGCCAGCCGCCAGTGGCTTGCACCGGCGGGAGCTGACCGCGGCGAGTCACCCACACCGCTAGCGCTTTTTGCGGCGCGCTTCCCGCCGAAGAAGCAAGCGTTAGGCTGCCGATGGCGCGATCGCCTTCCTTTTTCAGCGGAGCGTCTTGCTGATGCAAGACCACGAAGTCGTGCTGCAAATTGCGGCCATCGTTTTCGCCCGCGCCAATCTTCGAAGAAATGCCGGCTCCGAGCAGAGCAGCGTGCACGTCCCAATCACCTTCCCCACCCTGCGCGGGATGAAACTCGATTGACCAAGTCTTGCCGTCTTGGCTCGTCGCGTTCAGCAGCCCGGCCGCTTGTTCGTTAGGCGAAGAGAGGCTGCCCGACCAGCCGCCGCGGAGTTCCCTGCCATCAAGGACGAAGGCCGGCGTATAGACTGACTCGCTCTGCCAGAGCGCCGCATAACGGCTCTGCCGCGCGGTAAATTCCGGGGACGAGAAACGGTCGCGCCAGCCGAGCCGATTCCAATAATCGACATGATAAGCGACGGGCACGAATTGCTTCCATAAGCCGCGATCATCCTTCAACCGGCTGAGCCGCGCTTCCGCCGGCGGACAACTGCTGCAGCCTTCCGAAGTGTAAAGCTCGATCAGCGAAGTGCGCGCGAGACTGCTTTCGAAATGAGTTTCAGCGAGCGCTGGAATGGCAATCATGCCTAACAAAAAGCCGAGAACAACAGGAACCATCTTCATGGAAAGTAGAGGCAATTACAGCTTGGTTATTCCGTTTTGTTTATTGCGATTTTCCGAAGCCGCTCGCTCGTCAGCACCATCATACGTTCGCTCATGCGCGTGGCCGCCAGGCGCTCCCGAATGGTCGCTGCGCCAGCCAGCGTTCGATGTTTGCCAGCGGGATCTCTAGTAACTCCATAACTTCGATCTTGTTCGCGATGGCTTCGTCCATCGTCACGGCCTTAGTCTTCGCCGGCTGCATAGTTAGGATTAGCCGACCGATCCTATCCGACAACAGGCGATCTTAGGATAGCTGTAAAAGATGCTTGATCCCGCGCACCGGGATAACCACCCAGTCAGGCCGATGATTCAACTCGTAACCGACTTCATAGACAGCCTTATCCAGAAGATAGGCTTCGAGCAGGACTTCGAGATCACTTTCCTTGCGCGGGAGAAAAAATGCGCCGTTGGTCGTGCTGAGATAGCTCGCCAGGAATGTCGCGCCTGTTTGGCGATACCAAAGATCGGCCCAGCGCTCGAGGAACGGCCGGTCTTCCGGACGAGTCGAGGGTTGCCAGAGTGCGCTGTAGGCGGCGTACTGGAATGAGCGCATCATGCCCGCGACATCGCGCAAGGCTGAGCGTTTCAACTTACGCTCACTCAGCGGCCGCGCAGGCTCGCCTTCGAAATCGAGGATCACGAAATCCTTCCCCGTGTAGAGCACCTGGCCGAGGTGGTAATCGCCATGGATGCGAATCTTCGCGGCGTCGGCGTGGTGTTGCAGGATGCGTTGTTCCAGCGCGAGAATCTGCTGCTCGGCCGCGAGCACTTCCATCGCTTCGGCGCGAAAGGCTTCCGGCAGGTCGCCGACCTTTTTTTGCAAGAGAGCAAAGACCTTGCGTAACGATGCGCGCATCGACTGATAAACCGAGCGCTGCGCCATCGCGTTGAGCGGCTCCGGCGCAAAAACCGGGTCGTTAGGCTCAGCCGCGAGCGCGAGGTGCATCTCGCCGGTGCGGGTGCCGATGAGTTGCGCTTTCTCGGGAAAGACTCCGCCGATCAGCTCATCGAGGAGGGGACCGGGCGCGGCCGCCGCGCTTTGCAAGTCGCCTTTGCGCGCGAGGACGCGCTCGAAGTAGCGACCGACCGCGTCGAGCGTTAGCGCCCAGGCGTCGCCCTCGTTAGGTGCGGCCGCCTGGAGAAGAGCAAGGACGGTTGGCTCGGCGTGCGGCCGGCGGTATTCGATCGCCCCGGCGAAGGCCGGGACGTGCGCAAATTGCCGGCGTTCGGTCAGGAAACGGGTCACTTCGACATCAGGATTTACCCCATCTTCGAGCTTGCGATAGAGCTTCAGGAAAAAGCGATTATCGAAGAGCATCGAGGAGTTGCTTTGCTCAGCCTTGATGACCTGGGAGACTGGAACCTTATCCTCGTTAGGTTCTTCGGCGAGCAAGGCGCCCTTCACGCCAAGCAGCTCGCCTTTGCGACCTTTGAGACGCGCGCCGCCTTTCATCAAACGAAAAAGCTTTTCGCGGAAGTCTGAATCCCAAACAGCGTCGTAGAGCACGCCGTTCTGCGCGCCGATCTTCGCGATCACGGCCTGGGGCGAATTGCGCGTCAAGGCATGCGCTGCGTTGCCGGTCGCGACCTGCACGGGCAAGGCGTAAGTCTCCGATGCGCCATCGGTATAATCCACCTGCATGAGCCACAGTTGCGCCGCCTCTTCGTGCTCGGCCATCATGACTTGCTCGACGATGCGCATCTCGCGCATCGTCCGGGCCTTTGCGCCAAACCAGCGACAACCGAGTAAGTACTCCGGCAAAATCTCGCGCTCAATTCGCGCCCGCTGACCATCGGCGAGGAGCGCGTGCAGGTTCGGCTCCGCTTCAATGATTGGGGTAATCCGTTTCTTCGCGGGCCGTTTTCCGGTCGCTGACTGAAGGACGAACCAAAAGTGTCCGTGCGGCCCGATCGTTAGGGTATATCGCGCTTTCTTGATCGCCGGGAAAACGTTGCGGCTGAAAACCTCCATCGGCGCACAGCCATTGAAGCGCGACAGATCCAGCTCGACCGGCTGCGCGAAGCGCGACAGGTTCGCGACCACGAGAATGGACTCTTCTTCGTGACGGCGCAGGAAAGCCAGCACCTTCGAGTTATCCGGGTGCAGGAACTCGATCGAGCCGCGCGAGAAGGCACGATAGTTCTTCCGCATCCCGATGACGCGCCGGGTCCACCAGAGGAGTGAGGAGAGATTCTTTTGCTGATTCTCGACGTTGATCGCTTCGTAATGATACTCGGGATCGATCGTAATCGGCAGATAGAGCTGCTGCGGATTGGCCTTGGAAAAACCGGCGTTGCGATCGCTGCTCCATTGCATCGGAGTGCGGCAACCGTTGCGATCGCCGAGGTAAAAATTATCGCCCATCCCGATCTCATCGCCGTAGTAGAGGACGGGCGTTCCCGGCATGGAGAAGAGGAGAATGTTAAGTAGCTCTATCTTGCGGCGGCTATTCGCGAGGAGCGGCGCGAGGCGGCGGCGGATGCCGAGATTGATGCGCGCGGTTGGGTCCGTCGCGTAGACGCGCCACATGTAATCACGCTCCTCGTCGGTCACCATTTCGAGAGTCAGCTCATCGTGGTTGCGCAGGAACATCGCCCACTGGCACGTCTCGGGAATCGCCGGCGTTTGCTCGAGAATGTCGATGATCGGAAATCGATCCTCCATCTGCAGCGCCATGAACATTCGGGGCATGAGCGGGAAATGGAAATTCATGTGCGACTCATCGCCGTCGCCGAAATATTTCACCGCGTCTTCCGGCCACTGATTCGCTTCGGCGAGAAGCATACGATCGGGAAATTTCGCGTTCATGTGCGCGCGCAACTTCTTCAGATAAACATGGGTCTCCGGGAGGTTTTCGCAGTTCGTCCCTTCGCGTTCGTAGAGATAGGGGATGGCATCGAGCCGCAGACCGTCCACGCCCATGCCTAACCAAAAGTCGAGGACGTCTTCCACTGCCTCGTGCACGGCAGGATTGTCGAAATTCAGATCCGGCTGGTGCGAGTAGAAGCGGTGCCAGTAGTAGGCTTTGGCGATCGGGTCCCATGACCAGTTGGAAGTCTCGAAATCCTTAAAAATAATCCGCGCGTCTTCGTATCGCTCCGGCGAAGCGCTCCAGACATAGAACTCGCGCTCCGGCGAACCGGGCGCGGCGCGGCGAGATTTCTGAAACCACGGGTTCTGGTCCGATGTGTGATTAATCACCAACTCAGTGATGACCCGCAGCCCACGCTCGTGCGCCGCGTCGAGGAACGCTTTGAAATCATCAAGCGAGCCGTACTTCGGATTGACGTCGTAATAGTCAGCGATGTCGTAGCCATCGTCGCGCATCGGCGAAGGATAAAACGGCAGGAGCCAAATCGCGGTGACGCCTAGTTCCTGGAGATAATCGAGCTTCTCGATCAACCCGCGAAAGTCACCCATCCCATCGCCGGTGCTGTCGTGAAAAGTCTTTACATGCAGCTCGTAAATGACCGCGTCCTTGTACCAAAGCGGGTCGGAGGCAAGAGCGTGGTCGGGCATGCGACTAACCTTTGCCGCAGAAGGCGTCTCGCGCAATTTTTCGCACCCGCGGAAACGCTGAGCGCATGACCCTGTGTGGCCGGTGTCCTGGAAATAGAGGACGGCCGCGCCCATGACTCCAGGCGACCGCGCAGAACACGATCAGCGATCTTAGACCAAGAGCGCCGGCGACTGACTAGTCGCGATCTGCGTGCTCACCTTTGATACGCGCCGCCTGCTCTTTGAGACCAGCGCTGAGCTCTTCGATGGTTTTCTGCTGCTGCGCCAGCGAGGCTTCCAACACCTCTACCTTACGATGCTCTTTGAGAAACTCATTGAGCAACATCGCGTTCACCTCTTCATAACGAACCGTGAAAGGCTGGCCTTTTTCGTCGTGCGCGACCAGGGCCGAATCGATCTTTTCCACCTCCTCGGCGACCAGTCCGAACTGCGGCGTCCCTTTTGGATCGATATCCTTCTTATACCGGAATGTGACCGGCCGGAGTGAGAAGATGGCTTCGCTCGACTTGTTCATTGGCTTGATCACTTCCTTGAAGCGCGCCGAGGAACGCTTGACACCCAATTGGCCCGTCGGGCTGACGCCGACCGGGACACCCTCGACAAGCGCAGAGGTTGTGATGCCCGCCATATAAACGGCAGTCTGGGTTCCCTCCGTGCCGATGCGAACGATCCCCGATTCGCCCGTCACGCCGGGATTGCCGACAGCGATGTTGTTCTGTCCCGTGGTCAGGTTTTCTCCGGCTCCAAAGCCCAGGGCGACGTTGCCATTTCCCACATTGTTGAGGAGGGCGTTGAAACCAACGGCCGTATTCTCGTTGCCTCCTCCGTTAAAATTGAGCGCGGCAAACCCGATCGCCGTATTCGAATTGCCGAGCGTGTTGAAATGGAGGGCGTCGGCTCCGACGGCTGTATTATCGCTCCCCGTAAAGCTATTCCACATCGCCTCATAACCTTCGGCCGTATTGGCACTGCCGGTGCTGTTAAAGAGCAGCGCCCCGAGGCCGGTCGCTACGTTGGAAAAGCCGGTCGTGTTACTGGCCAGCGCGATTTCGCCAGTCGCGGTGTTGGCCGACCCGGTCGTGTTGATCTGGAGCGCGCTGCTGCCGGTCGCGGTGTTGAAGAGACCAGTGGTATTGGCCGCCAGCGCCCGAAAGCCGGCGGCCGTGTTCGCGCTGCCGGTAGTGTCACTCGAAAGCGCGAGAGAACCGCTGGCCGTATTTTGGATCGCCTTGTTGTCATAAAGAGCGTGATAGCCGGTGGCCGTATTGTCTGACCCATTGGTGAGACTGAAGAGTGCATCCTCACCCTCCGCGGTGTTCCTGTTCTTGTAACCGCCATCGGGCGGCGGATCGATCGCGAAGACGGCGGGCGCAAGGGCGAGACAGACGGCGGCGAGAACGCAGGTTAGTCTTAATTGTGGCGTCGGGGTTTTCATAGAGTTTGTTCCTTAGGCCGGCAGCTTGAGCGGAGGCCGGTCGCCCGGTCAAGCCAAACCTTGCCTCACCCGCTCGGTAAGGCCGCACGAAAGCCCTTTCTTCCGGCGGCAACTGGACCGTTCTGAATTCAGCGCCGCTCATCAGCAAACGCATCCAATGAAAGGCGCGAACCATCCGCTTTTTTCGGCGTCAGACTCATAAGTAGAGATAGATAACAAATAATTCGGGCCGTGGACTACATGTAGCCGTAGCTCTGAGCGGGCGTGTTAAGAGTCATGCTCGGCCTTCAGCGTCGGCCCGGGTTCCTTCGCCTCGCCGGAACGCAGATTTCGGACTGGCGGCAAAATGTCTTTGAACGTCGCGCCGAGATCTCCCACACTGTTAGGAACAGGCCGCAGACCAGCGGCCCGACAATGAACCCGATCGGACCAAAAAGAAACAGCCCACCTAGCGTGCCGACGAGGATGAGAAGGTCTGGCATTTTCGCGTCTTTCCCAACAAGAGTGGGACGCAACATGTTATCAACCGTGCCGACGACCGCCGCGCACCAGGCCAGGAGCAGCGTCGCGGTCAGCGTTTCGCCGACGACGAAAAGATAGATCACCGCCGGGACCCAGATGAGGGCGGCGCCAATTCCCGGCACGACCGAAAGGATGGCCATGATCGATCCGGCCCCTGCGAAGGTTCAACCCATGATGCTTGCGGGTACGCCACCCGACACGACGGCATGTCTTCCGACGTGACGATCGCGCGTATCGGAGCGGCGCGCGCAGTCCAATGCTGGCAAGTCAACGTGGATCCGACACTCGGCAATCTCACTTTCATCCGTCGCGGTTTCCTCACGGGCCAGGCGAATTTGCCTCCGCCGGCGATCGGTCCTAGAGAAGGGAATGCAATCAAAACTTTCGAGAGTAAGTGTATCCGTGGCCGCGCTTTTGTTGGCTATGGCGGCACCCATAACGTCGCTTCGCGCTCAGGGTCTGCGCAGCCTCACGGCCTCGCGTGTCGCCGGTGGTTTTAGCTCGCCTGTATTTGCCACGGCACCGCCCGGAGACACGGCCCGGCTTTTCGTTGTCCAGCAATCTGGGCAAATCCGCATCGTCGATTTACTTAGCGGGAGTATCAAACCGACGGCCTATCTGGATATATCATCCGAAATTGTTTTTGGGGGCGAACAGGGTTTGCTTGGCCTGGCTTTCGATCCGAACTACGCCGCCAACGGCCGCTTCTACCTTAACTACACGGCGCCCGGCGGATCTTTCGGCGCTGGTGTGACTCATATCGCGCAGTTCACTGTTTCAACTAACCCGGACGTCGCCGATCCCGCAAGCGAGCGGACTGTTCTCCAGTTTGACCAGCCCCAGACCAATCATAACGGCGGCTGGATCGGCTTTAGTCCGCGCTCCGGAGATACCGGCAATCTCTACATCGCGACCGGCGACGGCGGGAATGCCAACGATGCCGGGACGGGTCATATCGAGCCAGGTGGCAATGCGCAAAACGTTACGACCTTGCTCGGCAAAATGCTTCGCATTCACATCAACACCAGGCCGCCCGGGACGTACTCGATTCCGGCGGATAATCCTTTCGCCGGCTCGACGACGGCGCGGCAGGAAATCTGGGCCTTTGGGCTGCGCAACCCATACCGCGACAGTTTCGATCGCCAGACCGGCACGATGTTCATCGGAGATGTGGGACAGGACACGCGCGAAGAGGTGGACGCGCAAAGCCCTGCCAATCCGGGCGGAGGCGAGAACTACGGCTGGCGAGTCCGCGAGGGCTTCGTCCAAAATCCGGCCTATCCGAATGATCCCGTGCCGCCCGATGCGCTCGACCCGATTTACGATTATACGCATACCGTCGGGCAGACGGTGATCGGCGGCTACGTCTATCGGGGCAACCAAATTCAAGTCTTGCGCGGCTTCTATGTCTTTGCCGATTACCTCGGCCCGGAAGGTGGTCCGGGGACGGGACGCGTCTTGGTTTTTCGTTACAACGGACGCGCCGTTTCCGGTTTCCGTGACATCACTACGCAACTCTTTCCCACCGCCCAAGGCGGCTTCCCGCTGAACAACCCTTCGTCGTTAGGCGAGGACGCCAGCGGCGAGCTTTATATCACGGACATCGGAAACGGAAACCTCTACAAGCTGACGGCTCGCTAATCATTGCTGCGGGAAAGCCCGATCCGGTCTCATCTCCGGCTGCTCGGCTCTAAAGAGCGGCGCAACCAACCGCGACCCTGGCGAGCCAACCGCGACAATGAAAGCAGCCTCGCGCGCGCTTGCACCGAGTGACCGGACATTGACACAGCCTTCGGAGCGGCCAACTACGAATTCAGAGTATGAACTCAAGCTCAGAAGACAAAACAAAAGGCACCGTGAAAAAAGCAATTGGGACGGTGAAGGAAAAAACCGGCCAGGCGGTCGGTAATAGAGACCTCGAAGCCAGGGGCACTGCCGAAAAGGCTGAAGGCAAGGTTCAGAAGAAAGTCGGCGACGTGAAGAAGGTTTTCGAGGAATAAAGAGACCGTAGCTCTCGTTGGACAGGCGCCGCGGAAATCCCAGGTGCCCTCGCGAAAATAGGCTCTCCGCCTAAGGAGGGCGGTTGACTGGTTCCCGTGGGGCGGCGCGGGTGGGCCATGCACAGTACATGTCCGTCGTCGGTCCGGTCATGATCGCCAGGGCGTACCGGCCGATGACGCGGCGCTTAGCGCGATCGCGCGCGCGGCCAAAGCGCATTGGGGTTATCCCGCCTATTTGCTGAAACAGTGGAGTGAAGAATTGACCATCACGCCCACCTTTATCGCCGAGAATGAAACCTCCAAGGCACTGACGAAGGGTTCCGTCGTTGGCTTCCACGCGCTGCTCGGATTTGGGGCGATCTGGCGGCTCGAACACCTTTGGGTCAGCCCGGAACGGATGGGCGAGGGTGTCGGCCGGGCATTGTTCCGGCATGCGACCGCCCGCGCCAGAGCCTGCGGAGCTTCGCGCCTAACGATCGAGTCCGACCCGCACGCGGAGGCGTTCTACCGGCACATGGGCGCGCAGCGCGTGGGCTTAGCCGCGAGCGAAATCGATGGGCGACGGCGTGAGCTTCCGCTTCTCGAGTTTGATCTGATGCGCCCGTCCAGCCCGTGCCTTTGAAGGACGTTTAAGAAGTCTTTTTGAGCCACGGATGAGCATGGGTGCTGTAAAGGATGCGAGCAACAGCAAGGCTTTCAAACAGGTAGATGCAGGACTCTCGCTTCGAGAATCCTTTAATCCGTTCCGAACCAAAGGCGGGCCAGAATTAGCCTAACGAGTAAAAGCGCGCCTGCAGCAAATCCGGCGGAGAGCGTAGCGCTGCACGTTCGAGTCATCGAAGTCGCGCATCCTGCCCGCGTCTGCGCTGTCGAGTCAGCAATTCCTTTCCCTGGCGCGACTAAGCCTCAGAGCAACTCGAGCATCGTCCCGCGACAATTGGCGCTGCCGCAGTTGCAGCGGAAAAGCCGTTCGAGCTTTTCCGTCCGCGGCTCGGCCGGTTCCAGCCGGTAATCGTAAAACAATTCCTCGCGCGCCTTCAGAGTGCAGAGAGCGAAGACGTAGACGCGCCCTTTGCTTTCGCTCGTTTCACAATTTGGCTCGCATGAGTGATTGATCCAGCGCGCTTCATTGCCACCCACCCCAGCGTCAATCACCCTCCCGTCATCGAGCGAAAAGAAAAACGTGTGATGCGGATTCTTCGGATCGTGCGCCGGCAATTGCTGCGCTTTCTTCCAGGAAATTCGTTCTCCGGTGTATTCAATGATGCGGGCGCCTTTGCGGATTTTCCGCACCGTAAAGACTCCCTTCCCGTGCACGCCCGATTTCCCTACTCGGACTTTTCTTTCCCGCACCTGGCGCGAGGATTTTTGCGGTGTCTCAATCAAGGGAGAGCGACAGTATGGCCGCTGGCGCCCGGCAGCAAACTTCGCCTTCCCCTGCGGGGGCGCGCTTCCGCCGGACCTTTGCCCGCAGAAGTGCAGACGGAAAGTAGCCTAACGAGTAAAAGATCGGACCGCTACCAGGGTTGCGCTCGAAGAGCGACCAGCTCTCCGAGCGTTGGCATGCGAGTAGCTAGTCCTCGTTATGAAAGTTGGCGGTCGCGCGCCGCGGTGCCCGGCACCCGCAAAAAACGACTCGCGCATTCCAACCTAACGAAACACACCTATGATCCACCAAACACAAAATATGGGCTGCCGTTTGGTTCTGATCGCCATTGCCTGGAGTGCGGCTTTGCTTCCGCTCAGCCTTCTTTCCGCCCCGGGCGACTTATATGAATCGGACCTCGCCAGCGGCACAATCTTCAGGTTCGCCGCCGATGGAACTCAAAGCAGCTTTGCCTCCGGTTTGACAGCTCCTGTCGGTCTCGCTTTCGACGGCAAGGGAAACACTTTCATCAGCGATGTGGGCGCCGGCACAATTGTCAAAGTCGCTCCCGATGGGATCCAAAGTGGCTTCGCCATCATCCCGGATGGTCCTGCCGGTCTCGCTTTTGATGACTCGGGTATTCTTTTTGTGGCTGTCTTTAACACCGGCACCATCTTGAATGCGGCGGGTCTGGCTATCGATCGGGATGGTAATCTTTTTGCCGCGGATTTAGGCGGTGGCACAATTTTCAAATTCACCACTTTAGGAATTAAGAGCGTCTTCGCCGCCGGACTTAGCAGCCCGGCGGGCCTTGCTTTCGATAGCTCCGGCAATCTCTTTGCGTCGGATAACTTCAACGGAACGATCTACAAATTCACCGCCGATGGAACGAAGAGCACATTTGCCTCCGGAGTAAGCGGGGCTGCCGGCCTTGCTTTTGATGGCGCTGGCTATCTCTTCGTCGCCAGCAATGTCGACGGAACGATCGTGAAGTTCACTCCTGGTGGGACCAAGAGCACGTTCGCCCTCGGTCTTTCTCAGGCGACCTTTCTTGCCTTCGAGCCCGTGCCTCAAAAATTATTGAACGTAAGCGCCCGAGCCTTCGTCCAGGGCGGTGACAATGTGCTCATTGGCGGCTTTATCGTGGGCGGCAATTCGTTGCT
>JACDGM010000110.1 GCA_013815325.1 Chthoniobacterales bacterium
CGCTGTAACGGCGGTGCTGATTGTCATATTAGTCGCCGAACTCCTGCTGGGCTGTAACTACCTGGCGCGATTACCGACGATCCGATTCACCCGCGCATCGCTCGGCTGCCTCTTCGCCGGGCTGCTCCTGTGGTGCCTGCAAGTCTATCTGGCGCTCTCGCAGCATAAGCATGAGCTGCTCAATCCCGCCGGACCGCTTTACTCGTTAATCTTGCGCCAGTAGCGGCGCTTGCAGATCGCGGCAGTGCCGCCAGCGCCGCTTCGCGCTTCGCAGAGCGAAGCGGAGAGCGTGTCGTTAGGTTATGACGTGAAGGAGGCGCGTTTCTGGACTATCCTCTTAGCATATCATGAAAAAATTCGCCCTCTCCTCGTTGGTCGTATTTGCCACTTCTCTCTTCGCTTTCGCATTGCCGGCCGGGCCTCCGCAGGAGGCGGTGAACGCGATCGACGCGGCCGGACTTCTCGAACACATCAAGGTTCTCGGGTCCGATCAGTTTGAAGGCCGCGCGCCCGGCTCGAAAGGTGAAGCCGAGTCCGTCAAGTACATTACCGAACAATTCCAGAAGCTCGGACTGAAACCCGGCAACCCGAACGGCACGTACACGCAGGAGGTCCCGCTCGCCGGCATTCGCGGCACGCCCACGGGCGCGTTCACCGTCAACGGCAAAAAAATGGAGTTGCAATCGCCTAATGACTTCGTCGCTTTCACCGCGCGCATCATGCCGGAGGTGCAGGTGAAGAACGCCGACGTAGTCTTTGTCGGTTACGGCGTGGTCGCGCCCGAATATGGCTGGGATGACTTCAAGGGCGTCGATGTCAAAGGCAAGACTCTCATTATCCTGATCAACGATCCGCCGCTCCCCGATCCTAACGACCCGTCGAAGCTCGACCCCAGAATGTTCAAGGGCAAAGCGATGACCTATTACGGGCGCTGGATGTACAAATACGAAATCGCGGCGCAGAAGGGCGCCGCCGCGGCCGTCATTGTGCACGAGACCATCCCCGCCGCCTATCCCTGGACGGTGGTCGAGAACAGCAATGCCAAAGAGAATTTTGTGATCGACGGACCGGACAAGAACTTGGATACGGTGCCCATCCGGTCCTGGATCACGCTCGAGACAGCGAAGAAGCTGTGCGCCGCCGCGGGGAAAAATTTCGACGACCTGAAGAAGGCGGCCTTAAACAAAAATTTCCAGCCGGTGTCGTTAGGCGCGACGGCTGACTTTTCAATCATCAATAAGATTCACGAATTCAAATCGCATAACGTGATCGCGAAACTGGAAGGGACCGATCCGCAGAAGAAGGACGAGGTCGTCATCTACAGCGCGCACTGGGATCACCTCGGCCGGGACACGACGCTGCAAGGAGACCAGATTTATAACGGCGCGCTCGATAACGCCTCGGGGGTCGCGACGATCCTCGAGATCGCGCAAGCCTTCACCACGCTCGCGCAACCGCCGCCGCGCAGCATTCTATTCCTCGCCACGACCGCGGAGGAAGCCGGTTTGTTAGGCGCGAAGTATTACGCGGAGAATCCGCTCTACCCGCTCGATCACACTCTCGCTGACATCAATATCGACGGGGTGAATGCCTGGGGAAAAACGCACGACATTGAAGACATCAGTGCCGGGAATTCCAGCCTCGACACTCTCCTCAGCGAGACGGCAAAGCGTCACGGCCGCGTCGCCAAACCAAATAGCGAATCGGAAAAGGGCGGCTTTTACCGCGCCGACCACTTCGAGCTTTCAAAGTTAGGCGTGCCCTCGCTTTACACCGGGAGCAAGCCGAAAGACTTCATCGGCAAGCCGGCCGGCTACGGGCAGAAGAAAAGTGACGATTACACGCAGCATCATTACCACCAGGTCTCGGATGAAGTGAATCCCTCATGGGACTTGTCCGGCGCGGTCGAGGACGACCAGTTGCTCTTCGAAGTCGGTTACCAGGTCGCGAACGGCGATCATTATCCGGTCTGGCTGCCGGGCTCTGAGTTCAAAGCCAAACGCGACGCAATGATGACGGGGAAGAAGTAGCTCGAGCCGTGAGGAAGGCTTCCGCGAAACTGCTACTTCTTCTCATCTTCGGCTTCTCGACAGCGCTCGCAGCCGATGGCTTGAGCGATGTGCGCGCGACCTTGCAAAATCTGGCGACCGATCGGCCGTTGAGCGCTCGGGTCGAAATTAAGACCCATCGCTCGGGTGGCGAGAGCGACAAACAGAAGCAGTCAGAAGGGGTGAGTGCCGTGATTGTCCACACCGGCGCGGAGGGTCTCGACCTGAGCTGGACGCCGGAGCAGATCAAGCAGTCGCGAGAGGCGGCTTGGGAAAAGACCGCTCATCCCGATGCGTCCAAATCGAGTCTGGCGACACTCACGGCGCTGGAGGCGGACGAAGCGCTCGACCTCCTTGACGCCGCCGATCCGCTGCGTCGCTGGTTGGAAAAGGCCGTTGTGCTGGAGGACAAGCCCGATCATTACCAAGGGAAGCCCGCGCGCCGCCTGTTGATCCGGCTCGACTTGAAACTTCCTGAAGAGGGGCGCAAAGCGATGAAATCCTCCGCGGCGCTTCTCCAGCTTTGGCTCGGTGCTGACGGCGTGCCTGTCGCCGCAGATCGCGATATCCGGATACGGTTCAGCAAATTTTTTCTGAGCTACCGCGTGCACGAGCATGAAACGCGTGAATACCAAAACGCGGGAGGCAGGCTGATCGTGGTCCGGGCGAGTCACGATAGCTATGGCTCTGGCCTCGGTCATAGCGAAGAAAGTCATAGCACCACGACCGTGACCCCGTTGTCCGATTAACGCGCCACGACTTCGCTGGCGCTCGCCTCCTTCGTCGCTAGAATCGCCCATGACTCTCCCGGTGCCGGTCATCAGCCTCCTCCTCGGAGCCGTGCTCCTCCTTTTTGGACGGCGGCTCTTTTGGCTTTTCGTTGCGGCGGTCGGCTTCGCCATCGGCCTCGAGGTCGTGCCATATATCGTGCAACATCCGCCACCCTGGCTCGCGCTCACCGCCGGCATCGCCCTCGGTCTGCTCGGCGCAGTCCTGGCGCTCCTCGTGCAGAAGATTGCGATCGCGGTCGCGGGCTTTCTCGTCGGGGGACACATCGCGACGGCGCTGATGGCGGCTTTTGTCGCCACCCACGCGCAATATTCCGGCCTTACCTTCATCATCGGCGGAATCATCGGTGCGCTTCTTCTGCTGGCGCTTTTTGGCTGGGCCATCATTCTTTTTTCCTCCATCGCCGGGGCCGAATTGATCGTGAGCAGTCTTCACATTCCAGCGAGCGGCAGCACGATTCTTTTTATCGCCCTAACGATCGTCGGCGTGGTCGTGCAAGCGGCGCTGCTGGGGCGCCGGGGCGCCGCGTGAGTCGTGGATGTTTCGCTCTGCGTCCCTCTTCCCCTGCCTCTGCTCTCTCGGAAAAGCCGTGAGAACCGAGAGACTAGAGGAAGAGCTATCTAGCGGCGAAATTTCTAGCTGACCTCCTCATTCCGCTTCGCCATGCTTCCGGCTCATGCGTGACGAGCGCTCGTCGAATCCGGTTACTTACTTCTTTCTGCTCCTGCCTTACGGCATCAGCAACGGGTTCGTCAGCATTACTCTCCCCTTTGCTCTGGTGCGCGCCGTCTTCTCGGTCGCAGCTGCAGCGTCCGTTGTAGCGCTTGGTTTATCGGCCAATCTCTGGCGCTTTGTCGGCGCGCCGGTGGTGGATCTGACGCTGAGTTTGCGGCGCTGGTATTGGTTAGGCATGGGCGCGTGCGTGGCGACGCTGCTTGGGCTGGGTCTGATGCCGCTGCGGCCCGAGACAGCCATCTTGCTGACCGTGGTCGCCTTTGTTTCCCAGATCGGCGCGAATCTCGTGGTCATTCCGGTGGGCGGCTTGATCGCCCACACTGTGCCGGAGGATGAGAAAGGCCGCGCGGCCGGTTGGTATCAGGCTGGTAACCTCGGTGGCACTGGTATCGGCGGCGGGGCGGGTGTCTGGATGGCGAGCCATTTCTCGTTTCTCGCGGCCGGCGGCACGCTCGCTGGGGCGATGCTCATCGCCGGACTCGCCCTGCGCTTCGTGCCGGATGTCCGTCCAGTGCGAGGCGAGAGCATCGGGCGCCGCATGCGATTGATGGGCCGCGATCTATTCATTCTCCTGCGCACGCCGATCGGTTTGCTCACAATAGCCTTGGTCACGTCGCCGATTGGTTCCGGAGCGATGAACAATTTGTGGTCGGCTGTCGCTCTGGACTGGCACACCGGCGCCAATACCGTCGCCTTGGTCACCGGGGTCCTGAATGGCATTATCGCTGCCGTGGGCTGTGTCGCCGGTGGCTGGCTGGCAGATCGTGTCGGGCGTTGGTGGGCCTACTTCGGCTCCGGCATATTCCTCGCAGTAGTCGCGGCGGGGATGGCCATCGCGGCGCGCACCTCTGCGGCATTTTCAACCGGCGTCCTTTTCTACGCCTTCGTCGGCGGGGTCGCCTACGCCGCGTTTTCCGCGCTTGTCCTCTTCGCGATCGGGCGCGGCGCCGCCTCGACGAAATACGCGCTGCTCTCCTCCTTCGGAAATCTTCCGGTCATTTATGTGACGGCGCTGGATGGTTGGACGCATGATCGCTACGGCAGCGCGGGCATGTTGCTTTTCGAAGCGCTGGCGGGAATCGTTTCTGTTCTGCTCGCCGCAATCGCGGTCTGGCGGCTGTGGCAGCGCGGGGCCATTGCTCGTTAGGCCGGTAGGATGTTCCGGCGACACCATGCGCTCGCGCCCTCGCGCGTCCAGTCTCTCACGGGCGGGAGTTAGTTTCCCTTTGACTGATGACAATGCCTTAGTGCCGAAAATGCCGAACGCCGGTGAAGACCATCGCGAGGTCGCGTGCGTCGGCAGCCGCGATCACCTCGTTATCGCGTACGGAACCGCCCGGCTGAATGGCCGCGGTTGCGCCCGCGTCGGCGGCCGCGGTGAGCCCATCGGGGAACGGGAAAAAAGCGTCGCTCGCGACCGCGCTGCCCGTAAGCGAGAGGCCCGCTTCCTGCGCTTTCCAGACGGCGATGCGTGAGGCATCCACGCGCGACATCTGGCCCGCGCCTATGCCTAACGTTCGATCGGCGCCGGCGTAAACGATCGCATTCGACTTCACGTGCTTCACAACGCGCCAGCCGAAGAGCATCGCGGCGCTTTGCTGCCGCGTCGGCGGACGCCGCGTCACGACTTTGGTTTCTATCTCGCCGATCTCGGCCGCGTCTCTTTGCTGCACGAGCAGCCCACCGCGGACGGAGCGGATATCCATCTCCGGCTTTTCGTTAGGCGCGCTCAGCTGGAGCGCGCGCATGAGCCGAAGGTTCTTCTTTTTCTGGAGCAAGGCGCGCGCGTCGCTCGCGAAATCCGGCGCGATAATGACTTCGCTGAAAATCTCCCTGATCGCTCTCGCCACCGCCAGATCGAGCGGGCGATTGCAAATGATAATCCCGCCGAAGGGCGCCTGCTTGTCGGTCGCGAACGCCTTCATCCACGCTTCCCGCAAGTCGGGATCGCTTCCGACGCCACATGGGTTGGTGTGCTTGAGGATCGCGACTGTCGGTTCCTCGAATTCGTCGATGAGATCGGCGGCCGCGGTGATATCGAGCAGGTTGTTAAAGGAGAGTTCCTTCCCGTGAAGTTTTTCGAAATGCTCCGTAAAGTTCCCGTAAAGCGAGGCGGTCTGGTGCGGATTCTCCCCATAGCGGAGGCGACTAACGAGTGGCAGTGAAACCGAAAAGGATGTCTCGGTTTCCTGGTTCTCGTTCAGGAAGGTCGCGATCGCGCGGTCGTAATCGGAGGTCTTGATGAAGGCTTTGATGGCGAGTCGCTCGCGCAATTTGAGCGTGGTCTCGCTCCCGCGATCGCGCATTTCGGCGAGCACGATCTCGTAATCAGCCGGATCGACCACGACGGTGATCGACTGATAATTTTTTGACGCGCTGCGCAACATCGAGGGACCGCCGATGTCAATCTGCTCGATGGCCTGGGCGAGAGTCACGCCCGGTTTGGCGATTGTCGCTTCAAAGGGATAAAGATTCACCACCACGAGGTCGATCGCTTCGATGCCATGCTCGCGAGCGGTGGTTTCGTGCTCCTGATTGCCACGCAAGTAAAGGAGCGCGCCGTGCACTTTTGGATGGAGGGTTTTCAGTCGGCCATCGAGGACTTCGGGAAAACCGGTATAGCTGGAAATATCACGGGTCGCGATTCCCTCCTCCCGCAGCAAGGTCGCGGTGCCGCCGGTTGAAATAATTTCAACCCCGAGCTTTTCCAGCTCGCGCGCAAAATCGGCCACCCCTGTTTTGTCCGACACGGAGATAAGAGCTCGGGCGATTTTCATTTCCTCTTCTGCACAAGAGCGAAGGCCGCAGCGTACATGAGGAGGCCGAAGGCGAGCGAAAGCACAAGCGACAGCGCGAAACCCGGCAGGTGCGCAATACCAGGGTCGCTGGAATAAAGCGCGCGCCTAACGGCGGCGACGCCGTAGGTGACGGGGTTAAGACGGATGGCCCAAAAAATCCATGAGTGAGGATCAGTCGCGGGAAAAAGCGCGCCTGACATCAACCAAAGCGGAATCAGAAAAACGTTCATGATGGCATGGAAACCTTGCGTCGATTCCATCGGCCAGGCGATGAGAAATCCTAGACCCGTTAGGCCAAAGCCGACGACGAAGAGCGTGCCGAGACAAAGCAAAATTCGCAGCGGTGTGACGTGAATGCCGATGAGCGGCGCGAGCAGGAGAAATATGAGACCCTGCAAAAGCGCGAGGGTGGTGCCGCCGAGAATTTTACCGCAGACGATGCTGCCCGGCGAAATCGGCGCGACGAGAACGGACTGAAGAAATCCTTCGCGCCGATCTTCGATGATCGAGATGGTGGAGAAGATGGCGGTGAAAAGCATGATAAGAATGAGCGTGCCCGGATAAAAATATTCGAGATAACGCATTCCGTTAGGCGCGGCGCCCACGCGGAAGGAGGCTCCAATCCCAGAGCCGATGACGAACCAGAAAACGAGCGGCGAAAGGAGCGCGCCGATGATACGATTGCGCTGGCGATAAAAGCGCACGATCTCGCGCTGCCAGAGCGTGGCGGTGGGAAGGAGGAAAAGAGCACGAGCCACAGATGAAGACAGATTTACAGAGATGGATGCAGGCTGCGATGCTTCTTTCTTATCCGTGTTTAATCCGTGTCCATCTATGCCCGGAAGAGTTTTCTTGGGCGCGCGCCCAGCCTAACGATCGAGCACGATATGCTTCGCGGCCGGATAGAGGACCGGGCAACAGCCGATGGTTTCGCAAAAGGCTTTGCTGAAATGACTCAAGCTCGAATAGCCCACTTCCATCGCTGCCTCGCTCACGTTATAGCGGCCGCTGCGGAGCAATTCCGCGGCCCGTTCCATGCGGGCGTTGCGCAGGAATTGCGGGATCGTTAGGCCAACTTCCCGCGAAAAAATTCGGCTGAGATAAAACGGACTGCACCCAACTTCCTGCCCGAGTATTTCGAGCGACGGGGGATGGGCGAGATCGCGCGCGAGCAGTTCCTGCGTTCGCACAACCCGGTCGCGCGCCACCTTCCTTTGGCGCATACAAAACATTTCCGGATCCTTCGCTTCGAAGAGAAAATGCGCCATGAGCTCGATCGCCTTGCTTTGATACCAGAGAATTTGCGCCGCTTTCGGGACCGGCGGCGTCGTTAGGCTGGCGACGATCGCACGCTGCTCGCCCGACATCGGCTGGGGTTGCGAGACGACGCTCCGCTCCTTCGTGGGAAAAACCACTTCGCGCATCGCCGGCGCCAATTCCGCTTCCGAAGCACCGAGCTGCGCCTGCAAATGTTTTCTCGAAAACTCCAGCGTGACGAAGCGATGCCGATCGTGCGCCTGACGCGTGGCGCGCAGCGGCTCGTCCCCGATCGCGTAGTAGCCGGAGCTGCTCGGCAAATAATCAAGCTGCGCCCCACGGCCGCGGCCGATCGCGCCGCGCCCGTCGAGGTTGAGACAAAATTCGACGCTGCGCGGCCGGAAGCTTTCGCCCCAATCGAGCGGCTGGCTGGTTTTGAAATCGTGCCATTCGAGACTGACCCCGAGTTCGTCGAAGCCGCCGTAGAGCCGCTGCCAGCCGTGGCGCACATCCGCCCAAGCCGCTTGCGCGGAAGGTTCGGGTTTCATGCCGTTATTTTCGGGTGCGCCCCGGACATTGCAAGAGTGCGCTCACGCTCAATCACATTCGTCCTGCACTTACAGATTAACTTACACCCGCTTTTCTGAGGGCGGCCGCAAACGTGTAGGTGTAAGTGCACGTGTAAGTCAAAGCCAGAGGCGGCGAATCGCTCACTTGTCCTCGAAGAAATCGACGAACGAGCGGCGCACCTTGTAGAAGCCACGTTTCACATCATCGCGCACCTGATGGAATGCGCGCTTGATGCGCAGCTTTATGGGGTTGGTGTCGCCGTCATCACCCTCATCCCTGTCCACATCGTCCGGCTGCTCCTGGTCGCGCTGCTCGGATGAGACGTTGCGATCGCCGCCGCTGAAAAGTCCCTCCGTGCGCGTAATCGTGCCGTGGTTCGCGCCGATGGAGATTGTGCCGGCAGGCTCGGACCCCTCACCCTGGAGCGCGATCTGCCAGACCGGATTGCCGTGATCGTCGACCCGAAGAGTATAATCCGCGGTTGTGAAATTAACGTGCGAACTCGCGGCCGTCTGCTGCGCAATTGTATAGGCGCCGCTCGAATCGAGGTTCAACTTCGCGGTATCGATAACCGGGCCTAACGAACTCTCAACCGCGGCGCGCAAAGGCGTGCGCTCGGAAACGATCCGGCCGTTGCCCACTTCCACTTCGCGCACACCGCCCCGCGCTTTCGGATCGTCGAGCAAGATTTTCCACGTCTCCGGCTGCGGATTGCCATCCATCCCGCTGACCGAGATGACATGATTTACGTAATCGCGGTTGAGATTCGTGCCGACCGTGCGCAACGCTTCATAGGCGGTCGGCCGCCCCTGTGCAAAAGCTGGCGTCGCCAGGAGAAGAAACATGATCAGCAATTTCCACATGCAAAACACTGCATCGCTGCAGGGAGCTTGCCAACCTTGGAATGATTCCCTTGGTTCGCCGCGCTATAGATGCGCCGGAGTCGCCGCGCGAATCTCGTTGCGGCATCGGCTTAACGCGGCCAGTTTGCAACGGCGCGAACGCGCTCACTTGTTAGGCGTCTTCCCGCCGATGAAGAAAACGAAGAAGAAAATCGAGTTCTCCAGCCACACGGGCAATCTCGCGCTTATGCGAAATTACGTCCGGAATTTTCTCGCGAGCTTCCCCTTTTCCGAACGGCAGCGCACACTCATGGTCCTGGGCGTGGACGAAGCCTGCACGAACATCATTCGTTACGCCTACCATCTGCGTGACGACCAGCTGATCTCGCTTTCCCTGGAAGGACGGAACGACTGCGTTTGCCTGCGCCTGCGGGATTATGGAAAGCAAGCCAAACCAGACTCGATGAAAACCCAGCGGGCCGATTTGATCAAGCCCGGCGGGCTCGGCCTGCATCTCATCCGCAACGCTTTCGATCAAGTCGACTACGTGCTGCGCAGCCGCGGGACGGAATTGGTCCTGACGAAAAATCTCGATCAAGCCGCGTGAGCTTTCGTCGCTTGAAGTGACCAGCCATCGAGCCAACAATGAAATGATGGATGACAGGAAGATTGCCTGCGATCTGATTGAACGGTTGCCGGATGGCACGTCGCTGCGAGATATCGCGCGGGAGATCGAATTCATAGCCGCCGTCCGCGAAGGGGCCGCCGAGCTCGATCGGGGCGAAGCGATTGCGCTCGAAGACGTCGAACGCGAACTGCCTTCATGGCTCATTCGGTAGCGTTGGCGCCTTCAGCCAGGCGCGATCTTCGCCACATTGTGCGCTATATTTCTCTCGATAATCGAGAGCGGGCGGAAGCTTTCGGTCGGATGTTAATTGATCGAACGAAGCGCCTGCCTTCGTTCCCTGAAATTGGCCGGGAAGTTCCCGAGCTAAATGATCCCACCTTCCGCGAAATCATCGTGCGATCGTATCGGATCGTGTACCGAATGCGGGAAGCGCAGAGGCTGGTTGAGATTGTCCGCTTCTGGCACGCAGCCCGAGGTACGCCACAGATTGACGCCAGCTAGTTCGATGCAACCGCCCACGCCTGACGCCGCTTTCGAGATTTCGCTGCGGCCGCCGATGTTCAGCGAGTTCACGGGCCAGGAGAAAGTCTGTGAACGGATTGCGGTGCTGGTCGAGGCTGCGAAAAAACGCGGCGACGTGCTCGAGCACATTCTCCTCAGCGGACCGCCGGGTTTGGGAAAAACGACACTCGCCCATATCATCGCGAACGCGATGGGGGTGAATATTAAAAACACCAGCGGACCGGTGATCGAAAAGGCAGGCGAGCTTGCCGGCCTCCTCACCAGTCTGGAAAAAGGCGACGTGCTTTTCATCGACGAGATCCACCGGCTCCAGCCGACGATCGAAGAATACCTTTATCCGGCGATGGAGGACTACAAGCTCGACATCATCATCGATCAAGGGCCGCAGGCGCGGAGTCTGCAGTTGCGCCTGCCGAAATTCACCCTCATCGGCGCGACGACGCGCTCGGGCATGTTGAGCGCGCCGTTGCGCTCGCGTTTTGGGATGACGGCGCGGCTCGACTACTACAGTGCGGAGGAGATGCAGAAAATCATCTTGCGCAGCGCCAGTTTGTTGAACGTGGAGACCGATGCGGCCGGCGCCGCCGAGATCGCGACGCGCACGCGCGGCACGCCGCGGACGGCCAACAATCTCCTGCGTTGGGTGCGCGATTACGTGCAAGTGAAAGCCGATGGGCGCATCACGGCGGAACTGGCGGATCGCGCCCTAACGATGCTGGAAATCGATCGCGACGGCTTCGATCAATGGGACAAGCGCATCATCGA
>JACDGM010000205.1 GCA_013815325.1 Chthoniobacterales bacterium
ATGTTTGCCGTTCTCATGATTGCGCTCAACGGCCTGGTTGGGCTGGCTCTGCTCCTGGGCGGGCTGCGTCATCGCGAGCAGCGCTACAACCTGCAAGGCACTAACTCCTATCTCAACACGATCATGGTGCTGGCCGTGCTTGGTTTAATCCTGCCGAACTTCACTACTTCTGCGTCGGGGCCGAGGTTTTCGACTGCGAAAGAAATTTTCCTGGTGGTCGCGTCGTTGGGACTTTACGGGATTTTTCTTGTCATCCAGACGATGCGTCACAGCCAGTATTTCATAGAATCTCAGCCAGGGGGCACAGCCGCGACGATGCCGGAGCCAGATCATCACCGGCTGGCCATGCGCTCGACCGCTTATCACGCCGTGCTCTTGTTTCTCTATCTCATCGCGGTGATTCTGCTCGCGGAGAAATTCGCGATTCCTCTGGATATCGGCATTGAGCGATTTGGGATGCCGCAGGCTCTTGGGGGAGCAATTGTCGCCGCCCTCGTGCTGGCGCCAGAGGCACTGAGCGCCCTTCAGGCCAGCCTGAAAAATCATCTCCAGCGTTCCGTAAACATTTTGCACGGTTCGGTGCTCGCCTCCATCGGCCTGACCATTCCAGCTGTCTTGACCATCGGACTGATCACCAAACGCCCGGTCGCGCTCGGCCTCGAAGGGGGCAATGTGCCATTGCTCGTGCTAACCCTGGCGGTGAGCGTGGTGACCTTTGCCAGCGGCAGAACCAATGTTTTGCAGGGCTGCATTCACCTGCTGCTTTTCGCAGCTTTTGTCCTGCTGATATTTTCCCCTTGAGATGGGATGCTGCTCACTCCGCCGTGCATCCAACTGCTGAGATTGGCTCTTCCCGTGCCGCGAGGCAACAGCCGTTCTTGCGAGAAACCCCTCGAGCCACTGCGACAGGATGAGCGTTGACGAGGGGCGAATCCGCGTCTATGCGTTCGCTGTTTCATTTCTCCGAAGCACTCTTGCAGAGGGAAGAAAGCTCGCTCGTCACACCACTTCCCCATGAATCCTTTGCAGCTCGTCCGCGGAGTCTTCGGGCGCGTAACGGGTGTGATCCAGCGAAAGCCGCGGGCGATTTGGTTCGCCCAGAGGCTTAGCGGCGGCGCGCTTGAGAAATGGAATGCGTGGAGAGGGCAGACCGCCTCGCCGCGCGAGCGCTTCGTTCCGTTGCGTGCGCCAGCCGTGATTCGCGGGCAGGACGCCGCCTATCTCACCGAGGATGAATACGTCATCGGCATCACCATCGAGGGCAACTCCCGCGCCTATCCGTTACGGATGCTCGGATTCCATCATCTCGCGCAAGATCGCATCGGCGACACGCCGGTGCTCGTCGCGCATTGTCCCAAGTGCAATTCCGCAGTGGCGTTCCGCCCGGTCGTCGCCGAGCAGGAGCGGACATTCGAAGTGTCTGGCTTGCGCAATGAAGTCCTCGCGATGGTGGACAAGGAAACAGGCACGGTCTGGTCGCACCTCACCGGCACGGCGCTCTCGGGTCCGGATGAAAAAGTCCAGCTCGAATTCATTCCTACCTTGCAAGTGCCTTGGTCGAAATGGCGGGAGCTGCATCCCGACACGGGCGTGCTTTCCGACAACACCGAATTCAATTGGGCATACGTAGCGACCGATGCCCACGACGATGCCTCATCGCATGCGCTCTCCCCGAGCACGATGGGACTAGGAATTGAGGCCGCCGGGAATGCCACCTTTTTCCCGTTCCTGGATGGGCGGCGTCAGGGCGAGGTTGTCCCGCAGTTCAGGCTCGGGGCCATCCAAGCCGTCCTATTCGATATCCCATCGACCGAAGCCTGTGCGGCATACGACGCTACGCTCGACGGCCGGCACCTGAGTTTCGCGCGCTGCGGCGATGCCCAATGGCGCGACGGCGAGACCCAATCGCAGTGGAATCTCGAAGGCGTCGCCGTTTCCGGCCCTCTTGCCGGAAGGCGTCTTCGCTCCCTCCGGACTTCCACTACGCGCTGGTATTTCTGGAAACGGCACTACCCGCAAACCGGTATCATCGATTCCTGACGCGCCTGTCTGTCAATCTCGAACGGCGCGCTTCGGGCGGCATTTAGCACCACGCCATATGCAGAAAAAAGCCATGAAAATGCGTCCGATCTCCGCAGTGGGGCCGTAATAAATATTGGCGCGATTTGAAGCATCAACTCAGCGGTTAATACGTTATGAAAAAAATCATTCTCCCAAAGTTCTTAGTTATTCTCTCCGGCGCCCTCGCCGCCACTCTCTTCGTTGGCGCTCCGACG
>JACDGM010000022.1 GCA_013815325.1 Chthoniobacterales bacterium
GCGAGGCTCTCGATCATCTCCTCGCGCGGATGGATCAGCCGTCGATCGATGGAGTGAACAGCTATTTCGTGGCGCGTGCCGCGAAGGAAGCGGGGCTCAAGGTCGCGATCTCGGGGCTGGGCGGCGACGAGCTGTTCGGCGGGTATACGGACTTCAAGGACATCCCGCGCATCGTGTCGCTGGTGAAGCATCTGCCGGCGCGGGACTCCATGGGGAAGGCGCTACGGAAGGCGCTGGCACCGTTGATCCCTTCTTTTGTGTCGACGAAGTACGCCAGCGTTATCGAGTACGGTGGCGACTATCCGGGTGCATATCTGTTGCGGCGTGCGGTCTTCTTGCCATGGGAAGTGGAGCGAATCCTCAGTGAAACGGAGCAAACCTCCGATCATGAGCTCCGGATAATGCGCGAGCTCATGCGCAAGACCTTGACGCACTCCTCGCGCAGTGTAAAGGTCAGTGTATTGGAGGCACGTTGGTACATGCGCAATCAGCTTTTGCGTGATACCGACTGGGCCTCCATGACGCATTCGGTCGAGGTGCGGGTGCCACTGGTCGACTGGACCTTGTGGCGCAACGTCGCATCGCTTGGGCTCATCTCTCCGTACGCAGGGAAGCGGGCCCTCTCGGCGACGCCAAAAGCGGCGCTACCGGATGCGGTATTGTCGCGCAGGAAAACCGGATTTACGGTTCCGATGCGCAGTTGGATGATGGAAGGACACGGTTCGCGATACGATGATCGCGGGCTCCGCGGCTGGGCCAAATACGTCTACGCACGGACAGTGGATGGCACGAGCTCTGGTATTTTTGACGGACGCATTCGGAGGGCGGGGGGGGATCGCACAGTTCAATCGCGATCTTCTCACGTCGCTGTCTAACGATCCGGCATACACCAGAGTCGTAGCACTACCGCGCATTTTATTCGACAAGTCGCCGCGGGTACCAGCGAAGCTGGATTTCAGAACCAAAAGCGCGGGGAGCAAGGCGCGCTATGTGATCGAGTCGGTGCGAACCGTTATCAACGGCAGATTCGACGTCGTGATCTGCGCGCACATCAATCTGCTCTCGATCGCCGCGGTGGCCGCCGCAGCCCAGCGTGTACCGCTGCTGCTGGTGATCTACGGGATGGAAGCGTGGAAGGCGCCGAAGGGGCTGGCGGCGAGGCTGGCGAAGCGGGTGGATGCGGTGGTCGCGATCAGTGATTGCACAAGGAAGCGCTTTCTCTCGTGGTCCGGGGTTCAGGCGTCGCGGCTGCATGTGATTCCTTGCTGTGTCGATGCCAAGCGGTTTTGCAAAGGACCTAAGCGCGACGATCTGCTCCGAAGGTATCGGCTGCGCGGCCGGACTGTGATCCTTACGGTTGCTCGTCTCGCCGGTGGTGAACGCGGAAAGGGGATCGACGAAGTACTCGAATCGCTGACTACGATCGCACACGAGATACCGAATATCTCGTATCTGGTGGTGGGTGAAGGACCGGACCGGGAGCGGCTCGAGCGGAAGGCGGAATCACTCGGCGTTGCGAATCGAGTCGTCTTTACCGGCTTCGTGCCGGAGCGCGAAAAGGCGGATCATTACCGCCTCGCCGATGCATTCGTGATGCCGGGGCGGCGAGAAGGCTTTGGCATCGTGTATCTCGAGGCTCTCGCATGCGGTCTGCCCGTGGTCGCGAGCTCGCTCGACGGAAGCGCTGAGGTCGTGCTGAATCACCACTTTGGCAGAGTGGTTGACCCCGATTGTCCGGTGGCACTTCAGACGGCGGTCGTGGATCTCCTGGTCGCAAGTGAGCGCGTCGGTCCCCGCGAGCTTTCGGCATTCTCGGTCGGCAGTTTCAGGGCACGATGGAACTGGCTGCTGGCCGAGATGAATGTCGGCAATCTGGCGACACATCCCAAGCTCACTCGCGAGCCGGCTTTCCAGGACGCGCGTGGATTCGGGCGCGCATACGGCCAGGAAAAGCCAGCTTCAACAGCGTCGCGAGTCGTAGTGGATCGGTAGGATCCGCCGCTCATCGCTGGCGAACTCGAACTGACGCGCAGCTCTCAACTCTGGAAATCCGAGGTTCATGGAATTGGTGACCGACGCGGTCGCCGGGGAGCTTGCGCCCGGTGGTCCGCTACCCACGATCGTGATCGAGCCTGCGGCGCGCTGGCCGGGGCTCAATGTGCGAGAGCTCTGGGCGAACAGGGAGCTCCTGGTGTTCCTGGTCTGGCGGGACATCAAGGTGCAGTACGCGCAGACCGTGCTCGGCGCCGCGTGGGCGGTGGTGCAGCCCGTCATGACGATGCTCATCTTCACGCTCGTGTTCGGGCGACTGGCGAAAATCCCGTCGGACGGCGTGCCGTACTCGGTTTTCACGCTCGCCGCGCTGATTCCGTGGATGTACTTTTCCAACGCTTTTTCGGCCGCGAGTGCGTCGCTCGTCAACAGCAGCAACCTGATTACGAAGGTGTATTTTCCCAGACTCATCATTCCGATCGTGTCGATTCTGTCGGGGCTGGTGAACTTCGCCGTGTCGTGTGTGGTGCTCGCGATCATGATGCTGTGGTACCGCGTCACGCCGTCGTGGGTGGCGCTCCCGATGATTCCGGCGCTTCTGCTGTTGATGATCCTGACGGCGACGGGCGTCGGGTGCTGGCTGGCGGCAGTCTACATTCAGTACCGCGATGTGCGGCAGATCGTCCCATTCATCGTGCAGATCTGGATGTACATCTCGCCGGTGGTCTATCCTCTGTCGCTCGTGCCGGAGCGTTACCGCACGTTGTACGCACTTAACCCGATGGCGGGGATCATTCAGACTTTTCGTGTTGTGCTGCTGAGGACCGGTCAAATTCCGTGGGGGACGCTTGGCGTCTCTACTATAGTAGGGATGGCGCTCTTTCTGAGCGGCACGCTGTACTACAGGAAGACCGAACACCTGTTCGCGGACGTGGCGTGAGGCAGCTGACGATCGGGGCGCGAGACATCACGAAGAAGTACCGGATTGGTGGGCCCGCGCAGCGACATGCGTCGCTGCGCGATGCAATCACGCATGCGGCGACGGCACCCGTGCGCGGGATGCGGGCGCTTATGCGATCGCGCGATGAGAGGCAGAGCGCGCGCGAAGCGGAAGAATTTCTCGCGCTGCGTGGAGTGTCATTCGACATCCGCCAAGGGGAGATCGTTGGCCTGATCGGACGGAACGGCGCCGGCAAGAGCACGCTGCTCAAGATTCTTTCGCGCATCACGGAGCCGACTTCGGGGCGCGCGGAGGTGCACGGCAGACTTGGATCGCTGCTCGAGGTCGGGACTGGCTTTCATCCCGATCTGACCGGCCGAGACAACGTCTTCCTGAATGGCGCAATTCTCGGAATGCGAAGGCACGAGATCGCGCGCCGCTTCGATGAGATCGTGGAGTTCTCGGGTGTGTCACAGTTCATCGACACGCCGGTCAAGCGATACTCCAGCGGGATGTATCTGCGCCTCGCGTTCGCGGTCGCGGCGCATCTCGACACGGAGATTCTGGTGGTGGACGAGGTGCTCGCGGTGGGGGACGCCTCCTTCCAGAAAAAGTGTCTCGCGAAGATGGAAGACGTGGGGCACCACGGACGCACGGTGGTGTTTGTGTCGCATAACATGATGGCGGTGACGCGCCTGTGTCAGCGGACGATCCTGCTGGACGAAGGGCGGGTGATCGCGGATGGGCCGTCCCACGAGATCGTGGGAGCGTATCTGCGATCGGGGCTGGGGACGACGGCGGAGCGTGAGTGGGGGGACGACAGTGCTGCCCCAGGAAACGATATCGTGCGCCTTCGCGCGCTGCGAATACGCACGCACACAGGTGAGATTTCCGAAGCAATGGACATCCGGCTGCCCGTTCGTGTTGAGATGGAGTTTGACGTTTTGACGGATGGACACTCTCTTGTCCCGAATTTTCACTTCTTCAATGAAGAAGGAGTCTGCGTTTTCATCGCGGGGGACCATGATCCCGCATGGGAGCATCGTACTCGCCCACGCGGACGATATGCATCGACGGCTTGGATCCCTGGCAACTATCTCTCCGAGGGCACCATTGTGGTCAGCGCTGCGATAAGCACCATGGATCCGGTAGCCGTCCACTATTTCGAGCGAGACGCGGTCGCTTTTCAAGTCATCGACAGTTTAGCCGGCGACTCCGCGCGTGGACGGTTTGCTGGTCCGATCCCGGGAGTTGTTCGGCCGCTCCTCAAGTGGACGACGGATTTTGAGCCTGCAATGTCAACGAATGACACGTTGAGCATGCATCCATGAAAGTCGTGCTACTGGCTGGAGGTTTGGGAAGCAGGCTCGCAGAAGAGACAGAACTTCGCCCAAAACCGATGGTAGAGATCGGGGGCAAGCCCATTCTCTGGCACATCATGAAACACTTCGCCCACTATGGACACAACGAGTTCTACATCGCACTCGGTTACAAGGGCGAGTATATAAAGCGGTATTTCGTCGACTATCTGAGTCTCAACGGAAGCATGTCGATCGACCTGGCGAGCGGAAAGATCGAATCACGCGATCGCGACAGTGAAGATTGGGTGATCCACTTGGTCGACACCGGTTTCGACACGCCAACCGGAAGTCGAGTGCACCGTATGCGCTCATTCCTTGACGGCGAACCTGTGCTCGTGACCTACGGCGACGGCGTTGCCAATATCGACCTGAACGCTCTAATACAATTCCATCGCTCGCATGGCAAACTGGCAACCGTGACCGCTGTGCGCCCACCTGCGCGATTCGGTGAGCTACTGTTCGATGGCGACCTCGTATCGAAGTTTACGGAGAAGCCTCAGGTTCACGAAGGCTGGATCAATGGGGGATTTCTGGTCCTCGAACCTGGTGCCTTCGAGTATCTGCAAGACAAGGAATGCAGCCTTGAGGTCGACACTCTTTCGCGACTTTCTACCGATCGGCAACTGGGTGCGTACAAGCATCAAGACTTCTGGCAGTGCATGGACACACTGCGCGACAAGCGCCTGCTAGAAAGTTTGTGGGACAAGGACACCGCGCCATGGAAGGTGTGGGCGTGACCTCCTTTTGGCGCGACCGCCCCACGTTTGTAACGGGCGCTACCGGGCTCGTTGGAGGATGGCTCACACGACGACTCGTAGAGAGTGAAGCATCCGTTGTGTGCCTTGTGCGCGACTGGGTGCCGCGAAGTGCGTTACTCGGGGGCGATTTGATGGCGAAGGTGACGATCGTGCGTGGCGATGTGCGCGATCAAGCCGCCCTCGAGCGCATGCTTGGCGAATACGAGATCGACACCGTTATGCACCTTGCGGCGCAAACGATCGTACCCATCGCGAACCGCAATCCCGTGTCGACTTTCGAGTCGAACATCGGTGGCACGTGGTCGCTGCTAGAAGCATGTCGGCGCAGTCCCGCGGTGAAGCAGGTTGTATTCGCGTCGTCCGACAAGGCATATGGCGAGTGCGACCAACTTCCATACGACGAGACCACGCCGTTGAGGGGCTCTCATCCGTACGACGTGAGCAAGTCCTGTGGTGACCTAATAGCGCAAAGCTATGCGTGCTCGTATGGACTTCCCGTTGCCATCACCCGCTGCGGCAACTTCTATGGCGGCGGCGATCTCAATTGGAATCGCATCGTGCCGGGAACCATACGCTCGGTTCTGCGAGGAGAACGACCCGTGATCCGCTCGGACGGTACACTCATTCGTGACTATTTCTACGTGGAAGATGGCGCGGCAGCGTATATGCTGCTTGCGGAGCGGCTGGCGGGAAGTGCGGCCATGCACGGCGCTGCGTTCAATTTCTCGAACGAGCTTCAGATCACTGTTCGCGAAATCGTGGAGAAAATTCTTACGCAGATGGGAAAGGCACTCGACTTCGACGTGCGTGATGAGGCGACTAATGAGATTCCTCATCAGTATCTGAGCGCAAAACGCGCACGGGAGCAGCTGGGTTGGCAGCCGTTATTCACGCTCGACGAGGGAATGAAGCGTACAATAGAATGGTACCGGACCTTCGTTGGGAGCGAGAATGACTGAGGTAGTGATCAAGTGCCGTTCCTGCAGTGCATCAGCACTTGTACCCATACTGTCGCTGGGGCACACCCCGCTCGCCAACGCGCTGCTGAGCGAGGAGCAGCTGCAGGATCCCGAGCCCGTATTTCCACTCGATCTGGTGCTGTGCACGACATGCTCGCTCGTGCAAATCACAACCACCGTGTCGTCCGAGCAGCTCTTTGGAGAGTATCTGTACTTTTCGTCCTTTTCGGACACGATGCTTCGTCATGCTCGCGATCTCGTAGGACGCATGATTGTAGAACGCAACCTTGGCCCGGCGCATCGGGTAGTCGAGGTCGCGAGCAACGATGGTTATCTCCTGCAGTACTATCAGAAGGCGGGCGTGCAGGTACTCGGCGTAGAGCCGGCTCGTAACATCGCACTAGTCGCGCACGAGAAAGGAATACCCACGGTTTGCGAATTCTTCTGCGCTGATGTGGCAAAGCGACTGGCGACCGAAGGTGAGCGCGCGGATGTCATTCATGCCCACAACGTGCTTGCACACGTTCCGGATCTGAACGGCGTCGTTGAAGGCTTCGCGACCCTACTGGCCCCGGGAGGAATCGCGATCATTGAGGCCCCCTACGTGAAAGAGCTCATCGATCGAACAGAATTCGACACGATCTATCACGAACATCTCTGCTACTTCTCGCTTACGGCACTGGACGCGCTCTTCCGGCGTCACGGACTCAAGATTGTGAACGTGGAGAACGTCGCAATTCATGGTGGAACGCTGCGCATTTTTGTGACGGCGAGCAGTGAAAGAGAACGAGTGCATGATTCCGTCGGCAAGCTGCTCGCTGCAGAAGCGGCATGGGGAGTCAGGGATCCGATTGCATATCGCGATTTCACGGATAACGTGCTAAGAATACGAGGGCAGCTGCGCACCGTCCTTGGCGAGTTGAAGAGCGAAGGGCTTTCCGTCGCGGCGTACGGGGCATCAGCGAAGGGCAGCACCCTGCTCAACTACGCGGGAATCGGCGCCGAGACGCTGGATTTTGTTGCTGACCGGAGCACGGTGAAGCAGGGCCGGTTCACGCCTGGAACTCATTTGCGGATTTGTCCCCCCGAGAAGCTGTTGGAGGCGATGCCGGATTACGTGTTGTTGCTCACTTGGAATTTTGCGGACGAAATTTTGGCGCAACAATCGGAATATCGTGCAAGGGGAGGAAAATTCGTCATCCCAATTCCCGATGTTCGCCTCGTTTAGAAATTTGCAGTAGCGTTGAGCGACTAATGCGCTTTACCCCGCTGGCATTGCAGGGTGCCTATGTACTAGACATCGAACCTGAAGAGGATGACAGGGGGTTTTTCGCACGCAGCTGGTGCGCGTCAGAATTTATTTCTCATGGACTTAGCGCCGCCATTCGACAATGCAGCGTGTCCTTCAATTCGCGGAAGGGCACTCTGAGAGGGATGCACTACCAAGCTGAGCCCGATGAGGAGGTAAAGGTGATTCGCTGCACCGCTGGTGCCGTTTACGACGTGCTTGTCGACGTTCGACTGGGATCGGCAACGTTGGGGAAGTGGGTAGCAACGGAGCTAAGTGCGGAGAATCGGCGCCAGCTCTACATCCCGTCCGGAATCGCGCATGGCTTCCAAACGCTTACGGAATCCGCGGAACTATATTATCAAATCTCGACGGACTACGCTCCGGAGTCGGCGCGCGGTCTGCGCTGGGACGATCCATCGGTTCGGATTGCCTGGCCTGACGCCAAGTCAGCGACGATTTCGGAACGTGATCGCAGTTATCCGGATTTTGTTTTCCTCACGTCAGCGCAGGAGGATCGCTAGAGCATATGGATAGCATTACTGCCGCGTTGAAGAACCACTATTCAGAGACATTCGCAGAGCACGGTGCGACGGCGCGAGGCGTAGATTGGGGTGAAGATGCCGACGTTGTTCTTCGCTACGATAAAATGCTGGCAGTGCTCGATTCGAGGGAGGCATTGAAAGGCGGCTCCGACTCGACCCTGTCAGTGCTTGATGTGGGCTGTGGATACGGGGGATTGTATCAACATGCGACGAGTCGTGGATTGCAACTGGACTACACCGGCATCGATGTAGTCCCTGAAATGATTGCGCATGCGCAAGTGAGCCTGCCTCAAGGTCGGTTCGTCTGCCGCGATGTCTTCGACGGAGAGGCAAATGATCGATACGACTACGTCATATGTAACGGTATCCTTACTCAGAAATTGACGACGAGTATCCGGGAGATGGACTCCTACGCGCAGGAGATGATCAGGCGCTTATTCCAACTCTGCCGTTGTGGCGTTGCGTTCAACCTGATGACTAACAAGGTAAACTTCACAGTCGACAATCTTTATTATCGGAGTCCGGTTGAGATTCTGGCCTTCTGTTTTGCGGACATAACGGACAAAGTGAAGCTCGATCACTCATACAGATTGCACGACTACACGGTGTATCTCTACCGGTAGTGAAGATCATCCTGATCGGTGCCTCGAAGAAGGCACGGCTGGTATTGGATTTCCTGGAGCAGGAAAATCGAGCCGTGGACGTAATCGGCTTCGCCGATCGTAATCCCGCTCTTTGGAATACCCTCGTTGCGGGGAAGCGCGTACTCGGGACGCTTGAGAGGGTGCTCGATGCGGAGTCTGCAACTACAACGGCATTCTGTGTTTGTCTCAGCGAGCGATACTTCACCGACCGCCTGCAGATTGCCGCGTTACTAGAAGAGCGGGGGTTTGCCGCGACATCGCTGATTTCGCATGACGCGAAGGTGAGCGCATCTGCGACCATAGCCGACGGATCGATTCTCTTTCCGGGTGTTCGCGTTGGGATGGATGTAATCATTGGTACATGCGTGACGGCCTATAGCGGCGCCTTGATCGAGCACGATTGCGACATAGCGCCGAATGTGGAGATAGCCTCGCGCGCAGTACTCGCGGGCGGCGTGAGAGTAGCCAGTAACGCTTTCATAGGCATCAACGCAACCGTGCTCCCTAATTTGAAGATTGGGCGCGGGGCGCTTATTGGCGGCGGGGCTGTCGTCACCAAAGATGTTGATCCCGAGGCCGTCGTGGTCGGGAATCCGGCGCACATCCTCAGCGCGCAGGCACACTGAAAAGGATCGTCATTTCACAGCCCATGTTCTTTCCATGGGTTGGGCTGTTCGAACAGCTTCGGCTCGCCGACGTCTTTGTGCATTATGACGATGTGCAACTTCCGCAGGGCAGGACTTTCATCACACGCGTCCAACTGAAGGGCGCTGACGGCGTTCATTGGCTAACGATGCCCGTTCAACGCGGAAAGCACCTCGCAAGAATTAACGATACAAATACGAGCGAAGAGCAGAATTGGCGTCAAGCGCACCTTAAGACCTTGCGACATATGTACGCGAAGACTCCTTTCTGCAAGGCAATGCTCGACGTCGTGGAGCTCGTATACTCGATGAACACAACAAACGTTGCCGCGCTCAATGCAATTGCGATTGAGCATATCGCCGCGTTCTTTGATCTCGAGTGCGATTTTCGAACGTCGAGCCGATTGGGGATTTCTGGCGCGAGCTCGCAGCGCCTGCTTGAGCTAGTCCAACGGTTGGATGGCACTGTTTATGTCACCGGCCATGGTGCCCGGAACTATCTGGATCACGAGCTCTTCGACGCTTCGGGAGTGCGCGTCGAGTACATGAGATACAATCAGACTGAATACAATCAGTTATACGGTTCGTTCACTCCCTTCGTGTCGATCCTGGATCTGATGGCCAATGAAGGTAAGGACGGTCGACGCGTGATTGCTTCACCCAGCATCTACTGGAAGGACTTCATAACGTGAGCGAAGTAGCGAAATTTTTTGCCGAGGTTGCGGCCAATATCGAGGGGCTCAAGAACGATGCGGAGTTGCAGGAGATGTCGCGAGCTTGGATCGCGAAATCGGGTGAGCACCGCTACACGTATAACTTCACGTGGCTGGGTCGACCGATTATCCAACTTCCCGCTGACATCATGGCGTTACAGGAGATCATATGGCGAACGAGGCCGGATCTCATTGTGGAAACAGGTATTGCGCACGGAGGCTCGTTGATATTCTCCGCATCCATGCTCGAGCTACTTGGCGGCGACGGGATGGTTTTGGGAATTGACATCGACATACGGGAGCATAACCGGGCGGAAATCGATGCCCATCCCCTGCGGCGGCGAATCACTCTGTTGGAAGGGTCGTCCATTAGCGCCGAAATCGTCGCCGAAGTGCACCGCATGGCTGGCAGCCGGCAGCGCACCATGGTGATTCTGGACTCGAACCACACGCACGAGCATGTAGCCGCGGAGCTCGCGCTGTATTCGCCTCTAGTGCGAATGGGAGGATATCTCGTCGTGCTTGATACGGTGATCGAAGACATGCCGGATGGACTCTTTCCGGATCGCGATTGGGGCAAAGGAAACAACCCGAAGACTGCGGTGTGGCAGTTCCTGCGCGATAACGACCGGTTCAGGATAGATGCAGATCTTCAAGCCAAGCTGCAGATCACGGTTGCACCCGATGGATACCTCGAGTGCGTGAAGGACTAGGGATGGACCGAATTCCGGTCGCAGGGCCGTCGATCACTCAACGTGAGATCGATTACGTCACGGATGCTGTCACGAACGCTTGGTACAGCAGCGCCAATATGTATCACGCACGCTTCGAAACTGCGTTCGCTTCGTATGTAGGTCGCAGCCACGCGATGGCTCTGCCGTCGTGCACGTCAGCGATTCACCTGAGCCTGCTCGCCCTCGGCATCGGCCCCGGCGACGAGGTCATCATCCCAGACAGCACGTGGATCGCCTCGGCAGCTCCCATTTCCTACGTCGGCGCGATTCCCGTGTTCGTCGACATTGATGCCGTGAGCTGGTGTATTCGACCCGATGCGTTCACCTCAGCAATCACCGATAGAACGAAGGCAGTGATCCTCGTCGACTTATACGGGAGCATGCCCGACATGACTTCGTTGCTGCCAATCGCTCATTCGCATGGTATCAAAGTGATCGAGGACGCCGCGGAGGCAATCGGCTCATCGTTTCAGGGAAAGCTCGCAGGCGGATTTGGCGACGTGAGTGTTTTCAGCTTTCATGGATCTAAAACGCTAACAACTGGGGAAGGGGGCATGTTGGTCACCGACAGCCGCGAGATCTATGAGCGCGCGCAGCTTTTACGTGACCACGGGCGGATGACGGGCGATGTTCAATTCTTCAATTCGGAAGTCGCGTATAAATACAAGATGAGTAGCATGCAAGCTGCATTGGGACTGGCGCAGCTGGAGCGAATAGAAGAATTGGTGACTCGAAAGCGTGAAATCTTCTCGTGGTACGCGGCTGCACTTCCGAAGAACGCCGGCATAGAGCTGAATGCCGAACCTGCGGGCGTCAGGAACAGTTATTGGATGGTGACAGCGGTTTGGGACCGTGCGTTCGGCAAGAGCAAGAACGAGGTCATTAGTGCAATGCGCGAGGCGGGCATAGATGTGAGGCCCTTTTTCCACCCTCTCAGCTCGTTGCCAGCGTACAGCGGCCACGTACGCTCATCCGGAGCGCGTGTCGCGAATTCTACGAGTTACGATATAGGAGCTCGTGCCGTGAATCTCCCGTCGGGATTCAATCTGTCAGAGGGAGATGTCACCAGAATTCTGAACACGCTGTCCGCTATTCTGACTAACAGGGTTTCAGAGATTGAACGCGCGTGATGACGCAGTCGGCGCCTTCGAACACAAGTTCGGCCCCTTCGACGGCTCCGCTAGTAACGATCGGAATTCCGACCTTCAATAGATCGAAGAGCCTAGCGCGAGCGGTCGAATCTGCTCGTTCGCAGGTCTATCCTAATATCGAGATAGTCATTTCGGATAATGCCTCGACGGATACCACGCGAGACTTTTGTACACGCATGTGCGGTGCGGACACGCGAGTGCGCTACTTGCGCCAACCATCGAATGTGGGTGCGGAGCGCAATTTTGCTGCTGTGCTCGAGGCCGGCCGAGGAGAATTTTTCCTGTGGTTGGCCGATGACGACTGGATCGACGCTGACTATGTCAGTCTTTGCGTAGTACAACTCATCGCACGAACCGATGTTGTCTTGGTGTCTGGTAATTCACAATTTCATGATGCGGACGGAAACGAAGTGATTGCGCGGTCCTTCCAAATCGAAGCTGATTCGGGGTTCGACCGAGTTCGTTCGTACTATCTCGCGGTGGATGACAATGCTGTCTTCTACGGTGTCATGAGACGGCAAGGAACGCACCTCGGAACAAAGCCTACAATTGCTGCTGATTGGTATTTTGTCGCAGCGCTTGCCGCGCGCGGTAAGATCCTCATGCTTTCCGGAACCTGTCTCCACAGATCAAGCGCGGGCGCGTCGGCCAACCTCGAGAAGCTGACCAACTATTACAACCTTTCGGGTCGGACGGGACGCAATCCGTACGGTCTGATCGCGCGCAATGCAGCGAAGCGAGTACTATGGACTGATCATGAGTTTCGCAACATGCCGCTCAGTGCCCGAGTGTCTTTGGCAGCTGCTGTCTATTCGATCATCTATCGCCGCTTTTGCCAGCGCCTTTCCAGGCCAACACTCATGCGAGATCGGCTAATTGATACTGTACACGAAGGGATATTTGCCGCGGCCAGACGCTTGCGGGGGCTCTCCGGATCTGCGGAAAAGGTAGAAACCGCGCAACTATCTCCGTAAGTGATATTGAAAGTCACATATGATATTTCCGTCCTCAGTCACGGCTATCGCTCCGATCCCGCGCGCACGGGCATTTTCCGTGTCATCGACCGTACGGCGAAAGGACTGCAATCCCGCGCCGATGTCGAGCTCCAGCTTTCATCTGCGGAGTCATGGGAAAATCACTACTGGGCAGGCCGCTTTCTCGAGGACGAAGCGACGCAGGGGAGGAACATGCTCGCGCCGGGGGGCCCTCTCGCAGCGGGTCTGTATCACGCGCAAGACTTCCTTTACGGTCCTGGCGCAGCAGTGCGCAAATCCTCGGTCGGTCGTGCGGCAACGCGGATCGTGCGGAGAGTGAGCGGGGCGCTCACGAGCAGGACGTCGCCGCTCCGCAGATCCGCGCTCACCGGACGCGATATCTTTCACTCCGGGTTTCACGCGTTTCCCGATACGACTCTCCACGTCAAGGGGTTACGCCGCTTCGTTACCGTCTACGATCTCATCCCTGTGCTATTCCCGGAGTTTTTCGCTGAAGGGATTTCGGTGATCATACGGGAGCTGTTCCTCGAGATGCTCCGAAGCATCGGCCCGGATGACTACGTTCTGGCGATTTCCGAAGCGACGCGGAGGGATCTCTGCGCGTATCTGCCGATCGATCCAGCCCGCGTATTCGTCGCTCCGCTCGCTGCCTCTGAAAATCTTTTCTATCCAGTAACGAATTGTGAAGAGATAGCCTCTACCCGCGCTCGCTACGGTATCCCAATAGACGCTGTTTACCTCCTGAGCGTGAACACGTTGGAGCCGCGCAAGAACATGGCGCACGCGCTTCGCTGCTTCGCAGAAGTGTTGCAAGAATCTGGTATTCCGGATCTCTATTTTGTTCTTGTAGGAACTCGAGGGTGGGACTTCCAGGGCATTCTGAACACCATCGCCGATTCGAAGCTCATTGGTGACAGGGTGATCCTGGCGGGATTCGTTCCCGATGAAGAGTTGGCCGCGCTCTACTCCGGCGCCCTCGCGTTCGTCTATCCGTCGCATTACGAGGGATTTGGACTGCCACCTCTCGAGGCGATGCAGTGTGGAACTCCTGTGATTACCTCTAATACCTCTTCACTGCCCGAGGTTGTCGGCGATGCCGGAATCATGATATCGCCCACCGATTCCGATGCACTCAGTCAGGCCATGTTGGCAATGTATCAGCAGCCATCCCTCCGTTCTGTGATGGAGGCGCATTCACTGGCTCGATCGGCGGAATTCAGCTGGACGCGGTATACCGACGACGTCGTACGCTCGTACCGTACGGCTCTGCGCAATTAGAACTCTTCTCCATGCAGCGAACGTGCGGATAGCGAAAGCGGCGTTCGAAGCTAGATCGACGTGACCTAAGGTGCCGTTGCTTTCACGTATGCTGTATCCTCTCCGTCGCGCGTTTCATCGTCGCATTCCGGGGGAGATCGATTGTTTTCCCCCGATCGACACCGACCTCGAGGAGTTTCGGCCGTATCTCCGTGGGCGCGTGTTGAATGCCGGTGCCGGTGTGCGAGAGGTTTCCCATCTCGTCGATGGGGAGCTCATCAATCAGGATATCACTTGGGCTGGCGACGAACGCACCAATATCCAGATCTACTCGCCCCTTCATTTCATTCCGGTTGCGAACGACCATTTCGACGCGATCCTCTGTATCGCGGTGCTCGAGCACGTGGAGAATCCACAGCAAGTGATGGCCGAGATGTTTCGGGTCCTCAAGTCAGGTGGCCACCTCGTGCTCGAAGTGCCGTTCCTACAGCCCGAACATAAGGTGCCTACGGATTTTCAGCGCTACACGCGCGATGGGCTGGAGCGTCTCGTAGCCGACAATGGATTTCGGGTCGTGCGCACGAGGGGGTTGTTCACGGTGTATCACACATTGTATTGGCAGGCGCACATCTGGCTTCATACGAAGCGAACACCCCTGTACCTGCTGGGACGTTTGATCGTTCTGCCCATGCTGCTTCGCCGCGCGCGCCGCTCTACTACATACAATGAGCGAATGGCCACGGGGTATCAGATTCTTGCGACGAAGTAGGCTCCGGTCGCACCAACTCACTGTACGTCCGATCGATCGCGCATGAGAACGTGGCTCGATCGCCCAGACAATGGCGTGCCATTCTCAACGGGCAGCGGCCTCGGCAATTGACAGCATCCGCCAGCGCAGCCGATGGAATGGCGGTTTCCGCAAGACGACACATTCCGGGGCTGGATGGCGTGCGAGCGATCGCAATCCTTATGGTCGTTTTGCATCATACCGTGTATACGGCACCACGCGAGACTTTTGCACAGAAGCTTTTTCTGCACGTGGCAGGGCAGGGCTGGGCGGGGGTCGATTTGTTCTTCGTGCTTTCCGGATTTCTCATCACGGGGATTCTGATTGACGCGCGCGAATCATTACATGCTCTTCGGAACTTCTACGCGCGACGCGTGCTGCGAATAGTGCCGGTTTACGTCGCCTTTCTTCTTTTCAGTCTGTGGATGGCTCCTGCCCTGCAGCTCCTGAGTGCGTCCGAGGCGGCGCAACTCCACACCACGCAACTGTGGTTCTGGACGTATTCAGTCAATCTGCTGATCGCATTTCATTCATGGAGCGCTGCTAGCTTCCCAACGGTGCACTTGTGGTCACTCGCTGTGGAAGAGCAGTTCTACCTGCTATGGCCGTTTGCCGTGCTCCTCATGACGCCACGAACGCTACGGAGAACAGCCGTTGGCTGCATTATCGGTGCAGAGATCTGTCGCCTGCTTTTCATTATCGGTGGAGCAGGTGGACAGGTGAACTACGTCATGCTCCCATCCCGCATGGATTCGCTCGCAGCGGGCGCTTTTCTCGCATGCTGCTTCCGGGATCCAGCAGGTTGGGCGCGCCTGTTGAAAGCGCGGCTGTGGGTGGTGGCACTTTCCTGCCTGCTCCTCACAGGGATTATCGCCCACAGCCATACGATTGACAATCAGGCGCCCCTCGAACAGCTGATCGCCTTTCCAGCACTCGTTGCCCTCTCGAGTGTAGTCGTCGCTAGCGCCGTTGGGGGTGGAGCATGGCTTGCGAATCGTTTCTTCAGATTCATCGGAAAGATCAGCTATGGGATGTACGTCTGGCACGTAGAAGTTCTTCGCTTGGTGCAACAGTGGATTCCAATTCCCCCGGCCAATCATCAGGAAGCAATCTGGACGTACTACGCGGCGATGATTGTCGGAGTTCTGTGCTGCACAATCGCGGTTGCACTATTCAGCTGGTACATCATTGAGCAGCCATTTCTGCGCCTGAAGCGTTTCGTACCGTCCACGTGATGCCGCAGCCAGCTCTCGATGTGGAAAGCAACGCCGAGCGCACATTTTCTACGCTCCGCGTTCTTCTTGTCCCCGACTCCATCCACTGGATCACCGGAACGATTGCGCGCTCGATCGTTGCCTACAACGAGTGGATAGAAGGCACGATCATCTCCGGACATGTGCTGGATATAGTCGCCGGGGATAATCCGCACTTTTTCGATGCGTTCGACCTCGTGCACTTCGTGTGTCCGTATGCATCCAGAAAGTGGCTGCCTGTGTTGGGTGACCTACTTCCCTGCGTCACGAGTCACCACCACGTGAGCGATGACTGGGAGCTTCAGCGACACAACCTCGCGGGAGATGCCATCATCGTCGGCTCGCAGCAGTGGGCCAACGATGTCGCGGAAAGAGGGGCATCCCCGGAACGAATCGTCTGCGTGCCGTACGGTGTAGACGCGTCTCGCTTCCTTCCTCCCTCTTCCGATGAACGCCACGCCACTCGGCAAGCACTCGGCATATCCGACAAATCCGTAGTCGTCGGCTTTTTTGCGAAGAAGAGCAGCAATGAGCAGGACCGGAAGGGGACCGACGTCTTCGCGTCCGCTGTGCAGCAGTTGCATCGGATGCTTCCATCGCTAGTAATCCTGATCATTGGGCCGGGATGGGACGAGCTGCTGGACCACCTGTCCAATGCGGGTATCAACTGTATTTGGCGGCCTTTTGTTCGCGATGCCGCCGATATGCCGAAAATGTATCAGGCGCTCGACTTCTACTGGGTTACCGCCCGCGTCGAAGGAGGGCCCGTTACGCTCCTGGAAGCCATGAGCACGGCATTGTGCTGTATTACCACGCCAGTGGGACTGGCGAGAGAGATCGTCGAAAGTGGCGCAAACGGCGTCATCGTTCCCTTGAACGATGCGAATGCCTTCGCCGTACAAACGGCGCACTTCGCGTTGGCTACGAAGGAGCGCACCGCGCTTGGAGCCGCAGCTCGGGATACTATTCTCCAGACCATGGACGTTCCGGTTACCGCGCGGAAGGTACGCATAGCCTACGAGGTCGCACTCGCCCACTTTCGAGGTCGCAACAGCACCCCCCATGAACATCGCGAGTACGGCGAGCACGCGCGCCACCGTGCGGTACTGTCCCCTTCTCTCCTCGCTCGCGTCTCGATGCTCGAGCAGCTCACGTGGGCGGAAGCGTTGATGCTGCAAGGACAACGACCGCTCGCCTTTCGCCTCATATTCGAGAGCTGGGGGAAGTATCCGTTTTCGACGTTGCCACCTCGTTTTCTGTTGCGGAACGCGCTGCCCGAACGGCTCGTGCGCGCCATCGTTCGCGTCAAGCTCGGTGTCGCCGGCGTTAGATGAACGTCACTGTCGGCATCGACGCGGCGCGTGCACCACTCGTCTCCGTGGTCACCTGCTCGCATAATCCGCGACCCGATTACCTTGCGCGCGCGCTGAGTGCACTCACCGCGCAAACCGTCAATGCGGCAAAATGGGAGTTCGTGCTCGTCGATAGCGCGAGTGCAGAACCCCTCGCATCAACGGTAGATCTTTCCTGGCATCCGCGAGCGCGTTGCGTTCGTGAAGACGAAAGTGGTCTCACTCGAGCACGTCTCCGCGGAATCGCCGAATCGACAGGCGACCTCCTCGTATTCGTCGACGACGACAACGTACTGGACCCGGATTTTCTGGAACAGGCGCTTCGTATTTATCGTGAACGCCCGGATATTGGATCGTGGAGCGGCGCCACCCGTCCCGGCTTCGATGCGCCAGCGCCGAGCTGGACGCGGCGTCACTTCGGCAATCTGGTGATTCGGGAGGTGCCGAAAGATCTGTGGTCGAACATTCCGATGCTTCCGGAGACAATGCCTTGCGGCGCGGGACTCTGCGTTCGGCGTTCGGTGGCCGCATCCTACGCCGCACTCCATACCAGTGGCAAACGCCCGTTCGCGTTGGATCGCAACGGCACTTCACTTCTTTCCGGAGGCGACAATGACCTTGCCGCTTGCGCATGCGATATCGGCCTCGGGGTCGGTATCTTCGGCGCTCTCAAGCTCACACATCTAATACCGGCCAATAGACTTCAGGAACGATACCTTCTGGACCTCGCGGAGAATATTGCACTCTCCACCGTCATTCTTCGATCGTTCCGCTCGGACGCGGCGGTGCGGGTGCCCTCTCTCAAGCGGCGCGCTCTTGACGCACTTCGCCTCCTTACACTCACGTCACATGAGCGACGCATTTTTCTCGCCGTCAGACGGGGAGAGCGCAGAGCGGCCCAGCAGCTCGCGGTGCTGTCCACTCAGTCCGTATCACAGTCGTGACGACGTCTACACCAGCAGAATTCCTTCGAGACCCGCTCGATGCAGCACCGACGACACGTCCGGTGCGCAGGGTGCTGCACGTATTTCACTCGCTCGGCGTGGGGGGCGCGGAGGCGTGGCTGGTCGCGATGCTCGAGTGGATCAGGGAGAATGGTCGTACGCTGCCCGTCGATCTGCGCGTTGATGTGTGCATCACCGGCGGCGAACGCACCGTCCTCGATGAGCGCGTCGAAACACTCGGATCGCGTATCTACTATCTGCGCTATGACCGTGCGCACCTCTATAGCTTCACAAAGGCCTTCCGGCGGCTACTCGCCTGCGGGCGATACGATGCCATTCATGATCACGGCGACTACGGTGCCGGCGTGCACCTGCTGCTGGGGTCCGGTCAACTCCCGCGCGCCCGTGTGGTACACATTCACAATCCTGCAGCGACGTTTGGCCCGTCTCTCTTGAAAAGGCTCGGCCGCGCGGTCGGAAGGGCGGGATTGACACGATTCGCGACGACCGTGGCGGGAACGTCGTTGCGTATTCTGCACGAATACTCATTTGCTCCATCCGCCGATATTTCGCAGCGACGGATGGCGCTGCACTGTGGTTTCGATCTGACTCCTTTCGCCTACGACGCTGAACGCGCGCGGGCCGAGCTGCGGAAGGAGTTTGGCTGGAGCGACGAGACAAAAATCCTCTTGTTCGTCGGTCGCCTCGAATCGCACTTCAATCAGAAGAACCCACGCTTCGCGCTCGCCGTCGCACGCGCATGCATCCAGCGCGATTCGCGAGTACGTGCCATCTTCGTCGGCTCGGGAGATGAGGCTCGCCGCGAAATTCAGGCGGAGCTCGAAGCCGAGCATCTCGATGAGGCCATTCGCTTGCCGGGGCTACGCTTCGACGTACCGCGAATGATGCTTGCCGCCGAGCTGCTCCTCTTTCCATCGATCGCCGAGGGACTCGGAATGGTAGCGGTAGAGGCGCAGGCGGCAGGTCTACGCGTGCTCGCATCGGACTCGACGCCACGGGAGTGCGTCGTAGTTCCCGAGCTCGTTGAATTTCTTTCGCTGGGCGCCTCACCCTCGGAGTGGGCGGATCGCGCACTGAAAATAATGACTTCGAGTCCGCCCAGCCGCGCCACGGCACGGGCTGCGGTCTACGACTCTTCGTTCTCCGTCGAGAACTCGATACGAGCGTTGCTGGACGAGTACGACTTCGGAACCACGTCGCCTCCGTGAGGGGCACCGCCGCGCCTGGGCGGCCGCCGCGCGTCATTCATATCGTCGAGAGTCTCGACACCGGCGCTGTGGAAGGCTGGTTGCTTCGGATGCTCAAGGCGGCGCATTCATTCGGCCGGGAGCTGGACTGGACGTTCTATACGACACTATCGCGTCCGGGCCGCTTCGACGATGAAGCGCGGGGATTGGGCGCGACCGTCATCAACACGCCCTTCGAGCTTGGCGCGCGGCTGAAGTTCTTCCAGCATCTTCGCCAAACTCTTCGATCGGGCGACTATGACGTGCTACACTGTCATCACGACATTGTGAGTGCGGTGTATTTGCTAGCGTCTGCTGGACTTCCGATCCCGCGCAAGATCGTCCACACCCACAACGGCGATCTTCACGTGCCGACAGACAGCAAGCTGAAGGCCGCGATGCTGCGAGAGCCGTTGCGCCGACTCTGCCTGCGGCTGGCGGACCGCATCGTCGGAATCTCGCACTACACGCTCGAGACATTCCTTCGAGGTGCAGCGCCCCGAGCGCCGCGTGACCTGGTTCTCTACTATGGTATAGACACCAGCCCGTACCACGAGCCTCCGCCGACGTCGGCCCCCTTGCTCGGCTCGCTCGGGCTTCCGCTCGACGCTCGAATTCTGCTCTTCGTAAGCCGATTGGTGAGCTACAAAAATCCGCTCTACGTGGTCGATATCATAGCCGAGTTGGCCAGCGCCCAGCCTGCGGTGTGCGCCATTTTCGTTGGCGCTGGCCCTCTTGCCGAGGAGATACAAACGCATGCGCAATCTCGAGGCGTGGAGAATCGGGTTCGAGTTCTCGGCTGGCGGGACGATACGGTGGCCATAATGCAGCTATCCGACCTCCTCGTTTTCCCGCGGACAGAAACGGACGAGCCGGACGCCGGCAGGGAAGGCCTCGGCCTCGTCGTCGTGGAAGCGCAGGCAGCAGCACTCCCTGCACTTCTGTCCTACGGCATTCCAGGTGATGCCATAGTCATTTCCGATCTCTGCGATGTGCTGCCGCTGAAAGCCGGTGCAAAGGAATGGGCGCTTCGGGCACTCGAGATTCTCGCACGACCTCGAAAAGACGTTTCTATTGCACTGCGGTTAATCGAAGAATCCCGATTCTCACTGCATGCCGGCTTTCAGGCGCTCATGCAACTGCACCAAAGCTAGCAGAGTGCCGGCCATCGACCGCGTCTATATCGCGACGCACAAAGGCGACCTTCGCCTGACACGCATCTGTGTCGCGAGTGTGCGAGCATGGTACCCCAGGATCCCCATCTTTCTCCTGAAGGATGAGGTCAACGGCTCGTTTGACACGCGGGAGATCGAAGCGCGCTGGAACGTGGGAGTATGGAAAACCGAAGGCCGCGCTTTTGGCTGGGGCTTCATCAAACTGGAGCCACTGTTCGGCGCTGACAAAATTCGATATTTGATTCTCGACTCCGACATCGTATTTCTCGGGCGCGTGATCGACGCGCTGGAGCATTTTGACACTGATTTCGTAGTCCAGCAGGAGACGCAGGCACCCACCGAAATATCTCGGCTCTATTTCGATGCGCTCCGGGTGCGTGCTACGCTGAATCCCTCTTTCGCCGGTAACCCATTCACGTTCAATACCGGCCAGTACGTTGCAACGTCGGGTCTCATCCTGCGTGAAGATTTCAAGGATCTCGTAGATTGGGCTGAACCGCGACGTGTGCGGTATCCGGAGATGTTCAATCCAAGCGATCAGGGTGTGCTCAACTACGTTCTTGGCGAAATGGCCAGCACAGGCGCGATCACGGTGACGCGCTCACCTTTCATGAAATGGGGCCGCGAGGAAATCGCGCAATTCGACGTCGATGAATTGAACAGCGACTCTCCCTACCCGTTCCTCATTCATTGGGCCGGCTTGAAGCACGTTCGCCTCCGGAGAATGCCACGTGCCGATATTCTCCGACATTTCGAGGACATGTATTACGAAAGGATCCCGCTGGGTTGGGCGACGAGCCGGCTGAGGATTGCGGAGGAGGAAGGCCACCGATGGCGTGGTCGTGTCCAGCGTCTCTTGAGGCGGATGATGCCTCCGCCGCGAGCTGCGTGACATTGCCGGCACCGAAGATGCGCGCGAATTATGTCACGAATCTCGCGCGCAATGAATCGAGTGGAGGATGGAGCGGTTTCAACGTCGCGATATATGAAAGCATGGGGCGTCACTTCGACCTGCACTATACGGGACCGGTTGTGCCTCCCGAAGACCTGGTGTCGAAGATCAGATCAAAGGTTCGCAGATCGCTTGGCGGCAAAGGTGTCTTTCCGTTTTTCTCAGCGCACCGCCTGCAGGCCTTTGCTCGCATGACGGATGCGCTCGTCGATCACACCGCCGTTTTGGATTGCTTTCATGGCTCGACACCGTGGATTGATTACCATCCTCCCGTGCCGTACTCCTGTTACCTCGATGTGTGTTTCGCCACGTACATGAGTGTGTACCACGATCGCGATCGTTTCCAGCGCGCGGACCTCGAGAGAATAGAGCTGCAGGAGGCGTCGTGGCTGCGGAGCGCAGCGAGGGTGTTTTTCTCGTCACAATGGGCGCTCGACGCTGCCGTGAGCTCGTACGGCATAGAACGCAACACCCTGCGTGTAGCTGGACTGGGAGGACATGTACCCGTCCCAGCGGCCGATGAGTATGCTGGGGGTCGAGAGTTTTTGTTCATCGCGCTCGATTTTGCCGGCAAGGGTGGGGATGTGTGCGTCGACGCATTTGCTCGTGTGCGGGAACGCCATCCCGAGGCGACGCTTCGCATTGTGGGGGAACGTCCGCCGTCTCGTGTTTCTGAAGCACCGGGTGTGATCTACGAGGGATATCTCCGAAAGTCGGTGCCCGGCGAGTTGCGTCGCTTGCAGGAAATCTTCGCTGCTGCGTTTGCGCTCGTGCATCCAACGGTTCGGGATGCGACGCCGCAGGTGATCGTCGAGGCGCAGTATCATGGCTGCCCCGCCATCGCTCCTCGCAGCTTCGGCATTCCGGAAATGGTCATGGATGGAGTTACCGGATGGCTGGTGGACGCCCCGCCGACGGTCGACGATGTTGTTGATCGAATGCTCAATTTGCTGACCAACGCGGAGGACTATCGGGCAATGAGATGTGCAGCGCGAGCACACGCCCTTGCGCGATTCACCTGGCAACAGGTAGGCGATCGCATGGCGGCAGAGCTCATGTCGGAGCTGGCGTAGTGCGCGTCCTGTTCGTGGGCTACATGGGCCGTGGCCAAACGTCGGGCATGCGCTGCGCTGCCTTCAAACGACTTGGATATGATGTCGCGGCGGTGGATGCTGGTACTTTGTGGCAGGGAGCGAGCTATGTCGCACGACAGCTCGGCCAGCGCTTGTTGCATGGTCAGCGCATTGAGCGATTCAATGCGCGCGTCGTAGCTGTGGCAACTCGGCACGAACCGCAACTGGTCTGGGCCGAAAAGCAAGAGTACCTCTATCCCGAAACGATTGAAGCGTTGCAGAAACGCGGCGCACTGACCGTTCACTACAATCCCGATCCTTATTTCTCACTGGATTGGAAACGAACGCCGCTAGCGGATGCCTGTCTGACGCTCTATGACATTTTCGTGGTGACCAAGCGGTACGAGCTCGACGACTATCGTCGGTACACTCGCGGACAGATCGTCTACTCGGCTTTGGGTTACGATCCAGTCGGACATGCACCGGTCACAGTGCCCCAGGATCCCAGCCAGCGCGTTGTGTTCGTCGGAGGGTGGGAGCCGCGGCGAGAGCGGTTGCTGAAGCTCGCGAGGTTGGAGACTGAGGGAGTTGCGGTGTGGGGATACGGCTGGGCGCTCGCGCAGCGGTCACGGCTCGATATCCTGCGTGCCGTACGTCTCGGCCGCCTCGATCCAGCGCACCAGTTGTATTTTGGAATGCGACACCCTTCTCTGGCCCCGGCAATTCGCAGCGGTGAAGGAAGAAACGGAGAGATCTATGAGGAGCTATACGCTACCGCGGTGGGCGCTTCCGCCATTTCACTCGGATTTGTCCGTGAGGTCTGCCCTGATCAGCACACCACGCGCACGTTTGAGATACCGGCGCTAGGTGGATTTATGCTCGCCGATCGAACCCAGGAGCACCTCGAGCTGTTCGAGGAAGGCAAGGAGGCGGAGTACTTCGAGAGCGCCGAAGAGTTCTCCGAGAAGGTTCGCTTCTATCTCGCAAATGAAGGTGCTCGTAGTCGCATTGCTCGCGCGGGTCATGAGCGCTGCATGACTTCCGGCTATTCCTATGATGACCGCATCCGAGTGGTTATGGCCTCGCTTCAGGTAGGAGCACCTGTGGCATGATGCCAACTCGAACTCGCGCCGAGCCACTATTTCGGGCGCTAGCGTTCGTTGTCATGGTGACGCCGCTTATCGTCTCAATGGTAGTGGAGTCCCCTTTGCCCCTGTCGACGCGCATGCAGGGCGGCATCTGCTGGCTGCTGTGTCTTTTCCCGGGGTGGATGTACCTCGGCCAAGGGCCTGCGATCAGGCGACCGATTCCATTGATACCGCTGATCGGGCTGCTGTATGGACTGTACTACGCCCTGCCTCCTGCGTTGGGTACGTACAATCAACACTATCGGATCATCCTTAATCCAACTCGTGATTACGACGATGCTGTTTTTGCAGCGCTGCTGGGTTGGCTTGCGCTCGGTGCAGGATATGTTCTGGCAAAGCTCGTCATTCCCGCGAAGGCGGCCGTCGCGTTCGGCGAGGTGAGCATCGCGAGAAGGCAGTTCTTTGGCCTCGTCCTGATGATCACTGGACTCGTACTGGAAGCAGGGCGCCGCTTCGCGCCAATTCCATCCGAGATAGCCGGCGTTTTGATCTTCGTGACGAGCCTTGGCTGGTTTGGAAGCGGATTGCTCATTACACTGGCGGTTCAAAGGAAACTCTCGATACCTGTTCTCCTCATCACATATACCGGTGCTCTCGGATTCTTCCTGCTTGCCATCGAAAGCGGTACGCTATCTGGGGCGGCGTGGTACGGGATTGTAATCGTCGCTTCTGGACTCATAGGACACGGCGCGCTGAAAACGAGTTGGCTCGTGGGAATCGTGCTAACCGCGTTACTAGTGTTTTCATTGCGCGGCGTCACTCAGGAATACCGAAAACGAGTCTGGGAGCAGGGCGAGGGCGCTACCATAACTGCACGCTTGAAGATTCGCTTCAAGCTGCTCAAGGAACGCGTTGATAATGTCGGCGTTGCCGAGACAATTTCTGCTGGATTCGAGACGACATCCGAACGTTCTGCGAATCTGGATGTCTTCGCGGACGTCATCCGTCGGACGCCCGTTGAAATACCCTACTGGGACGGAGAAACCTATCTGTCCCTGGTAGGGTCGTTCGTGCCTCGCTTCCTCTGGCCAGACAAACCATCGAAGGAGCTGGGACAGGGCTTTGGCCATCGTTACGAGTATCTGGATTCACACGATCAAGGAACCTCCTTCAACTTCCCGATACTCGTGGAGGCGTACGCGAATTTCGGCATGGGTGGGGTCGTCCTTGTCATGTGGATATGTGGAGCGATCTACATGATCGTCGAACGTGCCGTGAATATTCCAGGTCAGAGTGATCTTCTCTCCCTCGCAGGCGTCGTTCTCATCATCCCCCTGACCAATATCGAGTCCGACTTTTCGCTGGGATTCGGAGGATTGGTGATGAACAGTATTGCGCTGGGAATTGTCCTTCGTGCCATACGTGGCAAACCCGGCGATGAGCTGACTCCGCTCCGTCCGCGGTCGCCGTCCCTCATCCATCCCGTGAGAATAGCTCCTTCGGATCGTTGATCTCCCTGCGACTTGGACCTACCGGTCGGCCATCGCTCGGCGCAATTACGCTCGAGAGAAATGGCGATGGAGTCGCGTACGCAGGAGTGCTCCTGCAGCGAGCGCTCGCATCGCTCACTGGAAAGGATCCTTACGTGCTCCAGCTCGCGCCGACAGCCATACAAGGCCCTTCTCGGCGCGAGGAGGCGCGATTTGTTTTGCGACTCGGTGCCTCTCAGCTCCTGCATCCCGATTCATGGTGGCTCTTCAATCACGTAGGCATTGCCAGAGCCATGGGAATCATTCCGCGTCCAATACGGCGACCATACGCGGTCCTGTTGTGCGGCATTGAGGTGTGGGATCCCGCGTTGAGCGCAGACAGAAAAGCGACTTTGCGGAACGCGCATGCTCGGATTGCCATCTCCGAGCTGACCGCATGCCGTGTGCGGGACGCACATTGCGATGTTGGATCGGTGGTAGCCTGCCCTCTCGCTCTGCTGCCGGAATATTCGGGGACGGTCGCAGCCGATAGAGCGTTGCTCGAACAGATTCGCAAATCGAGTGTGCTCATCGTCGGCCGCATGAGCGCACGCGAGCGCTACAAAGGGCACGATCAGCTCCTGGAATCTTGGCCTCGGGTGCTGCGGGTAGTACCTGGTGCACAGTTGGTTGTGGCGGGCAAAGGCGACGATCTCGAGCGACTACGAGCGAAAGCCGGCGCGCTAGGTATCGGAGGAGATGTTCTATTTCCTGGATTCGTTTCGGAAGAAACGTTGGCGGCGTTACGCGAGCGAGTGTCGGTTTTCGCGATGCCCAGCAGCGGAGAGGGATTTGGCCTTGTCTACCTCGATGCGATGCGCGCCGCGCTGCCATGCATCGGAGGATCGCGCGACGCCGGCGCCGAAGTGATTGTGGATGGGGAGACGGGGATCTGCGTGGACCCCTCGGACACGGAAGCGCTCAGTAGCGCCGTTTCGCTTCTGCTCACGACGCCCGAACTGCGCGAGGCGTATGGGGCGGCAGGTCGGCGGCGGTTCGACGCCGTCTTCACCTTCGAGCGCTACTGCGAACGGCTCCTCCCGATCCTTCGCAATGCCTTCACGTGAGGGTTCTGCATGTTGCGCCAAATCTGTCGCGCGCATACGGAGGACCCACGTACTCGCTCGCCGGATATGCGGCTGCTGCGGGAGACGCGGGCGCCCAGGTTACGATCCTCGCGCCACGTCCTCCCATTGCCGATGCTGCCTGGATGCTGACGCAGGTTCCGCAGGCGGCGCTGGAGCTGTTCGCGTCGCACGGTGAGAGCGCCTTTGTCGCATCCCCGCAGCTGCAAGCCTGGCTTCGAAAGCATGGCGGCGCTTTCGACGTGATTCACGTCCACGGACTGCTCAATTCCGTCAGCTCGCTCTCGGCACGGTTGTGTGTGCGAAGCGGATGGCCCGTCGTGATCCGTCCCTTCGGCACCCTTTCCCGGTATACACTTTCTCACCGGCGCGGGATGCTGAAGTGGCTGTATTTCTCGATGCTCGATCGTCCCATCCTGCGTCGCGTATCCGCAATACATTTTACGACGACTGCCGAGCGTGAAGAGTCGCTGGGTCATGGAATAGTATGGGGCGAACGCGCTTTCGTGGTTCCCCCACCCGCGGGGAAGAGCTTCTCGCCGCCTGCGCGGCCTGCGCGCGCTTCGGCGAACGTGCTATCGCTCGGTCGCCTCAACCCGGTGAAACGTCTCGAATTGCTGCTTGAGGCGTGGCCTCTTGTAATGGAGCGAATTCCAGCGGCCTGTCTCACTATAGCGGGAAACGGTGACTCCGCCTACGCAGAGTCGTTGAGAAAGAAAGGATCACCTTACGGAGAATCCGTGCGCTTCGTAGGCGCTGTCGACGACGAGGGCAAGCGCGCCTTGTATCTGGATGGCGACGTGTTCGTTCTTCCGTCGTTCCACGAGAATTTCGGCATCGCGGTTCTGGAAGCGCTTGGCGCGGGACTGCCGGTCGTAGTTACACCGGAAGTGCAGCTCGCTTCATTCGTACGAGAGAACCGACTGGGTCTCGTGACGGAAGGAAATGTCAGCGCGCTCGCCAGTGGCATCATATTGGCGCTCGAGGACCAAGTGCTACGGGCGCGCTGCCGCCGCGATGGCGAGCGCATCGTCTCGGAAAGCTTCTCACGGCCGATCGTTGGTGAAGCGCTGATGCGCATGTATCGGTTCGCGCTCGCTCATCCCCCAAGCTGAGGCAGTCGTTCGCATGTACGTTCTCGGAATTAACGCCTATCACGGCGACGTTTCGGCGGTCCTGCTCAAGGATGGCCAGCTCTTGATGGCACTTGAGGAAGAGCGTTTTCGGCGCGTGAAACACTGGGCGGGCTTCCCGACGCTCGCTATTGGTAAGTGTCTCGAACATGCCGGCATCGCAGGCGGCGAGATCGGGCATATCGCGATCAGTCGCGATCCCCGCGCAAATCTATTGCGGAAAGCAAGGTTTGCTCTGACGAGCCGTCCCGATATCAAGCTGGTTCGGGATCGTCTGAAGAATTCGAAGAAGCTGCGAGGAGTGCGCGAGCCGCTCGCGGACGCGTTGCAGTTGCCTGTGGATCAACTTCCAACAATTCATTATGTAGAGCATCATCCATCACACCTCGCCAGTGCCTTTTTCGTCTCGCCGTTCGAGGACGCATCGGTGTGTGCGATCGATGGATTCGGGGACTTTGTCAGTACTTCGATGGCCTCGGGTCGAAGCAACCGACTTGACGTGCTCGAGCGCGTGTTCTTCCCTCACTCACTGGGAATTCTGTACACCGCGATCACTCAGCACTTGGGTTTTCTGGGCTATGGCGATGAGTTCAAAGTGATGGGCCTTGCTCCGTACGGAAAACCCGAGTATCTGGATGTACTGCGGAAGCTCGTGAGGTTGAAGAGAGGGGGAACCTTCGAGCTCGCGCTGCAATATTTTCGTCATTGGAGCGACGACGTGCAAATGGAGTGGGATGAGGGTTATCCCACTATGGGCCTCGTCTATTCGGATCAACTCGACCGCCTCCTCGGCCCCGCACGAAAGAAGGACGAACCGCTCACCGAGCACCACGAGAATCTCGCGCGGTCCCTTCAAGCAGTCTACGAGGAATGCGCCTTCCACGTACTCAATGGTCTGTGGGAGAGAACGAAGAATCCGCGACTCTGCCTGGCGGGCGGGTGTGCCATGAACAGTGTGGCTAATGGCAAGGTCCGGGCAAAAACACCATTCACAGAGCTCTACATCCAGCCCGCTGCGGGGGACAACGGCACCGCATTGGGGGCAGCCTACTACGTGTGGAATCAGGTACTTGGAAAGCCGCGATCCTTCGTCATGGAACATGGCTACTGGGGCACCTCCTATCCCGAGTTCGACCTCTCCTCGATTATGGACAGGCGAGAAGATGAGGAATGGAGCTACGAACAAACCGAGGTGCCAGACGAAGGCGCGCTGTGTCGCATCGGTGCACAGCTTATCGCAGATGGGAACGTGGTGGGGTGGTTTCAGGGTCGGATGGAGTGGGGCGCGCGCGCGCTGGGCAATCGCAGCATCCTGGCCGACCCGCGCCGAGCGGACATGCGCGATCTGATCAACACCAAGATCAAGTTTCGCGAGAAGTTCCGCCCATTCGCACCGTCGATTCTAGAGGAGGCGCTTTCTGATTATTTCGTGGACGCAGCCCCCGACCCATTCATGCAGCAAGTATACCCCGTGCGGGCTGACAAGCGTGCGGTGCTTCCCGCTATCACGCACGCCGACGGAACGGGGCGGCTGCAGACTGTGAGCGAGCGTACAAACCTTCGCTACTATCGTCTCATTCGCGAGTTTGCCAACATAACGGGGGTGCCTGTCCTCCTCAATACGAGCTTCAACGAAAACGAGCCAATCGTAGACACGCCCACGCAGGCACTCGACTGTTTCTTGCGCACGAGAATGGACGCCATCATTGTGGGAAACACGGTGATCCAGAGACAGCGGGCAAAACAGCCGGTTACGTTACGGTAATGCTGCGAATTCGCATTCTTCGCTACTGACCTCTTCGCCACGGTCAATGTCAGAACTACTTCCTTTCGATTCGTCTCAGGCGAACAGACTCACGGAGCCCGCACGTCCGCGTATCGTCGCTACGCCGGACGCGCATGCCGCAGCGGGCGAGATGGGCGATCTGAAGGAAATCCTGGCAGTAATGCGTCGCCGCAGGTGGCTCGTGATCGCTGCCGCTGCACTCGGCGCCACAGTAGCGGGGTACTTTGCGTACGTCGCAAAACCGGTCTTCCTCGCTTCGGCCTCTGTGCGCATTGCGGATGCTCGCCGCGCACTCAGCGGAGGCATTGGTGATGCTCCTCGTGATGTTCTCGGATCTGGAAATGGCGTCGATCCTGTGCTCTCGCAGGTCCAGGTGTTGAAGAGTCGAGAGGTCGCGGCCAACGCGGTGCGTCGTCAGCCGCTCGGTCTCACGGTATACCCGGATGGATTCCCCGCCTCCGACATGCGTGACGTGCGGGCGGCGGACAGCTCGACGAGTGGCAGCGCCTACGCTGTCGAGTTCGATGCGCAAGGCTACACCCTTCGAAGCAACCTCCACGAGATTCGCGCCCGATACGGCGAGCCAGTTTCGACCGGCGGCGTCAGTTTCGCGATCGTGAGCCGTCCGCCCCATCGCAGCGGCACGATTGGCGTACTCAATAGTGCGAGCGCCGTGGGGATGCTGTTGAGCGGCGTGGATGCTCGGCCGCGCAAGAGCACCGACGTCGTCGACGTTACCTACCGTGCGAACGATCCGTTCGTTGCGCAGCAGGTGGCCAATGCGATCGTAGCGGCGTACAAAGAAGTCAACGCCAGCATCGCGCAGCAGCAGTCCCGCCGCCGCCGAGAGTTCATCCAGGAGCAGCTCAAGCAAACCGACTCGTCGTTCGCCGACGCCACAGTGTCTTTGAGCAACTTTCGAAGTCACGAGCAAGTCTACGGCTCCGATGCACGCGTGGCTGCAGAAGCGACTGGGCTTATGACATTGGACGTCACCCGTGAGGAGCTCGCATCGGATAAGCGAACACTCCAATCGCTATTGGACAATCTCCAGCGGACGGGTGGCGCTACACATTCGGAAAAGCTGGACGCGCTCCTCGCATCGCCGAGCATCACGAGCAATCAGGTCGTCGAGGCGCTCTTCGCGCAACTCGTCCAGCTTCGAACGCGTCGGGACACGCTCACGGTAGGCAACTGGGGAGCGGCCCGGAGTAATCCGGATGTTATTAAGCTGGACACCCTCATTCAGACCACGCAAGGCGAGCTCGTTTCGGCGGTGCGTAGCAATATTGATGCGGTAAATGCACGCCTTTCCTCACTCGACGATCTGCGAGGGCGCAATGCAGCGCAGCTTCAGAAGCTGCCGAGCGTGCAGGCGGTTGAGGCGCGATTGCTACAGCGAGTCGAAACAGCGCGCAAGATGGCCGACCAGTTGCGCGAGGAGTACCAGCGCGCGCGCATTTCCGAGGCCGTAGAAGTCGGTCAGGTGGAAATAGTGGATCTCGCCAACGAGCCCGATGCGCCGATCGGGCGAGGCACGCTCTTTCGAGTTCTCAGCGGACTCTTGTTAGGACTACTTTTTGGTGGCGGCGGTGCAGTGTTACTGGATCGCTTGAACAGCACGATCAGGCGGCGCGACGAGATCGAGACCACGCTTCACATCCCCGGGTTGTCTATCATCCCGCACATGGCGCCGGCGCGAAAGCTCACTGCCTTCGGTCGCCATTTGAGGCTGCCGGGAAGTAAGCAGCGCCGTGACCGCTCGGGCGGCGATTCGCTTGTGACGGTATCGGATTTCGGGTCGGTCAGCGCCGAGGCGTTCCGAACGCTGCGTACCAATCTTCTGTTCTCCCAATCTATTCAGACGCTCCGAACCATCGTGATCACGAGCCCGTCACCGCAAGATGGCAAGACAACTACGGCAGCGAATCTCGCGGTGACTTTCGCTCAACAGGGGATGCGGGTGCTGCTGATCGATTGCGATCTTCGCAAGGCACGCATGCACAACATTTTCTCCGTTCCGCGCGAGCCTGGATTTTCCCAACTCCTTGCGCATCAAAGCACGGTTGCAGACGTTGTTCGCGAGACGGCTGTCGAAAACCTCTTCGTGATCCCCGCCGGCCTGCTGCCTGCAAATCCGTCCGAACTTCTTGGAAGTGTCGTTGCTCGCGAGACTATCGAGTCCCTCGCGAAAGAATACGCCATCGTTATTATAGACACGCCCCCCGTGCACGTCGCCGCAGACGCGCTCATTCTCGGGAGCATGGCCAACGGCGTGCTGATGGTGCTTCGCGCCGGAAGATCGGAACGAGATGCCGCGAAGGAGGCGTTGCAGCGACTTTTGAACGTCGGTGCGCACGTCATCGGTGCCGTACTGAACGACCCGGATCACAAGGTGCCCGATTACGGCAGCTACTACTACTACTACGATTATCACGACACCAAGGTCGAAGCGTAGTGCGAGCGCTCGCAGGTGAGCGAGTCCACCACGGCACTACGTCATTCCCACCTGAGATCGCGTTGGTGTTGCGTTGCGCGGCAGTTGGCGGAGATGGAGCCATCGCGCTCGATCCGGCCTCGTTCGCGTCAGTCGAGGACTGGCCAGCGGTATTCGGCTACGCGGCGAAGCACGCGATAGCAGCGCTGGTGGCGAAAGCACTTGATCGAGCGCCCCAGACTGTCGTGCCGTCCGGAATTCGCGACCAGTTTCACGAGATGGCAAGGCAGAGCGCGATGCGAGGATTGCAACTCGCAGCCGAGTTGCTAGCTGTGCTCAAAGAGTTTGAGAGCGCCTCCGTGAAGGCGATTCCTATCAAGGGACCGACGTTCGCGATGCTCCTGTACGGAGATCTTTCGCTGCGCGCATACGAAGATCTCGACATTCTCGTACACGAGCGGGATTTGGAGCGAGCAGTTGCGGCGCTGCAAATGATCGGATACCGATTTCGCGACGCGTTATCGAGTTCGCAGCGCCAGACCCTCGCGGCGAATGCCTACCATGTGGGTTTTGTGCACGATCATGACGGTACCAACCTCGAGCTTCACTGGCTGCTGAATCACAGGACACTCGCGCACCCAGAGCTCGAGGCCCGCTGGTGGAAGCATTCTCAGTCACTCACGCTCGGTGGCATGGTGGTGCGCACGCTGGCCCCGGATGAGATACTGCTCTATCTCTGCATGCATGGTGGCAAGCATTCTTGGGCGAGGCTTAATTGGCTGTGTGATCTGCGGCAGGCGCTGCGCAGCTATCCCGATGCCGATTGGCGCGCCATATGGCGCGCCGCCGATAGAAATGGCGTAGCCAGAATGGTAGCCACCGGTCTCGCCCTGGTTGACGAGCTACTTGATGGCACTTCGCTCACTGCCCGTCCCAATTCCGGACGGCCCCTCGATTCGGGCGTCAAGCCCCTGGTTCTTGCGATCTCGGAGCGGTTGATGAGACCCGGGACGGAACCGCGTGAAGTCGACTTCCTCACACAGTTTTGGATGCGCGAGCGATTTTGGGACCGGATGCGTTATGCCGCGCACGTCCTCGGCGTGCCGCACCATGCAGACGTCGCGCAACTTGGACTACCGCCGTCGATGCGGCGGATGTACTACATTCTTCGCCCAGCTCGATTGGCGTGGAAGCATCTGTTGCAACGCGCGCATCGAACGGGAGCGGTGTGATTGACCGAAAATGGCTCGACTCTGTGTTCGCAGTATGCTGCCGCTCTCTCGATCAGGACTCATTGATGAAATCGGCTAGAGCCATTCCGCTCCTCCTTTCCGTACTGCTACCAGTTGCGTGTTTATCACGGGGCCACACGAATGATGAGATTCCGCACGATGCTCCGGCGGTTCTCCATTCCGGGGATTCGGTTCGCGTAATGGTTTGGCGCAATCTCGAATTGAGCGGTGCCTTTATCGTCGCGGACGACGGAACGATTCGACATCCGTTGTATCAGGCGGTTCACGTCGCTGGTATTCCTATCGACTCGGTATACGCGAGAGTGAGCACGTTTCTGCTCCAGTTCACCACAAATCCACAGATAACGGTCGAACCGCAATTTCGCGTAGTGGTGCGCGGTGAAGTACGCACACCGGGAGCGTATACCATGCCGCTCGAGACGACTCTGGGCGGGGCTATCGCGACTGCTGGAGGACCTTCGGAGGAAGCTCAGTTGCGGCGTGTCACGCTCGTGCGTGAGCAGCGCTCTTACCTTCTGGATTTGTCGGATCCCGCTGCACCCTGGACAGTGCTTCCTATCCGGTCAGGGGATCAAATCATCATTGGCCGAAAGAGCAATTTGTTCTTCGGGACGATCCTGCCCTTGGTCACCGCTTCGGCGGCCGTCGCATCGTTGATCAGTGTCTTGAGGCATTACTAGAGGCGAATTGATTCGATAGGCAATGCACTTAGGCTGCCAGGTTCGAGGCGTGATGTATGGAGTGGGCGAGCCTTCATTAAATAGGTCTAATGCGTTTGCCCGGTGTTCAAGCCTCGGGTACATTCGCCGAATATGGCACGCTTCCGCCGTTTTCTACTTTCCGCGCTCTCTCATCGAACGCTTGCGCTCGTCCGCTGGGACCTGCACCTGCTTCGCGTTCGCATTCGCAACGCGCTTACGGGGTCAGATCGAAAACTCATGCAGCGTGTCTCCGGTATTTCACGTCCCCGTCTTCTCAACCTGGGCAGCGGTCCGAGAGGACTCGACGCGCCCAATTGGGTCAATGTCGATGCTTTCCCCGATGCAAACGTTCACCATCTGATGGACTTCGGTCGAAAGTTTCCCTTTGCGGATGGAGACTTCGATGGAATCTTTTCTGAGCACGTACTCGAGCACTTCACACGGGAAGAGGGAATCACTGTCTTAAGCGAGTGCCATCGCGTTCTATTTCCGGGGGGAACGCTGCGCGTCATCGTTCCTGATGCGTGCAAACTTTTTCAGTCGTACTTCTCCGATCCGGACGCACTCTCTGAACGCCGCGAGACATCGACGAGCTTACCGATGGAAGTGGTGAACCTGTACGCATATCAACGTTACGAACACCAGTGCCTTTACGATTGGCCCTTGATGCAGCACACGTTTGCAGACGCTGGATTCACCGACATTACACTCTGCAGCTTTCGCGCGGGTGCACACGCCGCGCTGACGATTGATGATCCCAAGTACGAATGGGAGAGCCTCTACGTAGAAGCGCGAAGGAAGAACTAAGCTCTCATCGCGCGCGCGGAACTTCTTTTAAGGATGAGTGTCCCCAACCTCGTCTACCGCGTACTACTCAGGTTTTTGCGCTAATTCGACCATTTGTCCAACCGTTGCCCAGCGTAAGAGACACTCGCACGGTTCCCAACCATACCGTTGGGTGTTGGCCGGCCGGCCAGACTTGTGACAAGGGAGTGTTCTCAGGCTGCGGACTTCTTCAATAGCGGCCTGCTCCTTGCAAAACCTCTTACTTGCCTGACTTACGACAAAGACAGAGCCGCCGATCATGAGCGAACGTTTCGAATGTCCGAAGCGTATGTAGACGGTGCTGCACTTCGTTTCCCAATAACGTTGGAGATCAGCAGGATGCCGAACAATACCGAAGGCCAGGGCCGTAGCAACCGCGGTTTTGCCGCAATGGATGCCGACCAGCAGCGCGAGATCGCCAGCAAGGGCGGTCGCGCCGCACACGAGCAGGGCACCGCTCATGAATTTTCTCCTGACGAAGCTCGCGCCGCGGGACGTAAGGGCGGTGTTTCGGTCAGCAAGAATCGCCAGCACATGTCCGAGATCGGACGCAAGGGCGGCGAAGCGCGTGGTCGCAAGCAAGGTCGCGGCAACGGCAGCGCAGCTCGCGAGAACGGTGCGGCACCGGAGTCGAACGACAACATCAAAAGCGCTTCGAGTGATGGCGCGATGTTCGGACCGCCGAATCCTCTCGACGTGATCACCGACGGCTGATCGCAAGAATTTGTGAACGACAGTGGCGGGGATGCGCAAAGGCGCATCCCCGTTTTTGTTTGAATACAGACAAGCGCAAACGAGTGGCGATGAAAAACGGGGACGCGTTTAGAACGCGTCCCCGTTTTCACATCCGTACTAATGCGGTCGGCACTCGAGAGCGCCTACCGCCGCCCCCCAAACCGATACGCCGTAAAATCCTTCCACATCTGCTCAACGCTGCTCCCCAACACCATCACCTTAAACGGCGCCGCCGGCTTCGCCGCATCGTAAATCGAGATCGTATACGCCGCCGTCGTGCCCACCGCCCTCGGCGCGAAGTCCTCTACGCGGTAGACGTAAATCCCCTGCATCGCCACGTTCTTCCCCGCCGCCTTCGTCTGGTCGGCGTTCAGCATAGCCGGAATCCGGATCTTCTCCACCGGCACGATCTCCACGCCGTCGCGGTAGATCTTCATGTCCTTGAAGTTCCCCTCGTCGATCCCCTGGATCTTGTCGGGCTCGTAGAACGGGAACGCGGTCTTGTCCGACGTCACGTTGAACACGACCACCGCGCGACGCTCGCCCAGATAGTCGCTCCAGTCGCGCCATCCCTGAATCGGATCCACCGACGTCCACGAACCCGCCTTCTTGGGATCGTTGCGCTTGCGGTCGGCCAGCGCCTTCCCGGCCTGCACCTCGCGCCACGCCATCACCTGCGGCGTCATCATGAACACCTTGAACGGGCCGCTCTCCATTCGATAGTTGTGCAGGTCGAGCGTCGCACCGAGACCGCTCACCGCGGCGATCGGCTCACTCGGGAACGGGTCGCGCGGCACCACGGGCAACAGCGAATCGGTCACGACCTTGAAGCGCGCACTCGTCACCGAGTCCTTCGCACGCTGGAGCGCGCTCGCGAGCACGGGCGCCGCCACGGAGCTCGAGATGCGTCCCGCGCCCTGCGTCACGGGCGGGCGATATGCATTCAACCCGATCACATACCCATCGGTGTTGAGCAGCGGGCCCCCGGTGTTCAGGAATCCGAGGCTCACCTCACTCGTGATACTCTGCGCGTCGGCATTGCTCACGATTCCCGTACTCAGCACACCGGCCTTGTTCAACGGCGACCCGAGCGCGAGCACGCGATCGCCCGCCGTCGGCATCGCGCTCTTCGTGCTGTCGAACATCGGGAGCGGCGTGCACTTCGCGCAGCGCCTCATCGGAATCGCGAGCACCGCGAGATCGTGCGCGTTGTCCACCACGAGCCTCCGCGCATACACCTTCGTGCTGCTGTCGAGCATCACGCGCACTTCATCCGCGCCGTCGAGCAGATGCGCGTTAGTGAGCACGAGCCCACTCGAGTCGGCGAGAAAGCCGGTGCCGCGCTGGCTTCCATATACGGTGAACAGTCCACTCCTGTAGTCGTCGAACAGCTCCTTTTCCGTGCGCGATTTCTTCGCCGCCGCGAGCGCCTTCGTCGTGGAGTCCTTCGCGATGCTGTCCTTCTGCGCCTGGTTCGGCCCCGTCGACGTCACGGTCACGGTTTCCACCGTCGCGTTCTTCTGCGTGAGCTCGATCGTTCCCGCGTCCTTCTGGAAAGTCGCGTACAGTCCCCACTTGTACTTCGAACCGTTCATCTCGTACACCTGCGTGCTCTCGATACGGTAGACGCCGGGCTTGAAGCTCCGCTCCACCCGTCCCTCGAGGTCGGTCGACACACGCGTCGTGTCGCCGCGCGGGCTGATGATCCACAGGTCGAGCTGCGGCAGCGCGCGCACGGTGAGATCGCTCCCCACTACCGCCGCCCGCAGGCGTACGGTGATCGCCGTGTCCACCGGCGGCGGCGGATCGGCCGGCTTCGGAATCGGCACGGCGCCACTCGACACCTTGGTCGCACTGTCGCCGCCGGGTCCGTTCGGATTGCACACGCTCTTGAGCCCATCCACCAGCGACTGCGTTCCGCCGGCCCGCTTGATCCGCGTGTCGACGTCATCGGTGACCACGAACGTCACGCAGCTCGACTTCGCGAGACTGAGCACGCGTGCGCTCGCGACGTGACGCCGGAGCAGCCCGAGGATATCGTCCAGCGTGTAGCCCTTCCCCTGTGCAGCGAGCGGAGCGGAGAGAACGAAGGCCAAAGCGCCGGCAATCCCGAGGGCGCGTGAACAGACTGGGCGACTATGCATGGATTATGGCTTGGGAAGGTGCGGACGGTACGTCACAAAAGTAGACGACCGCGGTATTGAGTCGGTAATGCTACCCCATTGGCTCGCCGAGGTGTTCCAGGGGGTCGGAAGCGACCATCCACCACCCGGTTGCGTCATCTAAGCAGAGATTTCCAGCGCTCGTTTCCTCACGAATCGCTATCACGCCGCTGTCACTTCCAGGACGTACAATATCACTTTTTTCGCGTCCGCGTCAGCGTAGGCAAGGCCAACGTATATAAGGTGGAAGCGCGACTGAACAGAGACCTCGTTGTGTCACGTCCGAGGCATATTTTCGTCTTATTGACAGTGGTGGATCACCGCCTATTATGTCCCATTAATCACTCGCCCGGCGCGAGACGGAAATCATCTATAGCACGAGTCACATAAGCAATGCGTTCTACCTCCTGCAGCGTCCCGTTCAATAACGGCCTCGATGAAAATCGCGGCCAGGGCTGCGCAGGCCGCAAGACTCCGATTTAGGGCATCACGGTCGCTCCTACACGCCTCCGCGATCCCCACCCGGTGATTGCGGAGGCGCTGCATTTCGGACCCACCGCCGCAACGTATCGAGCCACTTCGCTCGGATCGGTGTAGGAATGAGACCGCTCTTCGAACTCTTTCGCTGGTAAAAAACTCGTGTCGCTATCGCGCTTCGCCACAACCCTTCTGCTCCTCGTGCTCGCAGCTCCTGCCCTCGCTGCTCAGCGCGGCGGCAGCACTGGCGCGCCCGCGATCACCGGACACCCGCTCCTCCCCGGCGATGCGATCAGCCTCAAGATCTGGCGCGAGCCCGACCTCTCCGGCGAGTTCAGCGTCGACGAGCAGAACGTCGTCGTTCTCCCCAAGGTGGGACCGCTCAACGTTCGAGGGATCACCAGCGACTCCCTCAAGACGTACCTCGTGTCCACTTATTCGTCGTTTCTGCGCAATCCTTCGATAGAGGTTCGCCTCCTCCATCGCGTCCGCGTGCTTGGCGCCGTTCGCAATCCGGGGCTCTACCCGGTGGATGAGACGATGCATTTCACCGACGTGCTCGCTCTCGCCGGCGGCGTGTCGACAGACGGTAATCCGAACAAGATCCGCCTCGTTCGCGACGGGCAGACGCTCGACACGCAGCTCTCCAAGGGCCTTCTCGTCAGCGACACGCCTCTGCGCTCGGGCGACCAGGTGATAGTCGAGCAGAAGAGTTGGGCAGCTCGCAACCCGGGCATCCTGATAGGGCTAGGATCCACCGCAGTCGCTCTCATCACGACCTTCGCCGTGAAACACTAAAAAATGTCGCTTCCAGTTCGGCACTACACACAGCCGCTCGCGATCCTCGAGCCCCGCCGTCCGGCAAAGTCGGACGAGCTCAGGCTCGATGACATGTGGCGCATGCTCCAGCGCAACGTGGTTCTGATCGCTGCCTGCGTCATCGCGTGCGCCACCGCCGCCTGGATCTACGTCCACTACGCGCGTCCGGTCTACGAGGCGAACGCCCTCTTCGACATCAACGGCCAGCGCTCCGTCGAATTTGCGCCCACGTCCGGCCCCGAGCACGATCAGGTCTCCACGGAAATGGAGGTCCTCACCAGCCGCACGATGGCCGAGCAGGTCATCGAGAATCTGGGTCTGCAGCTGATGCTTCGCGAGCCGCGCTCGCTCTCGCGCAACGACGTCATGCGTGCGGTGGCCGTCTCCTCCGAGGCCGACAGCGGCACCTACTGGCTCGTCCGCGAGCCCGACCGCCGATTCGCGCTCCAGCGCAGCAAGAAGGGTTCGCCCGCCCTTGCCTACTACGCTCCGGGCGACACCGTAAAAACCGTCGACTTCTCCTTCGTCCTCAGCCAGCATGCCGCCGGCTATCCGGCGATCTCGTTCCACGTCCAGCGCTTCCCGGAAGCGGTCGGCGATCTGGGCGACGCCCTTCGCGTCGCCCGCCCGAGCGCACAGGCGAATCTCGTCCGTCTCTCCTACAGCGGATCCGACGCACCGCTCCTCGCGGCCACGCTCAACTCGCTCGGCCGCACCTACATGGGCCGTCGCCAGAACGTCGGCACCACTGAAGCGCGCGAACGCGTGAAGTTCCTCCAGGGGCAGATCGCCACGCTCTCGGGGCAGCTCACCGCGTCCGAAGATCAGCTCGAGGACTTCCGCACCAAGGGGTCCGTCGTCGATCCGAAGAGCCAGGGATCGAGCCAGGTCACGCGCCTCGTCGACATGCAGGCGGAGCGCTCGAAGATCGAGACGGAGCGCAGCGCCCTCGCCCAGCTGCTCAAGGAAGTGAACGCTGCAGCCGCCGCCCCTCAGGCGGCCGGCGTCGCCTCGCCGTACCGCCGCCTCATCGCCTTCCCGACGCTCCTCCGCAACGAGGCCGCGTCCGAGATCCTGCGCTCGCTCTCGAGCGTCGAGGATGAGCGCGCCAAGCTCCTCACGCGCCGCACCGCCGCCGATCCCGACGTCGCCGTGCTCACCAATCGCATCACGGAGCTCGAGGACCAGCTCCGGCAGATCGCCGTGACGTACGAAGAGGGACTCAAGAATCAGGTCGCCGCCGAGGATGCGTCGATGGCCGCCTTCAGCCGCGATCTCTCCAAGATTCCGGCGCAGGAGGCGACGTATCAGCGTCTCCAGCGCCAGCCGAAGGTGCTCGAGGACATGTACGGCATGCTGCAGACGAAGCTCAAGGAGGCGGAGATCCAGGCCGCCACCGTCGACGCGACCGTGCAGGTCGTCGACTCGGCCGTCGCGCCGCAGAAGCCCGTGCGTCCACGCGCGCTGCTCGATCTCGCCGCCGCGCTCGTGCTCGGCGCCGTCATCGGACTGCTCCTCGCCGTCGCGCGCGAGCACCTCGACGCTACGGTTCGCACCCGCGAGCAGCTCCAGACGATCACCGAAGTTCCGGTGCTCGGACTCATTCCGCGCATTCGCGTGCGCTCGACGGACGGCGCCTTCAAGCGCTTCGCCGTGCATCTCAAGCGCAAGGTCAAGCGCGAGCGCGCCCCGGTGCCGCTGGTTGGTCTCACGCCCACGAGCCGCCGCTCGGAGCTCTCGAAGTCCGCCGCCGCGATCGCGAGGGCGCTCGACCTGGACGTCGAGTCGCGCTCGGGAATCATCGAGGCGTTCGGCCAGCTCCAGACGAACATCCAGTACGCCCGCCCCGATCAGCGCGTCAAGAGCATCGTCGTCACGAGCGCGCTGCCCGGTGAAGGCAAGACCACCACCGCGGTTAATCTCGCGCTCACGCTCGCGCAGCACGGAACGTCGGTGCTGCTCATCGACGCCGATCTCCGCTGCGGCTCGGTCGCCAGCGCGTTCGACATCAACATCGCGCCCGGACTGAGCGAGTTGCTCGAAGGGAAGGCGCAGCTCGATGCGACGCTGCACCGTCTCGAAGTCGGCGGCATGGGACGGCTCAGCGTCATCCCGTCGGGGCTCGTCCCCGCGAATCCGGGCGGCGTGCTGCTCTCCAACGAGCTGCGTGATCTGCTCGAACAGGCGGAGCGCGAGTACGACATCATCATCATCGACTCGCCGCCGCTCAACGTCGTCGCCGATGCCGCGATCCTGAGCGGCGTGACCCAGGGCGTCGTGCTCGTTGCGCGCTCGGGCGTCACCGCGAAGGCAGCGATCACGTATGCGGCCGAGCAGCTGCGGCTCGTGCGCGCGCCGCTGTTCGGAACGATCCTGAACGACATCGAGCCGAAGAGCTACTCCTCGTACGACGGCGCGTATCGCTACTACGGCGTGCCGGCGCTCAAGGCGTACGGCGAGCAGTACGCGGCAACGAGTGATTCAAAGCGCGAATGAGATCCGACAACAATCAATCACGGTCATAGGTCGTGGCTACCGCGCAGGAGCATCAGAAGCGTCCCTCCGCCGATTGGGCGGATGGGTGGACACCCTTCGGAAACGGGAAGCCGCGCTCCTCGCGCGTGCCGCCCCGTGGCTCGTACTCGCGCGCGGCAGCTCCGCGCCACGGGGCGAATGCGGCCGTCGATGCTCTCGTTGCCGTTGGAACGCTGATCGCGGCGTTCGTGCTGATGAATCTCGCGGAGAACCAGGTGGTCGGCCTCGCCGACTTCCTCAAGATGCGCATCTCGGTCAAGAACGTGATGCTGATCGCGGTGCTCTCGTACTGCTGGATCGCGCTCTTCCGCTCGTTCGGTCTCTACGACGCGCGGCGCATCATGAGCTGGGAAGAGGAGACGCTGCGCGTCATCGGCGCCTGCCTCCTCGGGGCGCTCGTCGCGCTCATCTTCCCCGTCACGAGCGTGAGCCGCGCCTTCCGCTTCGACACCACGGCGCTCTTCTTCGTCGGCGTCACCGCGAACACACTCATCGTCCGCCGCATTGGGCACATGCTCACCGAGCGCGGGGTGACGGGCGGCGTGCGCAATCTCGTGATCGTCGGCTCGGGCCCGCGCGCGCGTCGCGCCTACCGCGAGATGTGCCTGGGCGATCAGCCGCAGTACGTCTGCCTCGGCTTCGTGGATTCGGAGCCGGTGCCGATGAACGGCACGCCTATTCGCATGCTGGGCGGAATCGCGGAGCTCGAGAGCCTGCTCGTGCAGGAGCCAATCGACGAGGTGCTCATCGCGCTTCCCATCAAGTCGCAGTACGCGGGGGTGCAGCGCGCGCTCCGCATCTGCGAGCGGATGGGCGTGCAGGCCACCTATCTCGCCGATGTGTTCGAGCACGGCCTCGCGCGCCCGCGCTTCGAGCAGGCGGAGTCGATGGCGGTGGTCACGCTGCCGACGCGTGCGGATGACTCGCGCCTCATGGTCAAGCGCGGCATCGATATCGTCGGCGCCGCGGTCGCCGTGATTCTGCTGTCGCCGGTGCTGATCGTCACCGCCATCGCGGTGAAGATGACGAGCCCCGGCCCCGTGTTCTTCGTCCAGCCGCGTTACGGCTTCAATCGCCGCCGCTTCCCGATGTACAAGTTCCGCACGATGGTGGTTGATGCGGAGCAGCGCATGAAGGACATCGAGCATCTGAACGAAGCGGCGGGTCCGATCTTCAAGATCAAGAAGGATCCGCGGCTCACGAAGATCGGGAGCTTCCTGCGCGAAGCGTCGATCGACGAGCTGCCGCAGCTCTTCAACGTCCTGCTCGGTCACATGTCGCTCGTTGGCCCGCGCCCCATGTCCGTGCGCGACGTCAGCCGCTTCTCCGAAGCGACGCTGATGCGCCGCTTCAGCGTGCTCCCGGGAATGACGGGGCTGTGGCAGGTGAGTGGTCGCAGCTCGCTGACGTTCACGGACTGGATCGCGCTCGACCTGAAGTACATCGACAACTGGTCGCTCACAGAAGATCTGCGCATTCTCCTCATCACGGTACCCGTCGTGGTCCGCGGTCGAGGGGCAATGTGATCTCCGCTGGCGAGATCCCTTCCCGGGAGCTCGCCGACGAGGCCTCGCACACTCATGAGTGATCCACAACCCGCCCTTGGCGATGGCCTGACGGGGGCCGAGCTGGAGGACGCAGAGCACGCGGACCTCCTCAAGCGGAGCATTCGCGGCGCGAACGTTCTTCTCGTACGCGGCCTCCTCCTCCGTGTCATCAGCGCCAGCACCAACTTCGCGCTGATAGCGCTCGTGCTTCCCGCGGAGCTCGGAATTTTCGCGGTCGTGCGCGGTGCGCTCGCGACGGTGCAATTCACGACGGAGCTCGGCTTCGAACTGGCGATGATCCGCCGGCGCGAGAACCCCACCCCCGAGATGCTCGCGGCGGTGGCGGGGCTGCGCACGATGCTGCTCGTCGCGATCCTCGTTCTCGCGATGGTGATCCCGCACGCGTCGGATCTCTTCGGCGTGCTGCCGAAGGAGTGGAGCAGCTGGCTCCTCGTCGCCATCGCGGCGATGCTCGTCACGCCGATCCAGACGTCGTGCAAGGTTGCGCTCGAGCGCGACCTGCGCTTCGCCGAGCTGTCGCTGCTCGAGGTGAAGGGAATCTTCATCCAGAACATCGCGCTCGTCGCCTTCGCCTTCGCGCACAAGTTCGTAGTCGGCGTCTTCGTCACGCAGATCGCGCTCTGCTTCTACTACACGATCGCGCTCTACCGGCTCGTGCCGATCCGGCGCATCTCCTTCAACCTCCGTCCCGTGCGCGCGCTCGCGGGCGACAGCATCGGCTTCTCGACATCGACGCTCGTCACCGTCGCGCGCGACTCGCTCACGCCGATCCTGATCGCGCGCTTTTTTGGCCTCGACGTGGCGGGACTTTGGAACTTCGCCTGGCGAATAGGGCAGTTCCTCTCGCTCACCTTCGAGGGCTATCTCCGCGCGGGTGTCGCCGCCTCGTCGCGGCTTGCGGCGCGCATGGAGAGCCTGCGCGAGCTCGCCGAGAGCACGCTGCGCGGCGCGGCGCAGATCGCCTTCCCGATCGTGGCGCTGGCCTACGCCTTTCTTCCGCTGCTCGCGCTTCTGCTCCCCAAGTGGAGCGGTGCGGTGGTGATGGCGCAGCTGTACGTGCTCACCCTCGGCGTCGCGGGCGTCTACACGGCGGCGCTGTCGCCGGTGGCGCTCGCGCTGCGCGGACCGCGGGCGGCGATGGCGGAGCAGACGACGGCGACGGTGATGATCTGGGGCGCGCTGGTGGTGCTCAAGCTCTCGGGGATCGACCAGGTCGCGTGGGCATACGCGGCGGGGCTGATCGCGGCGGCCGGCGTGGTGTACGCGCTCACCAAGGGGATTCGCGTGCCGGTCGTGCAGGCGCTTTCGAAGCCGCTCGGGCTCCTGGCGCTCTCGCTCGCCGTGTCGTTCGGTGGCATGGCGCTCCATGTGTCGCCGTGGATCGTGGCGCCGCTCGCGGCGATCGTGCCGGCGTTCGTGCTCGGTGAGCGCGCATGGGCGGGACGGTCGATGATTCCGGCGGCGCTCCGCGAGCTGCGCGGCGGCGGCGATCGCGAGCCGGCGACTTCGGGGGCGGCATGATGCTCGATACCACTTCGTCGGCGCGGAAGCCGGGCGCGCGGGTGTCGTCAGAGCGCGCGCAGCCGCAGGAGCCCGCGCTGGCCAAGCTCCGCATCGTACATCTCCTGAACGAGCTCGCGCAGCTCGGCAACGGGATAGTGAACGTCGCGATCGATGCCGCGGTGGAGCAGTCGCGCGCGGGGCACGACGTCACCGTCGCGGCGCCGGACGGCGCCTATGCGGAGCTCCTCCGCGCGAACGGCGTGCAGCACTTCCTGCTCGAGCCGTCCGGCGGGCTTCATCCCCTCACGGCGGTGTTCAGGCTGCGCCGCTTCCTCGTAATCAACGAGACGCAGATCGTGCACGCGCACATGATGAAGGGCGCTGTGATAGGGCGCCTCGCGTGCACGGGCACGAAGGCGCGGCTCGTCACGACGGTGCACAACTCGTGGCAGCGGCATGCGGTGATCATGAAGCTCGGGCATCGCGTGATCGCGGTGAGCGACGCGGTGCGCGACGACATGATCTCGCGCGGCGTGCCGGCGGCGCGCATCGAGACGGTGCTCAACGGAACGATCGGAACCGCGCGCAGGCCCGCGGGCACGCCGCCCGAGCCTGTCACCCTCGAGCATCCGAACATCGTGACCGTGGCCGGCATGTACGTGCGCAAGGGAATCGCCGACCTCATCGAGGCGACGGCGCTCATCCGCGAGCGCGTGCCGAACGTGAAGACCTACCTGCTCGGCGATGGCCCGGACCGCGCGCACTTCGAGCAGCTCGCGCGCGACCGGGGAGTAGCCAACTCCGTGGTATTCCTCGGCTTCCGGGCCGATGCGGAGCTGGTGATGAAGCAGGCGGACGTGTTCGTACTGGCGTCGCACGCGGATCCGAATCCGCTGGTAATCCCGGAAGCGCGTGCGGCCGGGCTCCCGATCGTGGCTACGCGGGTGGACGGAATACCCGAATCGCTGGAGGGTGGCAAGGCGGGGCTTCTGGTGCCTCCCAGGGCGCCAGACGCGCTCGCGAACGCCGTCGCGGGGCTACTTCTGGATCCGGAGCAGCGAAACAGGTTGCGAGTTGCCACTTCGCGCAATCTTGAAAGACTGACCGTTCGGCGCATGGCCGGCGAGACACTCGAGGTTTACCGGCGGGCAGCCGAGGGAGTAGTGCAATGACGGCAGCACATACGAGCGAGAAGGACGCACACGAGCACGATCAGCAGGTAACGGCGCAGTACTACGACGAGTACTGGTCGGGTACCACGGGGTGGAGCCCGCCGCCGGGGCTCGACGAGGATCTGCGCGCGTGGCTCGACCCGCTGATGGTGCGGGGCCGCAAGGCGCTCGACGTCGGCTGCGGCGATGGCGCCCGCTACGGCGCGCGCGTGCACGCGAGCGGCGTCGAGATCCACGGCGTCGACATCTCCGAGGTCGCGGTGGCATCGGCGCGCGAGCGCGGCATCGACGCGCGCGTCGCGTCCCTCGCGGATCCGCTTCCGCATCCGGACGCGAGCTTCGATGTGGTGATCTGCCTCGAGGTGCTCGAGCATCTCGTCAACCCGGCGATCGTGACGCGCGAGATCGCGCGCGTGCTCAAGCCGGGCGGCCTCGCGTTGCTCAGCGTTCCGAACTCCGCGTTCTGGACGACGCGCGTCGAGTTGATGTTCACCGGCCACTTCAACCCGCGCGGCAGCCCGGTGACGCAGCGCGCCTTCCCGTGGCGCGACCCGCATCTCCGCTTCTTCACCTTCACGTCGATCGAGGCGATGCTGGCCGAGGGCGGGCTCCGCACGGTGAAGGACGGGGGGCTCGAGTGCCAGTTCCTGCGAATCGCGGTCGCGGACAAGATGCTCGGCCGCAAGTCGTGGATCGACAAGCCGATCACGGCGCTTGGCCGCATGTGGCCGTCGCTTCTCGCGCGCCGCTGCGTCG
>JACDGM010000023.1 GCA_013815325.1 Chthoniobacterales bacterium
TCTCCGCTCAGCGCGGCTGGGAGATAGCCGTTCAGAATCGAGATCTCGCTCTTTTCCTTCTCGGCCAACTCGGCGCGGCCGCCCCTTTCGAAACTCTCGATCGAGTCCTGCCGCTGTTTCACTTGTTTGCGCAGCACTTGTGTGGTCTCGGCGTCGTCGAGCTCGCCTTCCGCGCCCCCCTTCTCGATCGCGGCGTATCTAAGGGCCGATTTCAGCATGCGCAAAACCCCGAGTTTCGCCGCGTCGCGCGCGTGCATCGCGTCTTTCAGGTCGGCGTCGATCCGTTGAGTCAGGGTCATGGCTTGGCGAAGAATTTTCGCTCGTTAGGCAACCGCCAGCTCGCGCGTCGCGCTCCTGCGCGGCGGGGCCGCCGCCGTGCCGCGCGGCAGGAGCGGTGCGATCTCCAGCCAGCCGGCTTCATCGAAGAACCAGACCCGCCGGTCGAGTTTCAGATGGAGAGATCTGTTCAGCGCAAAGCCATGCGCGGGCAGAAAAATCTCCGCCCGAAAAGCATCGCCCTGATAGCGGCCAACTCCGGCGATCGCACCGCTCGCGCAGTCGATCAGATCAAGCCGGGCGGCGCGGCCGGGAAGAGCAGCGCGGAGACAGCGCAGCCCGCCCAAAGTGTCCTGCCCGATGAGGTAAAGAGAAGTCTCTTGCGCGCGCAACGGTTTGAGGGCGAAGGCCACGCGCAAGTGCAACGCGTCACGGCTGCGCGCGAACGAACGGATCGGCCCATCATTGGTCAAAATGCTCTTTTCGTAGTTCAGGACGAACCGCTCCGGCCGCGCCGCATAGGCGAGAAAACGGCGGCGCGACAACGCAACTTGCGTGACGTGGCAGGCGATGGCGCGTCGTTTCGCTTTGCTCTCGAAGCTGGTTTGGGGCAAGCCGCGCGCGGCTTTGGCGAAGGATGCGCTCGCGCCGTGAATCAGATATTCGAGGCGCTGAATCTGGTGATGTCGCGGAAGAAAATTGTCGAAGGCAAAGCGGAGCAAGAGGGCGAGGCCGCTATGATCGGGATGGGTATCGGCGGGCGAGGGGATGAGAAGATGGGTCGGTTCCCAGGTGATGATCGCGTCGGCGAGCTGGCGGATAGTTTCGCGGCAGCCGCCGAGCAGGAGATCGGTTACCCCCTGGTCGGGGAGCGAAAGAAATTCCACCTGCTCGGGACGAATGTGCAAGACGCGCAAAGCCGCGATCGCTTCTGCCTGTCGACGCGCGCCCCAACGGCGGCGATCGTGCGCTCCGATGCGCATTTTGCGTTCGAGCAAGCGTTGCGGCCAGCAGTTCTTCTCGCCATCTGTGCCATAGACGATGCGCACATCCGCGCCGGCCGCGACCGCGCGCTGCAGAAAGACGCCGGCGGCGAGCGACTCGTCGTCGGGATGGGGAGCGAACATCATCACGCGCGTGCGTGGGTCGAGGATGGGCAGATACATTTTCGAGAACTCCGCTTCTAACAGAACTATTCGTTAGCGCAAGGCTGGTCGCTCTCTTTCTCCTGCCCTTGATCCGCTTGGTTCCATGTGGATTAGGAGCATGAGCAGGAGCAGGATTAGGAAGAGATCTCGTTCAGTCAGGAGGACAGACCTCGGTCTTTAGCTTTTCGACACAACTCTGGAGCGACGCGACATCGCTCACGCTGACAACTTCGGCGCCTTTGCGCGTGCGTTGCAGGAGGCCGGCGAGAATGGCGCCGGGGCCCAGTTCCAAAAATAAATCGCAACCCAAGGCGAGCATCCGTTCCATGCAATCGGTCCAGCGCACAGTGGCCGTGACTTGGTTCTGCAGCGCCTGGCGAATTTCCGCTGCGGACGTCACCTCCACGCCGGTCACGTTGCTGATGATCGGGAAGCGCGGCGTTTGCAGCTCGCTATCGCGGAGCGCCTCACCGACTTGCCGGTGTGCGCTTGCCATGAGGCGCGAATGATATGCGCCGGCGACGTTGAGGAGAGTGGCGCGCCGGATGCCGTGCTCTTTGGCGCGCGCGACGGCCGCCTCGATTTTTGCGCGTTGGCCGGAGATGACGATCTGGCCAGGCGCATTTAAGTTCGCGACATCGACATCCGCCTCATTCGCGAGCGCGCGCACCGCCACTTCATCGCCACCGATCATCGCCGCCATCGCGCCCGAAGTTGCTGCGCAAGCCGCTTCCATATAACGCCCGCGCTGCTCCACCAGCCTGAGTCCATCTTCAAAGGAAAAGGTGCCCGCCGCGGCGTGGGCCGTCCATTCGCCTAACGACAAGCCGGCCGCCGCCGTTACCGGAAACTCGCCCGCGATCTCGCGCAGGACGCTAAGACAGGCGAGACCGTGAACGTAGAGTGCCGGCTGGCAGTTTGCGGTCCGCGTCAGCTCCTCGATGGGGCCTTGCCAGGCGATCTCGCTTAACTTGCGGCCGAGCACTTCATCCGCGCGTCGGAAGAGTTCCGCTGCCTCGGGAAATTCCATCGCGAGATCGCGTCCCATTCCAACTGTTTGCGCACCCTGGCCGGAGAAAAGAAGAGCGAGTATTTTTGCCATGAATTTTTCTTTAACCCAGTGTCGCTGTTTCGGGTGACCCAGAATGCGAAAGAGCTTGCATCCGTCGAGGAGAGTTCTAAATATTTTACCTATGCACACAATACAATGCAGATCAGCACATCGCTTCGCACTTTGCGGGGCGCTTGTTGCTGTGTTAGTCGCGTTGCCGTTAGCCGCGGCAAATGCCAGATGGATCGAGAAAGGCAGTCCCCTCCTGCCCTACGGCGCCTACATTGAAGGGCTGCAAGGATCGGTGGTGCTCTCCATGACGCTTGATCGGGGCGGTCGCGTCACGAACACCCACGTGCTCAAGACCAGCGGGTCGCCTGTCTTGGACGGCCTGGCGCAGGATGCCGCGATGAAGTGGAGGCTTAGCCAGGATGCGGTGGTTGCCACTGATCTAACTCAGGGCCGAGTGGAGAAGATCACCTTCGTTCACCCTCCGCCTCACGCCAAAGCCCTGATGCCTGACTCTCTGCCATATTGGGCGGTGGCTAGACTAACGAGCAGTCGATAACGGACGTTGTGTCCGCGCGGTTGTGCGCAGAAGTGGGAGTCCTTCTGCGCCGATCGGTTTCTTGTCCCGGCTTTCAGCCCGGGCAAGGGAATCTTATTTCCTGTCGACTCCGCGAAATTTGTCTTTCTCCCCCTTGTGCGGTGCCATTGCGTAATTTGGCCTTGCACGATAAATTTCGCTCGCGAGCGTAAGCGGGCATTCCACATGGCTGCCACGACACGCGAAATTGAAGCCCCCGACCCTTTGGCCCGCAGCATGCAAAGGGATGCGGACACGCACCCAGCCGATGACCAGATCGGGGAGAAAATGGTGCTCAATATGGGCCCGTCGCATCCTGCAACCCACGGTGTCTTGCGACTGGTGCTCGAGCTCGACGGCGAGCTGGTGACCAAAGCTACACCCGATGTCGGCTACCTCCATCGCGGCGACGAAAAAATTGCCGAGAACATGCAGTACAACCAGTTCGTCCCTTACACCGATCGGCTCGATTACCTCGCGCCGCTCTCGAATAATGTCGCTTACGCGCTCGCGGTCGAGAAGCTGATGGGCTGGGAGCTGCCGCCGCGCGGGAAAGCCATCCGCGTCATCTGCTGCGAGACTTCGCGCATTTCCGCGCACTTGTTAGGCCTGGGCGCAATGGCGCTCGACCTGGGGGCGATGACGGTTTTCCTCTATACCTTCACCGAGCGCGAAAAGCTTTATAACCTTTTCGAGCTGCTCACCGGCGCCCGCTTCACTACTTCCTACACGCGGGTCGGCGGCCAGATTCGTGATCTGCCGGAAACGTTCATCCCGCAGCTCGAGCAATTCATCGATGGATTTATTCCGCAGCTCGATGAGATCGACCGGCTCTTGACGCGTAACCGCATTTTCGTCGATCGCACCCGCGACATCGGCGTCATTCCGCGGGAACGCGCCATCGCTTATGCGCTCTCCGGACCGAATCTTCGCGGCAGCGGAGTGGAGCACGATCTGCGGCGGAAACATCCTTACCTCGATTACGAAAAATACGATTTCGACGTCGCGATCGGCAGCGCGGGCGATTGCTACGATCGCTATCTCGTTAGGATCGAGGAAATGCGGCAGAGCGTGCGCATTCTGCGCCAGGTGATCGATAAACTTCCGAGCGGACCAATCAATGTCGCCGATTGGAAAAACATGCTCCCGCCGAAGTCGCATGTGCTCACGAAAATGGAGGAGTTGATTCACCACTTCATCGTCGTGACGGAAGGCCTCGACGCTCCTTCGGGTGAAGTTTATTTCGCGGCCGAAAATCCCAAGGGCGAGCTCGGGTTTTACATCAACAGCAAAGGCGGCGGCGTGCCGCATCGGCTGAAGATTCGCGCGCCTTCTTTTGTGAATTTGAGCATCCTTCCGGAGCTGCTGCCCGGGGCCATGATGAGCGACGTGGTCGCGATCCTCGGCAGTCTGGACTTCGTGATGGGAGAATGCGACAGATGAAAACTCGCAACATGAAAAACAAAATCCACTTCCTCGGTCTCGTCCTCGCGGCATTTGCCTTCGTCTCGTTAGGCGCGTGCAACAAGAGCACCCTTTCCGGTTCCAAATTGACAAGCGCGAACTACGACCAGATCACGCTTGGCATGTCGAAAGCGCAGGTCGAAACCATTCTGGGCCCGCCCACCACGATCGACTCCAAGGACGTGGTCATTTTCAAGAAGACGACCTATCGCTACGCGGACGGCGCTAAGTTCGCCGTGATCACTTTCAAAAACGACGAGGTCGACAGCAAAGACACGAATCTCGGGCGCGAGCCGTGAGAGAAATGACGGAGCCCGAATGAAGCGGCTTCGTCATGTGCCGTTCTATGAAAACAAAGCTCGGACGCTGGCCCGTGACTCTTATTCTTGCGGCCGCTTTCTCCTTGAGCGCCTGCCACGGCAAACGCCTAACGAGGGCGAATGTCGCCGAAGTGAGCGAAGGGATGAGCCGCAAGCAGGTTGAGTCGATTCTTGGCGCGCCCACCTCCGTCGACAGCACGAATCTCTTAGTCTTGAAAAAGACCACCTACATCTACCAGCAGGGAGCGGAGTCGGTCACCATTGTTTTCAGCAACGACAAAGTGGCGTCGAAGGAAAGTTCGCTCCACGATTAACCGTCTGTGGAGACGACGCTGATGAACGTTCCAGTTGAGCTGGAACGTAGAATGGACGAGGCCATCGGACATTATCCGGCCGGGCAAAAGCGGAGCGCCTCATTACCGCTGCTCCATCTCTGGCAGGAGCAATTTGGCTTCATCAGCGATGAGGCCGTTACCTGGATCGCCGCGAAACTCGAGCTCGAACCGATCAACATCCTCGAGTTGGTCACGTTTTACCCGATGTTCCGGCAGGCGCCGGCTGGGCGAAAACATCTACGCGTCTGCCGCACGCTCAGTTGCGCGATGGCGGGCGCTTATCCGCTCATGGAGAAGCTCGCCGGCCTGACGAACATCGAGCGCGAGCATCAGGGCGCCGGAATGCACAACCCGATTTCGGTAAGCCCCGACGGTGAATACAGCATCGAGTTTGTTGAATGTCTCGCGAGCTGCGGCACCGCGCCCGTCTGCATGGTGGACGATGCGCTCTATGAAAACGTTGCCCCGGAAATGGCCGGCGCGTTGCTTCCGCCAACTTTGTCATCCCGAGCGGAGCGAGGGACCTCACATGCCACCCCAGGCGTAACTCGCGAGATCCTTCGCTCCGCTCAAGATGACAAAGCGGGTGGTGAAATCACCGCGGCTTCCAGCCCGCAGGCCCTCGAACGCCGTTTGATTTTCCAAAACATCGGCCGCCAAGGCTACACCACCGACATCGACTGCTACCTGAGAAACGGCGGCTACGAGCAACTGCGCAAAGCGATCACCATGCCGCGCAGCCAGATCGTCAGCGAAGTGAAATCCTCCGGCCTGCGCGGACGCGGCGGCGCCGGCTTCCCCTGTGGGGTGAAATGGAGCTTCATCAAACCCGACGAGAAAAAGCCGGTTTACCTCATCTGCAATGCCGATGAATCCGAGCCGGGCACTTTCAAAGATCGCTACATCATCCATCAAGATCCGCATCAGCTGCTCGAGGGCATGTTGATCAGCTGCTTCGCGCTCAACGTCCACACCGCCTACATCTACATCCGCGGGGAATTTCCTGAAGGCGCCAAGATTCTCGAGCGCGCCATCGAGGAAGCGCACGCGCGAAATCTGCTCGGGCGCGACATGCTTGGGACCGGCTTCGACGTCGAGATTTACATTCACCGCGGCGCGGGCGCTTACATCTGCGGCGAAGAGACAGGCCTAATCGAATCGCTCGAAGGCAAGCGCGCCTATCCGCGGATCAAGCCGCCCTATTTCCCGGCCGTCCTTGGACTTTACATGTGCCCGACGATCGTGAACAACGTCGAGACGCTCTGCCACGTGAAGCACATCATCGCGATGGGCGGCGCGGAATACGCCCGGCTGGGCCGGCCTAACAATACCGGCACGCGCATCGTTTGCGTGAGCGGCGATGTCGTTAGGCCAGGTTATTTCGAGATCGAAGTCGGCGCCGTCACGATGGGGCAGCTAATCAACGAGATGGCCGGCGGACCGAAGGAAGGTCGCAAGGTGAAGGCGGTCATCCCCGGTGGCAGTTCGGCGAAAGTTTTGCGCGCTGGCGAGCGTTTCAAGCTGAAAGATCGCGAAATGACGCTGGATGAAATCCCAATGGACTTCGATTCGCTGGCCGCGGCCGGCTCAATGGCCGGCTCCGGCGGCGTCATCGTGATGGACGACTCGCGCGACATGCTTTGGGCGCTCAACAACATCAATGAATTCTACGCGCACGAGAGTTGCGGCCAGTGCACGCCCTGCCGCGAAGGCTCGCTCTGGATGAAAAAAATCACCGACCGGATGTTGTTAGGCGGCGGCGTCACGCAGGATCCCGCGACTCTGAAAGATGTGGCCGACAACATTGCCGGCAAAACTATTTGCGCCTTCGGCGAAGCCTGCGCTTGGCCGACCCAGAGTTTCCTCGAGAAGTTCCCTAACGAGTTCGCGACGCGCGCGGAGAAGCCAATCCCGCCACCGCTCCCGCCGGAGTACACGCCGGGAGAATTGATCGCGGAAGACGAAATCGCCGCCGTCTCGCTCGCCCACGATCCCGGCTGGGAAAAAGCTGGCGCTGCGGGAACGGTATAGAACCATGGGCTTCGCCTACGCCAAGATCGAATTAAGAAATCCGCGACGCGCGGATCTGCGGCCGATGAGCGTGCAGGCGCTGGCCGATTCCGGCGCAAACTGGAGCTGCATTCCTGAGCATGTCCGGCTGCAACTGGAGTTGGAAGAAGCGGAGCGCCGCGAAGTCATACTCGCCGACGGCACGCGCAAATCGATTCCCTATGTTGGGCCGTTGGAGATCCGTTTCGAAAATCGCCTCTCCTTCGGAGGCGCATTGGTCATGGGAGATCAGGTCTTACTCGGCGCCATTTCAATGGAAGACATGGATGTCGTGATCGAGCCCAAGAGCCGAAAACTTTCGGTCAACCCGGCGAGTCCCAACGTGGCCTCGGGTTTTGTTGGACAAACGCAAAGCTTGCAACCGCCCCAAACCGTCAACGTCCAAATCAACGGCGTCTGGCGTCAATTCCCAAAGGGCACGCGCCTGATCGAAGCATGCGAGCAGGCCGGCAGCTATGTGCCGCGCTATTGCTACCACAAGAAGCTCTCCTCGCCCGGCAACTGCCGGATGTGCCTGATCGAAATGGGCATGCCGAAGGTGGGCCCCGATCGCAAACCGCAGCTCGGTCCCGACGGCAAACCCGAAATCAACTGGATGCCGCGCCCACAAATCTGTTGCGCGACCGATGTCTCCGAAGGCCTCGGCGTGCGCACCCATTCACCAATGGTTGAGGAATGCCGCCGCGGAGTGATGGAATTTCTCCTCATCAATCATCCGCTCGATTGCCCGATCTGCGATCAGGCGGGCGAATGCCGGCTCCAGGAATTCAGCGTCGAGTACGGGCGCCAGGATTCACGTTTCCTCGAGAACAAAGTGAAGAAGCCGAAAAACATCGAGCTCGGCCCGCGCGTCACGCTCGACGATGAACGCTGCATCCTCTGCTCGCGCTGCATCCGTTTCTCGAAAGAAATCGCGAAAGACGACGTCCTCGGTTTCGTCGATCGCGGCAGCTTCAGCACTCTCACGGCGCATCCGGGCAAGCGTCTGGAGAACAACTACTCGCTCAACACGGTCGATATCTGCCCGGTCGGCGCGCTCACCTCCTCGGACTTCCGCTTCAAAATGCGCATTTGGTTTTTGAAGGAAACGAAGAGCTTTTGCACGAGCTGCGCAACCGGCTGCAACACCCTCATCGGCACGCGCGAGGACGCCATTTACCGTCAGACGCCGCGCGAGAACGACGCCGTCAACTCCTGCTGGATGTGCGACTACGGCCGTTTGAATTTCGATTATCTGCAGAGCGACCGCCGCTTGCTCGAGCCCCTCGTCCGTGACCAGGACAGGTTGCAGCCCGCGACCTGGAGCCATGCCCTCCAGAGCGTCGCCGCACTTTTGCGGCCGTTCGCCGGCTGGCAAATCGCCATCCTCGCCTCCGGCCGGATGACAAACGAAGAACTCTGGCTCACCGCGCGTCTCGCGGAGTCGTTAGGCGCGACTCTCATCGACATTGTCCCGCGGAGCGGCCCGGCTGACGACATACTTCTGAGCGCGGACCGAAACCCGAACACGAGCGGCGCGCGCCTCCTCCGGGTAGCGTCCGAATCCGCCACTGTTCTGCAACAGATCAAAGAGTCCATCTATTCCGGGCAAGTTCAGGCCCTCATCTCGTTAGGCGAAAACCCGCTTGAGTGCGGCATCGCGCCCGAGCAATTGGCGCGACTCCCACTTTACATCGCGATGGATCTGCTCTCGAACAACTCCACCTCCTACGCCAGCGTCGTCCTGCCGTCGTTAGGCTTCGCCGAAAAACGCGGCTCCATGATTAACGGCAAAGGCCGGTTGCAGCGGCTTAATCGTGCGGTCCGCGGCCCCGGCGAGGCGCGCGACGATTGGGATATTTTGCGCAGTTTGATCCAGGCTATTTCCGGCAACGCCTCCGCGACCAGCTCGCAACCGGCTGGCACCTACACAATCGAAGATGTCTTTCGGCAGATGAGCGAAGCTGTGCCCGAATTGAGCGGCCTCACCTTGAGCCGGATTAGCGATCTCGGCGTGCAGGTATCAAATCTCGACAAAACCCCCGGCCCACCGGGAGAACCGGCGCAGGAAAAAGTGCGCGAGCGCGAACTGGAGAAACATCCGCAATAATGAGCGCGACCGCTTTTCTCCTCGTCACCTCGCTGCTGAAAATCCTCGGGATCGTCTTCGTCGTCATTCTCCCGATGGTCTCCTACAGCGTTTACGCTGAGCGTCGGGTGAGTGCGCTTATTCAGGATCGCCTCGGCCCCAACCGCGTCGGCCCCGCCGGACTTTTCCAGCCGATCGCCGACGCCATGAAGTTCATCCTGAAAGAGGATTTCACCCCGGCGCACGTGAACAAATTCTACTACTGGCTCGCGCCCTGTCTTGCGATGGTGCCGGCGATCATGACGATCGCAGTCGTACCCTTTGGGAGCACGTTGTTTGGCGTGCCCATGGTGATCGCGGATATCAACGTGGGCGTCCTCTACGTCTTCGCCATCGCGTCGTTAGGCGTTTACGGGATCGTCATCGCCGGCTGGTCCTCGAATTCGAAATACCCGTTCCTCGGCGGCGTCCGCGCCAGTTCGCAGATGATTTCCTACGAGTTGTCGTTAGGCCTGGCCGTCATCCCGATTTTCCTCCTCGTCGGGCAGCTGCGCCTCACGAGCATTGTCCGGTACCAGATCGAAAACGGCTGGATGATCGCGCCCTTCCTCGGCGACCCGACGAACGTTTGGAAATGGCTTCTCACCATTCCGATGTTCATCTCCTTCGTCGTTTTTACGATCGCCATTTTCGCCGAAACCAACCGCCTCCCCTTCGATTTGCCGGAAGCAGAGCAGGAGTTAGCTGGCGGTTATCACACTGAGTATTCCTCGATGAAATTCGCTCTCTTTTTCCTCGGAGAATACGCCGCCATGATCACCGGCTCGGCCATCATCGTGACCCTTTTCTTCGGCGCTTGGCACCTCCCGCTTCCCTGGTGGGATCACCCGCACGGCTTCCATTGGCTCTTGATCGACGGTTCGTTAGGCGGCTGGCGCGGCATCCTCGGCGGCCTTTTTAATATCTTCGTCTTCTTCGCCAAAGTCGCCGCCTTGCTCCTCATCTTTATTTGGGTGCGCTGGACTCTGCCCCGCTTTCGCTATGATCAACTGATGCGGCTCGGCTGGGTTTTTTTCTTCGAGATCGCGCTCGTGAATATTTTCATCGCCGCGCTCATCGTGGCCTACATGCCGAAATAGGGATGAATCTGGAAACCAGGAAACCAGGAGGGAGCATTTGGGTTGTGGGACATACAGGTCCGGGTTTCCTGATTTCCAATTGATTTTTTAGTCATGGCCATCACCGTTCGACGCCCAAATTTAAGCTGGTCCGAGCGCGCATATCTGCCCGCGATTTTGAGCGGAATGGCGATCACGCTGCGCCACCTCAAGAACATGCTCGCCGGCCGGACCAAAGTGACGATGCAATATCCGGAGCAGAAATGGGACAGCTATCTGCCGGAGCATTATCGCGGCGCGCCGGCCCTGGTAAAGGATGAGCGCGATCGCGTTCGTTGCGTTGCCTGCCAACTCTGCGAATTCATCTGTCCGCCGCGCGCGATCAAGATCGTGCCGGGCGAGATTCCGTTAGGCGAGCGCTTCGCCAAAGTCGAGAAATACCCGGAAGAATTCGACATCGATATGATCCGCTGCATCTACTGCGGCATGTGCGAAGAGGTCTGCCCGGAGCAGGCGATTTTCCTGCGCAAAGATTACGCCATCACCGGATTGACCCGCGCGGACATGGTCCACAACAAGGAAAAGTTGATCGAGATCGGGGGGGTGATGCACGGGCTGGTCCTGAAATGGAACGAGCAGAAGTGAGCGCAACAACTTGTCATCGCGAGCGCAGCGAGGGACCTCGCAGGCGTCGTGCGACCGCCCATTTCAGATGCAACGCCCGTGCTGGCTTGCGAGGTCCCTCGCCTCTTCGCGGCTCGGGATGACAGTTTGTGTTCGCGCCTAACGAAATTATGTCTCCCGTCTTCTTCTGGCTCGCCTCCGCGCTCATGCTCCTCTTCGGCGCGGCCGTCATCATGAACCGTAACCCAATCGCGAGCGCTCTCAGTCTAGTGGTTTCGTTCCTCGGTCTGGCGGCGTTGTTCATGTCGCTCGACGCTTTTTTTATCGGGATCATTCAGGTGCTCGTTTATGCCGGCGCAGTCATGGTGTTGTTCCTTTTCATCATCATGCTGCTCGATTTGCGGGCCGAGGAACGGCGCAAAATCAATCTCGTCGCCTTCGCCGGCGGAGTGGCCGTGGCGGTCATTTTCTTCGGGCAGCTTTGCCTCGTCATCGGCCATTTGCGGCAGGCGAAACAGTCCTTCCCGGCGCTGCCACTCAATCACCCCGACGACGTCCGCAGCGTTGGGCTGCTGCTATTTGGGAATTACAACTTGCCCTTCCAGATCATCGCCGTCCTCATCCTGGTGGCGACGATTGGCGTGATCGTGCTGAGCAAACGCGAGCTGCGCTAACGAAATGGTGACACTCGGCGACTATCTCTTCGTCAGCGGCCTGCTCTTCACAATTGGGTTTGCCGGCGTGCTCCTGCGCCGCAACATCATCATCATTTTCATGTCGCTCGAGCTGATGTTGAACGCGGCGAATCTCTCCCTCGTCGCCTTTTCGCGCTTCCGCACGGACTCGTTGGGCCTGCCTAATTATCACGCGCAGGTCTTTGTTTTCTTCATCATCACGGTGGCGGCGGCCGAGGTCGCGGTCGGGCTGGCGGTGATCGTCGCGCTCTATCGCGCCCGGCGCACGATTCACGTCGAGGACATCAGCACGTTGAAGTATTAAAGCCGGCTGCAGGAGTGATTTTGAAATGCTAGGAGGAAGGGTTTTGCGGCGCGCGGCTGATTTGTCATTTCCTTTCGCCACTGACTTGTCATCCCGATCCGCCGAAGGACGGAGAGGGACCTCGCCTATGCAATTTGCGTTTCCTCTGTGGATGGGCACGTGGATTACAATTGAGAGGTCCCTCGCCGCGCCTCGCCGGCTTGGGATGACAGAAGGATGTCGGTCATGACTTCAATGCTCCCCTGGATCGCTTTTCTCCTGCCGCTGTTCTCCGCGTGCGTCATTATGATCGCGACTCGGCCGCTGCGCACTTTGAGCGCGCTCATCTCGGTCGCGGCGGTACTCGGCAGTTTTATTTGCGCTTGTTTCATCTTCTTCCAGAAAACATCGGCCGCGGCTTCGATCTCCTGGATCAATCTCGGGCCGGCATTCTCCGTCCCGTTAGGCTTGACGCTCGACCCGCTCAGTCGCTCGATGCTCTTTATGGTCACCGGCGTGGGCGCGCTAATTCACATCTACTCGTTAGGCTACGTGGGGGCGGATGCGGGCAAGTCGCGCTACTTTGCTTCGCTTTCGCTCTTCATGTTCGCGATGCTCGGAATCGTCCTCGCGAATAATTTCGTGATGATGTTCATCTTCTGGGAGCTGGTTGGCGTCAGTTCCTATTTGCTCATCGGCCATTGGTTCGAGCGCGCGGCCGCGGCTGACGCGGCAAAAAAAGCATTCATCACCAATCGTATCGGCGACTTCGGATTTATGATTGGGATCCTGATGGTCTGGACGGCAACTGGCTCGTTTGTTTTCGCCGAGATCGCGAAAGCAATGGGTGGATTCGCCGGACACACCGGTTATCTAACGGCCGCGGCGTTGCTCGTTTTTTGCGGCGCCGTCGGAAAGTCCGCGCAATTCCCGCTCCACGTTTGGTTGCCGGACGCGATGGAAGGTCCGACGCCGGTTTCGGCCTTGATCCACGCGGCGACAATGGTCGCGGCGGGTGTTTACATGCTCGTGCGCGTCGGTTTTTTAATCGACGCTTCGCCGGACGCGCTCACCGTCATCGCCTGGATCGGCACGATCACCGCAGTGTTCGCGGCGCTGATGGCGACGCAGCAGGACGACATCAAACGTATCCTCGCTTACTCCACGCTTTCACAGCTCGGCTACATGGTGATGGCGGTCGGGCTCGCTTCGGGCGAAGCGGCTATGTTCCACCTTTTCACCCACGCCGCTTTCAAGGCGCTCCTCTTCCTCGGCGCCGGCTCTATCATTTACATGCTGCACCACGAGCAGGATATCTGGCGGATGGGCGCGCTTTGGAAACGACTGCCGCTCACCTGCCTAACGTTCCTCATCGGCACACTCGCGCTCATCGGTTTCCCAGGTTCGAGCGGCTTTTTCAGCAAAGACGCGATCATCGCTCTCGCCTTCGAGCGCAACCGGCCGATTTTCATTCTCGCGTCTTTCACGGCTCTGCTCACGGCGTTCTACATGACACGCCTCGTCATCGTGGTGTTCTTCGGAAAACCGCGGAGCGAGCAGGCTGCGCGCAGCGGTGAATCGCCCGCCGTCATGGTGATCCCGTTGCTGCTCCTGAGCATCCCAGCGGCGTTAGGCGGCTACAAATTTTTCGCGGCCCGCTTTCTTACTTTGCCTAACGAAACCGAGCAGGCCGCGGCCGTTCCGATCGTTGCCCTGGCCGCGCTCCTTATCGGGGTGGTGAGCGCGACACTTCTCTACCGCAGTCGCGAGAGAGAGCCGGTCCATATCGCGCTTTTCCGCGATCGTTTTTACCTCGATGAATTTTACACCTTTCTTATTAGCTCGACCCAGGGATTGCTCGCTTCGCTCTCCGCCTTTATCGACCGCTGGATTCTTGACGGCGCGATCGTTAGGGGAATGAGCGGCGGTGTTTGGGGCAGCGGCTTTCTTCTCCGCCTCCTCCAGGTGGGAAACCTGCAGGCTTACGGATTTCTCTTCGGTCTCGGCATCATCGGTCTCATCTATTTCGCGGTTTTCCGCTGATGTTGCTCTTCATCGTCTTCGCGCCTCTCGTTACGGCGCTCCTCATCTTGTCAGGCGCGCCTGGTCGCGTGACGGCGCTGTTCGGCTCCGCGGCGACCGCGATCGCTACCTTCACCGCCCTCTTCCGTTACGACCCCGTCCCCGGCGGGTTTCAATTTGTAAGCTCGTTGACGATCAGCGAAAGCTGGCGAATTCACTTCTTGTTAGGCGCGGATGGGCTCAGTCTCATCATGCTCGTGCTCGCGGCGCTGGTCTTGTTCTGCGCGGTCTGGTTCACGCAGCCAGTCGGAAAATCGGAGCGACTTTTTTATGCCTGCCTCCTCCTGCTCGGGGGCGGCGCGATCGGCGCCTTTGCCTCGCTCGATCTTTTTTTCTTTTACGCTTTTCATGAGATCGCTCTCATCCCGACGTTTTTCCTTATCGGAATTTGGGGCACGGGGAACCGCTTCGCGGCGGCCTGGAAGGTCACAATTTATCTCGCGCTCGGCAGCTTCGTTTTGCTCCTCGGTTTGATCCTGCTTTACCGGAGCGTGCCAGTGACCGCGCGCAGTTTTGATTTGCGCGTGCTTCAATCCGCCGCCGCCGCTGGTGGAATCGCGCCCGCCGCGCAGAACACCATCTTTCTACTGCTGCTGATCGGGTTCGGCGTGCTCATCTCGCTCTTCCCTTTTCACAACTGGGCCCCGGAAGCGTACGCCTCGGCGCCGGCGCCGGCGGCGATGTTGCACGCGGGAGTTTTGAAAAAGTTTGGTCTTTACGGGTTGCTCCGCATTGCGCTTCCGCTTCTGCCGGAGGGCGCGCGGCACTGGAGTTGGCTGCTCCTTGTGTTGTTGTCCGGCAACATCATTTATGTCGGTCTCGTCACGCTCGCGCAGAAGCGACTCGATTGGATGCTTGGCTATTCCAGCGTCATGCACATGGGTTACATTTTTCTCGGCATCGCGAGCGCGAATCTCATCGGACTGAACGGCGCCGCTGTCCTCATGTTTGCGCACGGCATCTCGATCGCGTTGCTCTTTGCCCTCGCCGGGGAAATTCGCCGCCGCACAGGGACGCTGGCTTTTAGTGATCTCGGCGGCCTCGGTAAGGTCATGCCGTTCGCTGGCTTTGCTTTTGGCGTGGCGGCTTTCGCCGCCATCGGCTTGCCGGGCTTCGCTAATTTCGCGGCGGAGGTGATGGTCTTTTTCGGCGCCTTCCGCGTCGGCGCAGACCTGCAAGGCTTGCACTTTTTCCAGGTGACAACCGTGCTCGCGCTCTGGGGTGTGGTGATTTCCGCGGTCTATCTGCTGCGCGCTTACCGCTCGATTTTCATGGGTGCGCCTAACGATAAGTGGAACGCGCTGCCCGATCTCGCCGGGGCGCTCCGTATCCCCGTCATCCTCCTCATTACCGCGACGCTGATCGTCGGCTTTTTCCCGAACACGGCGTTGCGCGTGCTCCGCCCGACCTTCCCGGCTACGGTGGCGGAGAGCGCACCATGATCCCGACGCCTGCCCTCGAAATCGTCGTGCTCGTCTGGGGTTTGGTCTTGCTCCTGGCGGAAGCGTTCGTGGACAAACTCGACAAGCGAGTCTTCGCCATCGCGGGAATCGTTGGCCTCGTCGCGGTGTTGTTAGGCAGTTTTTTTCTGGCCCCGCCACCACCCGCCGCGAGCACCGGGTTTTGGAGTTTCTACACGGCCGACCCGCTCGCGATTTTCTTCAAGCGCTTCGCGCTCGCGACCACGATTTTCATCCTCATCATGGCGATCGATTACGCGCCGGCGATTCGGATGGGCGTGCCGGGGGCGAACCCTCAGGCCGGATTAGGCGAATTTTTTGCGCTGCCGATTTTTACCTGCGCGGGGCTAATGTGGATGGCCTCGGCGATCGACTTCGTGATGATCTTCGTCTCACTCGAATTAGTCACGATGTCGTTCTACGTGCTCGTGACTTTTACGCGACGTAATCCCGCTACGCTCGAAGCGGGAGTGAAATATCTCATCCTGAGCGCGCTCTCGACCGGCTTTCTCGTTTACGGAATCACCTGGATTTTCGGCGTTACCGGCGAGACAAATCTCGCGCGGATCGGCGCCGTCCTCGCGAGGCAGGACTTCGATCACGTGCCGCTCCTTTTCGGCTTCGCGCTTGTGCTCGTTGCGCTCGGATTCAAGATCGCGGCGGTGCCGTTTCAAATTTGGGTGCCCGATGTTTATCAAGGCGCACCAACGCCGGTGACCGCCTTTCTCTCCGTCGGCTCGAAGGCCGCCGGCTTCGTCGTCCTGCTGCGCGTGCTTGGGCCATTTTCGATTCTTCCGCAGGTCGGCAAACTGCTCGTCGTCATCGCCGCGCTCACGCTGATTTACGGAAATTTCGCGGCCCTCCCGCAGACAAATTTGAAGCGGCTACTCGCTTACTCGAGCATCGCGCACGCCGGTTATCTGCTCATCGGCGTCGTCTGTTTCGCGGGCACGGCCGTTGCCTTTTATCTCGTCGGTTATCTGCTCATGACGCTGCTCTGCTTTGCCGTTGTCGTTCTGGTCGCGGCGGACGGTGGCGAACAGATTGAAGATTACTCCGGCCTCGTCCGGCGCTCGCCCTTCCTCGCCGGCGCGATGCTTGTCGGGATGGTTTCGCTCGCCGGAATTCCCTTTACTGCCGGCTTTCTCGGCAAGTTCTTCATCTTCGATGCGGCGATCCGTCAGGGGCAAACGCTCCTCGTTGTCATTGGCGTGATCACGGTTGGCTGCGGTTTTTACTATTATCTCAAAGTGATCCGCGCGATGTTCTGGCTGCCGCCGCCTAACGATGCGCCGGTCATCCAGATCAGCCCGCTCTCGCGCGGCGCGATTGGATTGCTGATCGCGGGCATTTTCGTCTTCGGGGTTTATCCGCAGCCAATCCTAAACGCGCTCAATCCGCCCGCGCCGGTCGCGGTGACCGCAGGTCGTTAGGCGCAGCATGTTTGTCATACTGAGCCGGCGAAGCGCGGCGAAGGACCTCACAAGCGACGTTCGGCAACATTTCTGCGAAAGACGCCGCGCAACGCCTGGGAGTTCCTCGCTCCGCTCCGGGATGACAAGTAAGCGCGAAACCGGAGCGAATGGTGAGCACTAGCCGCTCAGCTCCACATTCCAGTAGGCCAGATCGACAAAATGCCGCCAGCTTTCGTGCTGCTGGCTGCTGAAGGTGACATGGACGAACGGCCGCCACTTTGGTCGCTTCGGTTTGCGGACCAAGCTCATCTGAGCCTGTTGCGGGAGCCGGTTGCCTTTGCGCGTGTTGCACGGGATGCAGGAGCAGACCACGTTTTCCCACGTCGTTAGGCCGCCTTTGTCGCGCGGGAGGACGTGATCGAGATTAAGATCGCTCCGCTCGAAAACTTTGCCGCAATACTGGCAGGTGTTGTTGTCCCGCTCGAAAACATTGTGCCGCGTGAACTTCACCTCCTTCTTCGGAAGCCGATCGAAGAGGAGGAGCACGATGACGCGCGGGACGCGGATCTTCCACGAGATCGTCGTCACCATCTCGTGCTCGGCCTCGGGCGCGTTTATAGAAAAGTCGAGCCAGCTCGCGAAATCGTGGGTGGCGAAGTTGTTCTGCTGATCGGAGGCGACGACCTGGGCGTGTCCCTGATAGAGGAGAGTGAAAGCGCGCCGGGCCGAGCAGACATTAACCGCCTGCCAGAGGCGATTGAGCACCAACACCTGAGTGTTTAGTAAGGAGTGCAGAGGTTGAGGGACTGTTGGCGCCCGGATCGATCGATCCTAGCATCCGGGAAATTTCTTGTCAAAGAGGCAAGGCAACGCGCTTTCTCCCTAACGAGCGTAGCTCACGCCCTACCACCAGCCCGCGCTGTGACTGTTGGGAGCGGGCGTCGCTGCCCCAGGGACTTCAGCGGCCCCATCCGCGGCGGGATCGCGGCGACCAATCAGGTGCTCGTCATCCGAAGCACATCCGGCGAGGAGAAAAGCACCGGCGGCGAGCAAGCAAGCGCCCCAGACAATCCGGTTCATCATCTGCATGCCGGGAGACTGTCGCACAACGAGGGAGAGATCAATCCCTCTCTTTTGGGCGGTTCGAGCGGGTTCGAGGCTGGACTTCCCCTTCGGGGTTTGTTTGCATCTCCAAAAGGAGCCAACCATGCGCAAAATCAATACGAAGGAGTTGGAAGAATATTCCTGGACGTCGCCGAAAGGGAAATTCCAGGGGGCCGGGAAGGATCTCTCCGAGGCTTTGGGTTGGGATCCCTCATCCGCCGACGCGAGGGATCGGCATCCTTTTGCGGTGGAGATCCTGCGCATTACCCCCGGCCAGACTCCCTACGTCTATCATTCGCATTCCGCGCAGTGGGAGTTCTATCACGTCATCTCGGGCCGCGGTCTCGCGCGCGAGGAAGCCGGTCACACGCCGATCGAGTCCGGTGACGCTTTCCTGTTCGGACCGGGCGAGGCCCACCAACTCATCAACAACAGCGCTGAAGATCTCGTCATCTATGTCATCGCCGATAACCCCATCGGCGAATCTGGTTACTATCCCGATAGTCAGAAATGGATTGTCCGTTCCCCGGAGCGGCGGCTGATTCGTTCCGAGAGTCTCGATTACTACGACGGCGAAGAGTAAACGCCTGAGGCGACCGGCTCCGCGCCTGCGCCGTCGCCGCCTTGCACGCGCGGCGAGGGAAAATTGCAAGCAGGGCGGCCGCCGCGGCAACCGCGATTATTCTGGGAGGAATCGTTTTATTCCACGTTATGGGAGGTAGTCCATCGGGCCCTCAAGACTTTCCAGAAGTACTTTTGCCCGCAACATTTGCTCTTTGCATGGAGTCGTGCTGCCAAGTCAGCGAAGCCTGTTTCAATCGAAAAGCGGGGCGCCGATTGTCTCGGAGACCTCTTTTGATTGTTTTACAGTCTCAGGATTATTTTCCCTCTTTTCCGCTGGAAGTGCTGTCCGGTCTTCTCTCAAAGCAAGTTCGGCATGGCGGGTGCTAAGTTTGATATCTGTCGCTTCGTTCGGCCGCTCTGGCCGGCGAACAATTAAAGCGCAGATACGTACCTTTGGAGCGCGTCGTGAGTTACTTATGTTGTGGCAGGCCCATCCCCACCGACTCCGGCTTTGCCGCGGTCCAAGTCACTTCCATCATGGCCGACGCGGCTTGGGGCGTCTATCTCTACCGGACGCTGCGGAGCCCTAGAAAAGGGCAGAGGATCTGTGAGAAAGTTGCCAAAGCTCATGGCTGTTCATTGCAAGACCTTATCGCAAAAGTGCGGGGCAATGACGCACTGGGAAGCCGTTCCCTTCATTGCAGCTATGTTAGGTGTCCCCAAGCGCATCTCGGCTTCGATTATCCTAAATAATCCAACCTTCTGCCCCGAGAACAAAGTCACACTAAAGTTTTTAGACGGATCAGCAGAGGTTAGTCTATGAATCGCAGGAGGGATCCCAGATGCCGCCTCAGACTGACAGCAGATGCCGCTTAACGTGTTTTGTGCTTTACTTGCCCGCCAAGTCCCGAGTAGCAACAACGTCATGCGACTTCACTCTTTTCTCCGGGGTACCAGCCGTTTGGGCGTTCTCTCGCTCGTTATTCTTGGCCTCCCCACCGCCCAAGCTGGCAGCGCGACCTGGGCCTTAAACCCAATCAGCAACCAATGGCAGACCGCTGAGAATTGGACACCGCCCACGGTGCCACATAACGTTTCGGACACGGCGACGTTCGGTCCCTCGAACACGACCAACGTTGCGATCGGTGTGCCGGGACCGGGCTTTCTCGAGAGCGAAACTTTTCTCGATAAGATCGTCTTCGCGCCAGGTGCTCCTTCCTACACCATCACAGTGACTCCCGATGGGGAGTGGGGTGTGTTCTTTAGCATCGAGGGCGGCGGAGTGATAAACGACTCTGGCGTCGAGCAGAATATCGTGGTCGGAGCCTCGCCCAATAGCAGTCGATCGGGCGAGCTGCTTGTCACAAATCAAGCGACTATAAGCGACGATGTAATCATAACTAACCAAGGCGCAGTCGGCGCGGAAGGAGATGGAGCTGGTGGCGGCTCCACCAGCTTGGGGATTGGGTTGTTGGATTCCCCTCGGGCGGGCAATGCCACCTTCGTCAATGAGGGCGGGACCGTCGATGGGGCCTTTGGGGGAGCCACAGTCCTTGCGAGCAATGCCACGGCCGAGAGGGCTACCTTCATCAGTAATCCTGGAACGGTTTCAGGCGCGGGGGGCGGAGAAACCATCTTTTATACCTCGGCCTCGGGTAACATGGGCAGCTCGACATTCATTTGCAACGCGGCCACTGTTCCGGGCGCCGAGGCTGGAGCGGCCACGATCGAGGCAGGAGGAGACGGAGGCGGCGTAGCTGCCGGAGCGGCCTTTATCGCCAAGGGCGCGGCTCTGGTTGGTGCCGAAGGCGGCCAGGTGCTGATCGAGGGGGGAAGAGGCCAGGCGACTTTCGTCGCGGCCGGCGGCACGGCACAAGGCGCGGCAGGCGGCGTGATCGATCTCTTCAATTATATCGTTGGGGGTGCGCTCTATTCCGATCAAACTTTCCTCATTGCGCAAGCGGGTATGAATGGGGGACTCGGCGGCACGATTTTGGTCGAAAACGCGGACGCCCAGGAGATGAGCCGGTTTCAAGTATTCGGTAACGGCCTGCTCGACCTGAGATCCCTTCTGCCCAAAGTTACATTGATCGGCTCGCTTGAGGGCACCGGATTGGTCAACCTGGGGGGTCACGGGTTGATCCTCGGCAATAATAATATTGACACCACCTTCTCCGGATTGATGGAAGGACGCGGATTAGTAGAGAAAGTCGGAACCGGCACCCTAACCTTGAGCGGAGCAAACACCTATGCTGGCGGGACAACGCTTAGCGCTGGTGGTCTCAAGGTGAGCAACACGACTGGCTCGGCAACAGGAGCCGGTGCAATGAAGGTTAACATGGGCACACTCAGTGGCCGGGGCACGATCGCTGGGACAGTTACCGTCGGCGCCGGCAGCGGTCCGGGCGCTTTCCTAGCCCCTAGTGGAGGCTCGCATAAGCCAGCTATTCTCACCATTCAAAGTGCGCTCACCTTCAAGAGTGATGGCACCTACACCTATAAGCTCAATACTAAGAGAGCGAAGGCTGACCAGATCATTGCCAATGGAGTAGCCATTGAGAGCGGGGCGCAGTTCGTTGTCGGGGCGCTCGCCGACCAAAGGCTAAGGTATGGCACAGTCTTCACCGTGATCAACAACACCGCAGCGATGCCGATTGCCGGCACTTTCGCCAACCTGCCTGGCGACGCCACCGTTACAGTCGGCAACAACACCTTCCAAGCCGATTACCAGGGCGGCGATGGCAACGATCTCACATTGATTGTCGTGCCCTGATCGTCGGATGTGGCGCGGGTCTCTGCCCGGTCTGCCTTCGACGTGGGTTGCTCTGTGCCCGCAGGTCAGTGGGGTCAGTGAGAGTCAGTAGGGGGTCAGTGCATAGTCGATATTCGGAGAGGCCTCTTCGATAATAATACGGCGCTGAGGCGGCGGACTTCACTGCCACAGACACGGATATGGATGTGACTCAGGAAGGTGAGCTGGCCGGGATTGACTCCGAGAATTGGGTCGAAGCCGGGTTAGACCCGTCGTACCTAAGCGACGTAACACCACGGCCCGCACTCAATTTCGCATCCACTTCGACCGTGTGGACGGCCTCATTGACACGTCGGTGGGGTGGTATTCTGGGGAAAGTGTTGGGAGTGAGCCGCAGTTGATCGTGCAGTACATGGAGCCGTACCCTCGGCCTAACGAACGATTCGAAACGGCCTGGCCCCTGCTTCCGCGAATCATCCACTCAGTCATCCGCTGAAACTCGATCATCTGATGTGAGATGAGCGAAGCCACCGCCACCAACATCGTCGCGGAACAATTCGACGACATCGAACAACAGCACGATGCCGCCAAGCTCGGGATGTGGGTTTTCCTCGCGACCGAGGTGCTCTTTTTCGGCGGCCTCTTTCTTTCCTACACCGTTTATCGGTTTTTGAATCCGGAAGCGTTCGCCGCGGCCAGCCGGCACACCGAAGTGATCCTCGGCGGCGCGAACACGGCGGTGCTCTTGTTTAGCAGCACGCTCATGGCACTGGCCGTGCGGGCGTCGAAAATGGGCCGGCAGCGGCATCTCGTCATCCTCCTGCTCGCGACCGCGCTTTTCGGCATCTTCTTCATGGGGATCAAAGCTTTCGAGTATTACAAGGATATTACCAATCACCTCGTGCCGGGAGCCAATTTCCAGTGGCACGAAACAAATCGCGGGGCGGCGGAATTATTTTGGTGGCTTTACTGGGCCATGACCGGGTTGCACGCAATCCACGTTACGATCGGTATCGTCGTCATGCTCGTGCTGGCCCTGCTGGCGCATCGCAGACGATTCGAAAATGGCAACTACATGACAATCGAGATTGTCGGCCTTTACTGGCACTTCGTGGATATCGTCTGGGTCTTTTTGTTTCCGCTGCTCTATCTCGCGGGACACAGATAAATGGAAAGGATTCATTCACCCAAGTTCTATTGGAAAAACTGCGCCGCGCTTATGGGCCTGCTCGCGCTCACCTGGGGAATGGGCTACGTCAACCTCGGCGTCTTCAATCTCGTCGTCGCTCTCTTCATTTCCTTTGCCAAGACGCTCTTGATCGTCCTTTTCTTCATGCACCTCAGAGGGAGCACCCGGCTTCTCCATCTCGCGGCTGTGACCGGGCTGCTCTGGCTCTTCCTCATGCTCGCCCTCACCCTCGGCGATTACTTCAGTCGCGGCTGGGTGGCGACGCCGAGGTGATGGCCGTGATCGGAAAAAGGGTTTGGGCGATTGCAGCGGCCGAAGATCATGCCGAACACTTTCAAGCTGCTCGTTTACGAGCCGGCCAAATAACCGTTCGTTAGGGCGGAAGATCTCTCGGCGCGCGCTGCGCGCGGCGAAATGCTGCCGGCGCTTCGCTGGCGGACGCGGATAACGAATTTGTAACGGACGGGCGCGCCGTGCGGACAGCACGGAGGGCTTTCTTCATGGACACCATCCATGAAGTCCACGCCCTGGTCGCCACCTTCATTCTCCTGGCCTAACGAGAATAGGGCTGCGTCGGCGCGCCCGGGCCCAAAGGGCCGCCTCTCCCGCCGGGAGATCTTGCCTAACGAACCACCGTCTCGCCAATGAGGCGGGGTCCGCGCGGCGCCCTGGTGGTGGCCTCTCTTCTGGCCATTCTCCTCCTCCTTTTCCTGCGCGCGATGATGCGGGACCTCAATCACGACGAGCACCAGTTCATCGCGCCGCCAGCGCTTCTCTTGCACGCGGGGCTGCTGCCTTATCGCGATTATGCCTGCTTTCACGCGCCGGACCTGATCTTTGTTTTCGCCGCGCTTTTCGCGACGACCCCGCACTTCCTGCTGGCCGCCCGCGCCTTCAATGCATTCTGCGCGGCGCTTTTGTTGCTACTCCTTTTCGCCTTCGCCGTCCGGCGTTTCCGCGCCGTCCCGGAGAGAAACTGGTTCGTCGGGCTTGGCGTTGTCCTGCTCCTGAGTTTGAATCCGTTCTTCCGCTTCACCGCTGGTCGAGCATGGAACCACGACCTCGCCGTGCTCGCCCTGGTCGCAGCTTTCCTGGCGTTCCTGCGCGTGGAGAAAAGCGCGCGACCGTGGCTCTGGCTCGCGCTTTGTGGAGCAGGGGTCGGGCTCGCAGCGGGCACACGGCTTTCGTTTGCGCCGATGGTGGCGCCCTTTGCTTTGGCCGTCTTGCTCTTCCCGATCAGCGGCCGGAAAAGGATCGTCAGCCTAACGATTCTGGGCGGCGGGGCGGCCCTCTCGCTTCTCCCCGTTGCGGTGCTTTTCAGCATCGCGCCGCGCGCGTTTATTTTCGACAACTTCACCTACAACAGCGCGATCAATTTGCTCTACCGCGAGGCCACGGTGCCGGGAGAGATTGCTTTCTGGAATAAACTCAGCTTTCCGTTCCAGTATTTTCTCAGGTCGCCTTCCGACATTCTGCTTATCGGTGGGTTCGTCTATTTCGCGCTGCGTCCGTGGTGGCGCGGCGGCTGGGCCGGCTGGAGGCACGATCGCGAGCTGAGTCTGCTCGTGCTTCTCTTGCCCTTTATCTTCATTGGGAGTTGGGCGCCGGTGCCTTCCTACCGCCAGTACTACTACCCGTTCGTGCCCTTCCTCCTGCTCGGGAACATCATCGGTCTGGCACGCGAACACCCTTTTCAATTGCGGACCATGCGGCTCCTCTGGCTCGCCGTGATTGTCAGCCTTCTCGAAGCGATTCCCTCTCTCCCGAGTTCGTTAGGCCAACTGGCGCCATCCACCTGGCCGGTGTTTAGCGTGCACGAGAAAGCCGAGGCAATTGCCGCTCTCCTGCCGCGCGGCCGGGTGCTCACGCTGGCGCCGCTTTTTCCCCTCGAAGCGGGCCGCGAAATTTATCCGGAGTTTGCGACCGGTCCCTTTGCCTGGCGGACGGCGTCGTTGCTCGATCCGGAAAGGCGGGCGGCTTTTGGCTTCGTCGCACCGGCTGATCTCGAACGTTATCTCGCCGCCGACCCGCCTGCCGCGATCCTCACGGGGTTCGAACATCATGAATTCGACCTGCCGCTTCTCCGCTACGCCCGGAGCCACGGCTACGTCGGCCATCTGTCGCCCACTCGCGGCGTGCTTTGGTTGCCGGCGAAACAATGACAGGCGAATACCGGATTAGTAATCCGCGTCCGGCTTGCGCTGCCCGAGGAAGAGTTGATACGTGGCAATTTTTCTGCCGCCATCGACGGCGTCGATTTTTCCGAGGGAGGTTATTCGCGGGAAGCTGGCTGCCAAAGAGCGGACGAGTCTCGCGTGCTTGGCGACGATCAGGCCGTCGCTCGCGGGGAATTTCTGATCGAAGGTCGGCCAGAGCTCGAGTTGGTCGCGCGGAGGAGCTTCGACCGGGACAAAAATTTCTGGTTGCCCCGGCAAATAAAAAGAGAGCAGCGCCGCCGTCATGTAGTGATCCGCGACGATGAATTTCGCCCCGGTCGCCTGCTGCCAGTGCTCGACTTGCGCGGCCAGATCGCGGGACCCGCGCGCGCGATCGAGCGGGTCGCGCTTGTGGGGTAAATGGAGCCAGCGTGTCTCGAGCAGAATGTTGGTTTCCAGCGCGGCGAAAACAAGGGCCGCGATCGAGAGCCAACGGCTCCAGGGATGCAGCGGGATCAAATCGAGCCATTTCGCGGCGAGGAGAAGCACGCCGCCGACATAGGCGGCCGCCGTCCAGTTCGGTTGTCCGCGATAGTGAAAACTGAGCAGCAGATAAAGCCCGAAAAGTGGGAGAAAAAGCGCGGCGGTGTAACCGGCCGCGGGTTGCGGCGCCCGCCACAAGCGCGGCCTGAAAAAGACGAAAAGCAGTCCCAGGAAAAGAAAGGGTGAGATCACGCCTGCTTGCGCGCCGAGAAAATCCATCGCGAAACCCGGATGAATCCCGCTCGGTTTATTCAAGCCACCGCGCGCGAGCAGCCACGAGCTGGTGGGCCAGTGATGCTGGATATTCCAGATGACCGTCGGCGCGAGAAAGAGCAGCGCCGTTCCCAGCATCACCCAAAAAGTCGCGCGTCGAAAATGGACGCGGCTCGGCCGATCCCAGAGGCAGAACGCCGCGAAGGAAAGCAGCTCGATCGCCGCGGTGTATTTCGAGAGCAGACCGAGACCGACGAGCGCCCCGGTCAGGATCCATGGGCCAAGCGCGCGCTGATCTTTTGCCCACCAAAAAGCGAGCGCGGCCCAGCTCCAGAAAAACACATAGACCGTGTCTATGGTCATGAGCGAAGACCCGACGGCGAAGAGCGGCACGACTGCCGCCGTCACGATCGCCCAAAAGGCCACCCGGTCGGAAAAGAGCCGACGGCCGAGGAGCAAAATGGCGAGCCCGGTGCCGCCGGCGAGGATCACGGCGAAGAAACGCACGCCAAAAACCGTCTGGCCAAAAAGGGCGGTTCCGGCGCGGATCAGCCATGCGATCATCGGGCCTTTGTCGAGATAACAGATGTCCGGATGCCGCGACCAGAGCCAGTAATAGGCTTCGTCGCCGACCAGCTCGAGGTGAGTGCTGTAGGCGAGATGAAAGAGCGTGCCGAGGCCGATCACACAGAGCGCGGCCCGGAAGTAAAACGCGTTGCGCGCCTCACCCGTTGCCGACTCGTTAGGCATGGGCGCTCATCTGCGGTCGGGATGTTTCGGGTCGAAATGGTGTTGTTCGACGGCGATTTCGAGCGCTTCCTCTTCCGGGGTTTCGATGCGCGACGAGATTACCCGCCCGCCACGCGCGTCCACTTCGATCTCGCGCAACTCCCGCGCGCCGGGCGGCTGCACATCGATCGTCCACCGCGGCTGCCCGGCTTCCGTGTGCAGTTCTTCCGCACAGAAAACGCCCTCGGGAACGAGCTGGAGCGCGGCCCGCTCGGCTCGGGCGAGGCTGATTTCGCGCGAGTCGGATTTCACCGCACTCCTCCGCGCGAAGAGGAGAAGTGCCGCGAAAAATCCGGCGACGAGCGCGAAGGAAATTCGCCGCGTCCATCTCGCCACGGCGCGGCGGTGGAGATCCGTGCCGAGAGTTCCGATGGCGGGATAATCTTCGAACCGGGACGCAGTCTGGCTCCGGCAGCGGCGCCAGCGAAACCAGCGCAGGCCAATGAAATCCACGATCGGCAGAAAGAGAAAGCTGGCGGTGCTGTACTTCGAATCGCCCTGCGCGCGGAGCCGATGATGCACCGGTTCCTCCACCACGCGGAAGCCGGCGGCGACCGCCAGCGCGGGCATGAACGAGTAAAGCGTACGGATAGGAATGAAGGCGCCGACCACCTCGCGACCGAAGGCTTTTAGCGCGCAACCGGCATCGGAAACTCCGTCGCCTAACAAGTCCGAACGCACTTGGTTCGCGATCCGGGAGATCTGCCGACGCATCCAGGAATCCTGCCGATCCACGCGCACTCCGACCACCATGTCCGCCTCGACAAAGCGAAGCAGAAGTTTGGGGATATCGTGCGGATCGTTTTGCCCATCGCCATCCATCGTCACGAGGATCGGCGCGGTGGTTTTGTTGAAACCGAAAAGAAGCGCCGCCGACTGTCCCTTGTTTTCGTCGAGGTGGAAGACGCGCGCCTCCGGCCAGCCGCGCGTGATATTATCCAGCTTGGCGCCGGTTCCGTCGCTGCTGCCGTCGTCGATCAACGCGACTTCGACGTCGGAAAGTTCATCCGTCAGGACTTGCCGAAGCTCGCGGCAAACTTCTTCGACGCTCGCTTCCTCGTTGAAGAATGGGACGACGACTGCGATTGATGGAGTCGCATTCATGACGCGCTGTTGATCGGGAGCACGAGGCAAAACTCCGTCCACTTGGAATCGGAGTGCGCAAGCTGCACGTCACCGCCATGGGCGCGGGCGATCTCGCGCGCGATGCTCAGGCCGAGGCCGTGGCCCGGAGTCTCGTCGCTGTGCGAAGGGTCGCCGCGGAAGAAGCGCTCGAAAATCTGCTCGCCGGTCTCGCGCGGGAGGCCGCGGCCGGTGTTGCCAATTCTCAGCACGGCCTGGCCGTTCTCGCGCGCCGCGGCCACGCGCACGCGGCCGGCGGTTTCGTTATGCTTGATCGCGTTGTCGAGCAGGTTCATGACCGCGCGCGCCAGGAGCCGGCGATCGGCGAAGACGGGAATCTCGTTAGGCAACTCGCATTCCAGGGAAAGCCGGGCCGGTTCCGCGAGGATCTCCGCGTCTTCCATCAGTTCGCGGACCAGCCTAACGAGATCGAACCGCGTCTGTTCGAGCGCGAGGCGGCGATCGTCGGCGCGCGAGAGCAGAAGGAGGGCATCGACGATGAGGGAGAGCCGAGAGCATTGCTCGCCGAGATTCTCGAGGAGCTCGCGCGGCTCGGGCGCGAGCGCTGGCGACTCGAGCGCGTTCTCCACTTCGGCCCGCATAAGCGTGAGCGGCGTTTTCATTTCGTGCGACGCATTGGAGGTAAAACGCGTGACCTGCTCGAAGCTCCGCTGCAGGCGATCGAACATCGCGTTCAGGACCAGGGTGAGATCGCCGATCTCATCCTGCGCCGGGGTGTCCGGCAGGCGTTGGCTCAAATCCGACGCCGAGATGTTCGCGGCGCGCACCGCGATGGTCGTGATCGGCGCGACCGCTCGGTCTGCGATCCACCAGCCGCCGACGCCAATGGCGATGACGACGAGCGGGAACGCGATGAAGTAGGAACGGAGCAAACCCGCGAGCGCTTCTTCGACATTGTCGAGATCCTTGCCGACGGCGTAGGTGATCCCGCCGCGATGGAAACGCGCGAACCGCAGCAGGCGGTCGCCGGCTTTCAACTGATAGGGACGCCGCGACTGCACCGCGGGAATGACTTCGAGGTTTCCCAGAGCCGGAGCGCGGTAGAGCAGCCGCTGCGTGGCGCCGCGCACTTCGACAAAGGGGAAGCGCGGCAGATCGTCGCTGCTGAAGGTCATCGCCTTTTCTCCCTGGCTTGTCTGGACCTGCTGCTCGTCCATTTCCGCCGCGAAGTCGGCCGCTTCATCCTGGATTTGTTGATCGAGATTCTCGACCAGCTCGCGGCGCAGATTCCAGGCGGCCGCGACTCCGAAAAGAACGAGTGCGGCTGTCGCCACCGCCGCGCTCCAGAGCGCGATCCGCCCGCGCAGAGTCCTCGGTCTCATCCCGCTCCTCGCAGCGAATAGCCCGTGCCGCGCACCGTCTGCAGCAACTTGTGCGTGTGGCCCTCATCGACTTTGCGCCGCAGCCGCTGCATGCAGACTTCGACGACGTTCGTGCCGGTATCGAAATGATGTTCCCAGACGTGCTCGCAGAGCGTCGTCTTGCTCACGACCCGGCCCGCGTGCGCCATTAGATATTCGAGGAGCGCGAACTCCCGATTCGTCAGGTCCACCTTCTGCCCATCGCGCGTCGCTTCCCGCGTCACGACATTGAGGGAAAGATCGTCCACCTGCATCATCGTCGCGTGCTCGCCGGAAGCGCGCCGGAGCAAGGCGCGCACGCGCGCCACCACTTCGGTGATCGAGAACGGTTTCGGCAAATAATCATCCGCGCCGAGATTCAACCCTTCCACGCGTTCGTTCACGTTTCCGCGCGCGGAGAGGAGGAGCACCGGGGTGTTGATGTGCTGACGCCGCATTTCCTGCAACAGGCTCAGCCCGTCGCGCCCCGGGAGCATGATGTCGAGCACGATCACATCGTAGGGACGGGTCAGAATTCGCTCCAGCGCCGCGGCGCCGTCGTGCAGCAGATCGACGACGAGATTCTCTTCGAGCAGCCCTTTGCGCAGAAAAGTGGCGAGCTTTTTCTCATCCTCGACCACCAGCACGCGCATGCTCCGAAATTAACCGCCCGCGCCACCGGGAGCGAGGGCGCGAATGCAGATAACAGATTTGTAACGGGAGCGACCTCCGCGGCGACAGGTCGGCGGCGTAGGTTGGAAAATGAACAAATACTATCAAAACAAAGGATTGGTCGCCGCGCTCCTGCTCGCCGGCCTCACGACTTCCAGCCTCTTCGCCGCCGGCGAAACCGACGCGCAGCTCCTCGCCCAGGCGAAGATCAGCAAGACGCAGGCGGAACAGATCGCGATGGCGAAAGTGCCGGGCGCGAAAATTCAAAGCGCCGAGATCGAGAACGAGCACAACGCGCTGGTCTGGTCGTTCGACATGGTCAAGACCGGGAGCAAGAACGTGACCGAAGTGCTGGTGAACGCGAAGACCGGCAAAATCGTCGAGGTGACGACGGAAACGCCTAACGACCAGGCGAAAGAGCACGCGGCGGACAAGGCTGACGGACAGAAGTAAGGCGACCTGCCGGCAGGAAACTGGATGAGCGCAAGCGAGTCCAGTTTCCAAGTCGTCGGCGCGCGCGACTATCAATTCCGCTGCGAGAAATTGTCATTAGGCGCAAAGGCTCCTTTTTTACGTTCTGTCGATTATCTTCCGCGCTGTGCGCCACACCTGTCTTTGTCTGCTCGTTCTTGTCCTCTCCTGCGGTTGCGCGATCTACCAGCGCGCTCCGCTCGATCACGCCGCGGTCGCGCGCGCCCTCCAGCCTTCGTCGTTAGGCGAGCTTCAGGTCCAGGCAAACGAAATCAAGCATCCGCTCCTCGCGCCGGTCGAGTTCACCCCGCATACAGGACTGACGCCGGACCAGGCGGCGGTGCTCGCGGTGCTGCTCAATCCTTCACTTCGCGCTACGCGCGACCGCCGTGGCGTCGCCGCCTCGGAAGTTTTTCGAGCAGGCATTCTGCCCAATCCGCAGGTCTCCGGGAGCGTCGATTTTGTCACCGGAGGAACGATCACGCCCGATCTCGTGACCGGCTACGGCGTCGGCGCATCGTGGGATTTGCAGGCGCTCATTCAGCTCGGCGCCAGGCGCGCCGCCGCGCGGGCCAGCCTGCAATCGGTCGAACTCGACGTCGCCTGGACGGAATGGCAGATCGCCCAAGCTGCCAAGCTCGGTGTCTATCGCGTAATTGCCGACCAAGAGCAGCTGACGCGCGCGCAGCAGGTCGATGCGCGCTTGCAGAAGAATCTCGATGTCGTTAGGCGGGCGAGCGCCGCGCACGAGCAGACGGCGATTAACCTGGGCGCGGCGGAAGCAGCCAGTCAGGACGCGCACGCGACGCTCCTCGGTCTGGAGCAGGATCTCGCGCATCAGCGGCTGGCGATGAAAAAAGCGATCGGCTTTCCGCCCGACGCGGAGATACGTCTGCGCGCGGGCATTTCACTTCCCTCGCACGTCTCGACCCCGTCGTATGCGCAACTAACAAACAACCTGGAGGATCGCCGGCTCGATCTGCTGGCATTGCAGAAAGGCTACGAGAGCGAGGAAGCAACACTGCGCGCCTCGATCCTGGCGCAGTTTCCTCGCATCAGTCTGGGTCTCAACCGCGCGAGCGACACGAGCAACGTCCACACGATCGGTCCCGCCCTAACGATCGACCTGCCGATCTTCGATCGCGGCCAGGGGACCATCGCCTTCGAGCGCGCGACCCGGCAGCAACTGCGCGATGAATATTTCAGCCGCATCTTCGAGGCGCGCTCCGATGTGGCGACTGCCCTTTCCGATATCCACGCGCTGGAGAAGCAGATCGCGGCCCTGGCCACATCGATTCCGGTTTTGCAAAGGTTGGTCGATGATTTCCGCGTCGCCTCCGGACAAGGCAACATCAGCGCCTTCGATTATTATGTGGCCGAGAACAACCTGAACCAGAAGGCGATTCAGATTATCAAGTTGAAACAGCAATTGATCGAAACCCGGATCGCGCTCGAACTGGCCGCGGGTCGTTATCTGCCGGGCCTGCCTAACGAATGAACCGGAAGCGCTGGATTTGGTGGCCCGTGATCGTGCTCGCCGCGGTCGGGATCGGCTATTGGCTGGGCCATCGCTCCGGCGGCGGCTCCGCGGAGACGAGCGGGAGCAATCAAAAAGATCCGGTCGCGCAGGTCACGCTCGCACCGCTCCAGCGCAAATCGATCGCGGACACGGTCACCGCTTACGGCAGCGTGATCACGCAACCGGGCAAGACGCACGCTGTCTCGGTGGCCTACGAAACTCGGATCAAGCATCTCCTCGTCGCGCCGGGCGAAGCGGTCAGTGTGGGTCAGGCGCTGGTCGAGATCGAGCCGAGCGCGCAGACGCAATTGCAGCTCTCTGAGGCGCGCAATGCGGCGAAGGCGGCACAGCAGGAACTCGAGCAAACGCAGCAGAGATTCAGTCTCAAGCTGGCGACGAATCAAGACTTTGGGGTGGCGAAGAAATCTGCCGAGACCGCGCAGCTGCAGCTACAAACTTTGGAGAAGCAGGGCGCAGCGTCCGCGCAACAAGTGACATCAGACCTGACGGGCGTCGTCGGCAAAGTCGATGTCCAAGATGGCCAGATTGTGCCGGCGGGGAATCCGCTCGTGGAGTTGGTCCAGCAAAACGAGATCGAAGTGAAGCTCGGCGTCGAGCCGGAGGACGTCGTGCACGTGAAACTGGGTCAGCCGGTCACGCTCTATCAGGTACATCTCGCGGGGGCGCAGCCGGTCCAAGGCAAAGTGCGCCTGCTCACGCAAAGGGTCGATCCCGATACGCGGATGGTGGATGTTTACGTCACATTGCCTAACGACAAAGGCTTGTTGCTCGATTCTTATTTTCGCGCCGAACTGAAAACGCAGGCGCACGAAACCTTCGTCGTGCCGCGCTCGGCGGTATTGCCGGAAGGCGACGGCTACGTGCTTTACACGGTGGAGAAAGAGCACGCCGTCCAGCACCGGGTGCAATTAGGAATTCAAACCGCGCTCGAGACCGAGGTCTTCGGAAAAGATTTGCACGCCGGCGAACACGTGGTCGTGCAAGGAAATTACGAATTGAGCGACGGCATGGCAGTCGCGGCCGAAAAGAAATCATGAAGCTCACCGGCTGGCTGCACAGCCATGCGCGGTCGCTCGTCTTCCTCCTCGTGGTCCTGATCGTCGCGGGAATTTTCGGCGGCTTCTCACTCCCGGTCGCGCTTTTTCCGCAGGTCAGTTTTCCGCGCGTCCGCGTGACGCTCGATGCCGGCGATCGTCCGGCGGAACGCATGGCCGTCGAGGTCACCTACAAAGTCGAGGAAGCGGTCCGCGCGATCCCCGGCGTGCGCGGAGTGCGTTCCACCACGAGCCGCGGGAGCGCGCAAATTTCAGTCAATTTCGATTGGGGCGAAGACATGGTCTCGGCGCTCTTGCAGGTGGAATCGGAGGTCAACAAAATCCTTCCGGAGCTGCCGGCCGGCGCCACCTTCGAGGTCGAGCGCATGGATCCGACGGTCTTCCCCGTGATCGCTTACAGCATCACTTCGCGGAAGCATTCGCTCGCGCAGTTGCATGACATCGCAATGTATCAATTGCGCCCGGCGCTCTCGACCGTGACCGGTGTCGCGCAAGTCCGCGTGCAAGGCGGCGCGATCGAAGAATACCGCGTCGTGCTTGATCCGGGAAAGTTGCAGTCGTTCAAGATGAGCCTGAGCGATGTCGCAAAAGCGCTCTCGGCTTCCAATGTCCTCGTCGCCGTCGGCCGGATCGAGGACCATAACAAGCTTTACCTCATCGTCTCGGACACGCGCGTGCGGGACGTGGCCGGAATCGAAAACACCGTCCTCCGTTTCGGAAACAACGGCGTCGTCCTGCTCGAAGACGTCGCGACGGTCGAGCCCTCGACCGAGCCGCAATGGATTCGCGTGACCGCCGACGGCCGCGATGCCGTCCTCTTCCAGGTTTATCAACAACCGGGCGGCAACACCGTGCAAATCGCGGATGGGATCAAGCAACAGCTGCAGGAAGAAGAGAAGCGTTTGCCTAACGATCTCGAGATCCGGAACTGGTACGACCAGAGCGAGTTGATCGTCTCTTCCGAGCACAGCACGCGCGACGCCGTCCTCATCGGCATCGTCCTCGCCGCCATTGTTCTTCTCGTTTTTCTGCGCAACTGGAAGGTGACTTTACTCGCCATCATGGCGGTGCCCGCGGCGCTCGCCGCCACCATGCTCCTGCTTTACGTCGCGCACATGAGCCTCAATATCATGACCCTCGGCGGCATGGCCGCGGCGGTCGGGCTCATCATCGACGACGCCATCGTCATGGTCGAACACATCATGCGCCGGCTCGGGCACGGCAGCGGTCCGGAAGCCGGGCGCGTCCGGGCGGCGGCGAATGAATTTACCGGGCCGCTCGTTGGTTCTTCCGCGGCCACGATCGTCATCTTTCTACCGCTCGCGTTCTTGAGCGGCGTGACCGGCGCCTTTTTCAAAGCCCTCAGCCTAACGATGGCGTGCGCGCTCTTCGTTTCCTTCCTCATCGCCTGGATCGCGCTCCCGATCCTGTGCGCGCGCGTCCTTGGCAAGGGCGACGCCGAGCCTAACGAGCCACCGCGGCTGATGCAAAAGATCAACCGCGGCTACCGGCGCATGATGAGCGCGGTGCTCGCACGCGGCGGGCTCTTTCTCGCCCTCATCGCGGTGCCGCTGCTGCTGCTCGGTTACATCGCCTTCAAGAACGTCGCATCCGGATTCATGCCGACGATGGACGAGGGCGGTTTCATCCTTGATTACAAAACCGCCGCCGGCACCTCGCTCGCCGAAACTGACCGGCTCTTGCGCCAGCTCGAAAAAATCCTCCAGGCGACGCCGGAGGTGCAGACTTATTCGCGGCGGGCGGGCTTGCAGTTAGGCGGAGGAATCACGGAAGCGAATACCGGAGATTTTTTCGTTAGGCTGAAACCGCCGCCGCGGCGCGAGATCGAGACCGTGATGGACGACGTTCGCACCCAGATCGAACAACACATCCCGGGCATCGAGATCGAGACCGCGCAATTGATGGAGGATCTGATCGGCGACCTCACCTCCGTGCCGCAACCGATCGAGATCAAGCTCTATTCCGACGACGAAACAGTACTCGAACAGACCGCCACCAAAGTGCAGCGGTCGATCGAAAAAGTGAACGGCGTCGTCGAAGTCAAAAACGGTGTTGTCGTCGCAGGAGACGCGTTGAACATCGAGGTCGATCGCGTCAAAGCCGCGCTCGAAGGAATGGATTCCGATTCAATAACGACCACTCTCGACAATTACTTGAGCGGCAACGTCACCACCCACATCCAGCGCGGGCCGAAGCTCGTCGGGGTGCGCGTCTGGCTACCGCAAAGCACGCGACAGACTTTGCAGGATGTGGGCGACCTCTTGCTCCACGCCCCCGATGGCCATCTCTTCCCGCTCAAGCGGGTGGCGAAGCTTGTGCCGGTCACGGGCCAGCCGGAGATCGAGCGCGACGATCTCAAACGCATGGTTGCGGTGACGGGCCGAATCAGCGGACGCGATCTCGGCTCAACCGTGCAGGAGATCAAAACCAAAGTCCTCGACCAAAAGGGACTTCTGCCCAACTCCGTCCCATACTCGTTAGGCGGACTTTACGAGCAACAGCAGATCGCCTTCAAAGGCCTAACGATCATCCTGGTCGCCGCGATCGTGCTTGTCTTCACGCTCCTCTTGTTTCTCTACGAAAGTTTTCGCGTCGCCATCGCCATGCTCGCGATCCCGTTGCTCGCCGTCGCGGGGGTCTTCATTGGGCTTTGGATCACCGGCACGGAATTCAACATCACCTCGCGCATGGGAATGACGATGATCGTCGGCATCGTGACCGAGATCGCGATTTTTTATTACTCGGAATTCCGTGAACTCGAGCCGGGCGAAGACCGCTTGATCGTCGCCGGAATCAATCGCCTGCGCCCGATCGCGATGACGACCTTCGCCGCCATTCTCGCGCTCATGCCGCTGGCGCTCGGGATCGGGCAGGGCTCGGCCATGCAACAGCCGCTCGCCATCGCCATCATTTCCGGCCTCGTCTTTGGCATGCCGCTTACGCTTATCGTCCTGCCCACGCTCCTCTCGCTCTTCGGGGAACGCGGGCGCTCTGCTCGTTAGGCCACCTGCACTTACACATTTATTTTACTTACATCCCATCAGGCGCGTGCAGGTGAAAGTGAAAGTGTAGGTGCAAGTCGGAACCTGAAAGTGCGGACTCGTCACGGCGTAGCCCGTCAAGGCGAAGGCGGGAGCACGTCCCTCCGATCCCTCTATAATGACAAATGCAATATACCCGACTCGGAAGTTCCGGACTGAAAGTTTCGCGCCTTTGCCTCGGCTGCATGACCTATGGCGAGCCGGGACGCGGCAGTCATCCCTGGAGTCTTAACGAAGAAAAAAGCCGTCCCTTCCTCGCCCGCGCTTTGGAACTCGGAATCAATTTCTTCGACACCGCGAATGCCTATTCCGACGGCACGAGCGAGCAAATTGTCGGCCGCGCCTTACGCGAGGTCGGGCGACGTGACGAACTCGTTGTCGCGACGAAGGTTTTTTATTCGTTGCGCGATCGCCCGAACACCGGCGGTCTTTCCCGCAAAGCGATCATGACCGCGATCGACGACAGCCTGCAGCGGCTCGGGATGGATTACGTCGACCTTTATCAAACGCATCGCTGGGATTACGACACGCCAATCGAGGAAACTCTCGAGGCGCTGCACGATGTCGTGAAAGCGGGCAAGGCACGCTACATCGGCGCGTCGTCGATGTTTGCCTGGCAATTTGCAAAAGCGCTGCAGCTCGCGGAGCGCCACGGCTGGACGCGTTTCATCTCGATGCAGCCGCACTACAATCTGCTTTATCGGGAGGAGGAGCGCGAGATGTTGCCCTTGTGTGTGGAGGAAGGAATCGGCGTCATCCCGTGGAGCCCACTCGCGCGCGGCCGGCTCACGCGTCGGTGGGGCGACGCGGGTGGCGGGCGCGCGGCGACAGATGAATTTGGGAAGACGCTTTACGCTGAAACGGAAGCGGCGGACCGCGCGGTGGTAGAACGGTTGCATGAACTCGCCGCGGCGAAAAGTGTGCCGCCGGCGCAGGTCGCTCTTGCCTGGATGTTGCAGCAGCCAGGCATCACCGCCCCGATCATCGGGGTGACGAAGATGAGTCATCTCGACGATGCGATCTCCGCGCTCGCGCTCAAGCTCTCGCCTAACGAGATCGTTTCGCTCGAAGAATCGTACGTGCCACACCCCGTGCTCGGCTTTTCCTAACGGTTGCCTCACACTGGCCATGCGGACTCGGCACAGCGTAGCCGTCCTGGCGAGGCGGGAGCATGTCCCTCCGCGAGAACGCGCTTCCGCGCGTCCATGCTCCGCGTCCCGGACGCACTTTCTTTACGCGGCAGGCGCATAGACCGCCTCCCCGGCTCCGGAAATACCAAAAGTGTTGAGCTCTCCTCGCCGGATAGCGCATGCGTCTCGCATGCTGGTCTCGGTATTTCGCCGAGACGAACTTTCATTGCGATCACCGTGCGAACGTGAAGACGCGGACGAGTTACTGGCGCGGATTCGCAATCCGAACCCGAAGATGTCGGACGCGGGCGCGATCGGAGTCGCAAGCGTGCAAACGAGGGACGTGAGAAAGTCGAACGCAACCAAGTTTTTCATCCCGAGCCGGCGCAGCGCGACAAGGGATTTCTCGATCGCAGATCGCGTTTTTGTCTCTCGAGGAAGTCTCAATTTCAGCCGTGAGGTCCCTCGCCGTCTTCGCGGCTCGGGATGACAAATCTGGGAGGCGCGTTCTAAATGGACGGAGCACGACAACAGCACCAAACGTAATCCAAGCCGAAGCTTTTGCTTCGTTTAGCCGCCGCTCGCGCGCCGCCTGACGCTTGATGAAACTCGCTTGTTCTTCGCAGAGTTCGCGACGGCGGAACGTCATCGCCAGCACGCGAGACGCGTGCGCTACCCGGCCAGGAACCCTAACGCGCAAATAGCGCTTTCCGCGTTCCGGCCGCGCCCCTAACTTTAACCCATGGATAATTTTTATTACATCGGCGCCGCCATTCTCGCCGTCCTCGTTCTGATTCTCGCCATCGTCGTCTCGAGATTCTTCAAACTCTGGCTGCGCGCGTGGATCGCCAATGCACCGGTCGGGATCGGCAAAATGGTCGGGATGAGTCTGCGCAAAGTGCCGGTCGGTCTTATCGTCGACAACCGCATCACGGCTGTAAAAGCCGGCATCGAGATCCCGAGCGATCCGCTGGAGGCGCATTACCTCGCGGGCGGCGACGTGAGCCACGTCATCCTCGCCCTCATCGCCGCCGACAAGGCCGGCATCTCGCTCGACTTCAACCGCGCCTGCGCGATCGATCTCGCGACCAAAGGCACCGGTAAGACCGTGCTCGAAGCCGTCCGCACAAGCATTAATCCCAAAATCATCGACGTTCCGAGCGCGGCGATGGGCCGCACCACGATCGATGGCGTAGCCAAGGATGGCATTGGCGTAAAAGTGAAAGCGCGGGTCACGGTGCGTTCTCATCTCGATCGCTTCGTCGGCGGCGCTACGGAGGAGACGATCATCGCGCGAGTGGGCGAGGGGATCGTGACGTCGATTGGCTCGGCCGACACCTACAAAGACGTGCTCGAAAATCCCGATCGCATCTCCAAGCTCGTGCTCCACAAAGGACTTGATAGCGGGACGGCGTTTGAGATCCTCTCGATCGACATCGCGGACGTCGATATCGGCGATAACATTGGAGCGAAATTGCAGACCGAACAGGCCGACGCTGACAAACGGGTCGCGCAAGCGAAGGCCGAAGTGCGCCGCGCCGCTGCCGTCGCGGTCGAGCAGGAGATGCGCGCCAGGACTCAAGAGATGCGCGCGAAAGTGGTCGAGGCGGAAGCGCTGGTGCCTCAGGCGATGGCGGATGCTTTCCGCTCCGGCAATTTCGGTATCATGGATTACGTCCGCATGAAAAACGTGCAGGCCGACACGACGATGCGCGAATCGATCGCGGGCGAAAAGCCAACGCCCGAAACGACCTGACGATAAAAAACGCGCGCTCTTCTTCAGCCTAACGAAGTAAACTCCAGTCTCTCAACTCTCACCCGAAGGCTCTCAACTTCTCCAATGAACGACACCCTCATTTTCCTCGTTCTCGCCGGGATCGCCCTCATCTTTAAATGGCTGAGCAGCCAGGGATCGGCCGACGCCGAGAAGCCAGATTCGCCGCCAGTGCCTAACGAACCCGCGCCGCGCGCTAAGGTTCCGCGCGCACCGGCGCAGAGCGAAGAAGAGAAAGTGCGACGTTTTCTGGAAGCGCTCGGCGCTCCACCCGGTTCGCAGCCACCGGCGCCGGTCCGCCCGCGCGGAGTCGTGCCCCGCCGGGTCGTCCTCCCGACCGCGCAGACGCCGCCAGCGAAGGCCAGGCGCAGTTGGGTGCAACCATTGCCGCCTTTGGTCACCACTCCCGAGGAAGCATCCCCGCCGCTCACGACCGCGCCGTTAGCGCCTCCGGTGCTCGTTCCGGCGACGCCCCCACTGCTTCCGGTCGCGGCTCCGCGGCCCGTCGTTAGGCAAATGCCCGTTATTGTCGCGGCTGCTCCCCGCTCGGTATCGTTAGGCGAAGTGCTGCGGGCGCGTGGCAGTGCACGGCAAGCGATTATTCTGCGCGAGGTGCTCGGTCCGCCGCGGAGCTTGCAGGCCTTCGACGAACTCCGCAGTTTTTAATTTTCAGATCTGGCAATTATTTCCTGGGAATGACAATGGGGATCCACTCAGCGGAAACCCGTTAGGGTCTTCGAGACTTTGCACCCGCTGGTCGCACCATGCCGGAGCCACCCTGCCATGTCGCCCTTCAAGCCGTCATGCGCTTCCAACCTCCGCGGGAGCATGGGCCCTGTAGCATGCGCTCTCCTCAGCGCATTATCCCATTCCCGGCAAATTCGAGCAATCTGCTGAGGACAGCGGACGGACGTATCCAATAGCTCTTGACCGCCGGCGCTTGAACCGTTGTAATTCATCCATGCGTTGTCTTCTAACACGACTCCCCTCGGAGACACAAGATTAGACGGCAAAACGCCTTCGAATCCTTGTTAGATGCCTTCACCCTTATACTGTTCGCGCTCCTTCTATTTATCTCGCTAAGCACAGATTGCCCTCCTGCTGGGTTTAGATTGACCGGTAGCGATGAGTCTCCGCGGCACACCTTTCGGATTGAACATTACGCTCTGAGGACGCTCGCCCGCTGGTTTGCCTCGAATTGGCTGCCTACGACAAAGAGACACACGGAAGCTCTTGGTATTGCTACTATGACTTGGAGAATCATCGGTTCTATCTGGACGAAACACTGAAGAGAGAAAATCTAAACGCAGCCGTTTTCTCTGGTGCGAAGATTTGACCATGCGATGCAGCCAACCACTGGCCGGCGTACACCCAAGTTTTCATGACTCAAACATCTCATCCGCCCGCCATGCGCGCTCTCGCCAGTGGTGCCTGATCTGGTTCTCGTTAGACCAAGAAAGATCGTCCGCCATCAACAATATGAAGCTAACTCGCTCGAGAATTTACATCTTTGTGGCCGCGACGCTGTTGCTCATATCCAGCGCTGCATTAGCCACATTCAACTACGATTATGGTCCTGACGAGTATGTCACCATCAGCAACGGCATTTCTCCAGATCGTAAGCTCGCCATCACAACGCACGGAGAAGGAGAGATGGGCTATGAGAAGTTCCATGTGAACCTTCTCGATGCTCTCACCGGCAAGAGAATCGGCCCTCTCGAAGAGATCGTAGAGACGCTGGACACTGGCGCGGGAGCATTTGGCGCTAAGTGGGCGAGAGATTCATCGGAGGTTACAATAGTATATCGAGTGGATCGACACGCACCGCTAAAGTCCATGACTTATCGTTTAGCCGAGCGACGGGCAACTCCATTCACCAAGAGGCCCGTTGACGTGCGAGATGCCGCGCTGATTAAATTTTGGGGAGAGTTTTGTTCCAATTCAAAGCCGCCGGAGAAGACATTTGGAACACCGAAGCGACGCGAATAGATTCCGCAATTGCAATTACAAGGCCTTGGAAATGACTGTCGCTTCTGATAAGCTCGCTTTCGTCAGCCGTGGTTGATCTTATTCTCGTTAGACGGTGATTAACGCGGAGGTTATGTCAGTTGGAACCAGGAACAACAACAGTTAAGCCAACGGTGCCGGCGGACGTCCTGCAACAGCTCGACATCCGGGTTGGGGTCATCGAGGCGGTAGCCGAGGTGGCGGGGTCAGACAAACTGATCGAACTACGGGTGGGCTTTGGCAACCATACCCGCCAAATTTTGGTAGGCATGAAGCGGGAGCGTGCCAATCTGCGAGAGTTGGAGGGGCGGCAGGCGCTCTTTGTCGTTAACTTATCCCCGCGAACGATGGCCGGGCGGATGTCGGAGGGAATGCTCCTGGATATCGGATACGCGGACGGCCTTGTGCCGGTGCTGGCGGTGCCCGAGCGGCCTGTCCCGCCGGGCACGCGCGCGGGGTAGCCAGGGGCTGTGCCGAGGGTCGTTAGGCAAAAGCGGCGCCTTCGGTCGCCTTCGAGCCGGCTCTCGCATCCCTCCCACCACAACATTGAGGGCTCAAGCGAAGCGCGGCGCGCTAAATCTAGCGGCTTCGCGTCTCAAACGCTCTCAGATAATTAGTTGTTTTCAATCCTCTTTTTGCCTATGTTTTGGCTCGCAGTCTTGCCTGCGTTGCCATGCTTCAATCCAACGACGAATCCGCCTTTTCCAGTTTGCCGCCTGAACGCCCCGCCGGGATTAGCGAGAGCCAAAAATATAACGCCGCACAGATCGATAAACTTGAGGGGCTCGAAGCGGTCCGGAAGCGCCCGGGCATGTATATCGGTGACCCCGATGAGCGCGGTCTGCACCACTGCGTTTTTGAGGTGCTCGATAATTCCATTGACGAGCACCTGGCCGGCTATTGCAGTAAGATCGATGTGTCCGTGCACGTCGATGGCTCGGTTTCCGTGCGCGACAACGGCCGCGGCATTCCGGTCGATATGCACCCGAAGTTTAAGATGCCGGCCGTCGAGCTGGTGCTGACAAATCTGCACGCCGGCGGTAAATTCGGCCAGGGCGCTTACAAATATTCCGGCGGTCTGCACGGCGTCGGCGCGAAGTGCGTCAATGCGTTGTCGGACTGGTTTAAGGTCGAGGTCTCGCGCGACGCCAAGGTTTATCACATGGCCTTCGAGCGTGGAAAGACGACCGAAAAACTAAGTGTCATCGGTGAGCTAAAGAACAAAAAGACGACCGGGACGCTCATCACTTTCCTGCCGGACCCGACGATTTTCACGATCACGGTCGAATTTAAATTTGAGCGTCTTGCGAGCCGGCTGCGCGAGCTGGCTTTTCTTAATCCCGGTCTCGAGATCAACCTGACGGATGAAAGAACCGAGCCTGCAAGGAAGGAAACCTTTCTCTACAAGCATGGGATCGAAGAGTTCGTAAAGCAGCTTGGAGAAAACAAGAACGTCATCCATCCCAAGCCGGTTGTGATCTCCCGGCAGCGCGATGAAGTCTTTGTCGATGTCGTGCTGCAGTACAACGACAGCTATACCGATCAGATTTTACCCTTTGCGAACTCGATTCCGAATCCGGATGGCGGCACCCATCTGACTGGCTTCCGCACCGCCCTAACGAAAGCGGTGAATCAATATGCGAGGTCGAACAGCCTGTTGAAAGATAAGGATCCGGCGATCTCAGGCGATGATGTGCGCGAAGGCCTGGTCTGCGTGCTCAGCATCAAACTGCCCAACCCACGCTTCGAGTCGCAGACCAAGGTAAAACTGGTCAACACCGAGATAGATGGCGTCGTTAACTCGGTGGTTTACGACGGTTTGATGACTTACTTCGACCAGAACCCCCCGGTGGCGAAAAGAATTTTTGAGAAGGTCTTAACTGCGGCTAGGGCGCGGGAAGCGGCGCGCAAAGCGCGCGAGACAATCCGCAAAGGCGCGCTCACCGGCGGCGGTCTGCCGGGCAAGCTGGCTGACTGTTCGGAGCGCGATCCGGACCTGACAGAGCTATACATCGTCGAGGGTGACTCGGCCGGTGGCTCCGCCAAGCAAGGGCGCGACCGGCGTTATCAGGCGATCCTTCCGATCCGCGGGAAGCTCATCAACGTGGAAAAGGCGCGACTCGATCAGGCGCTTAAGAACACGGAGATTCAATCGATGATCACGGCCATCGGCACTGGAATCGGTAAGCCGAAGGAAGAAGCGACCACGAAAGAGGAAGGGACCTTCGACATTACCAAGCTGCGTTACGGCCGGATCATCATCATGACCGACGCCGACGTCGATGGCTCGCACATTCGAGTACTGCTTCTGACCTTCTTCTATCGGCAGATGACCGAATTGGTCCGCGCCGGCAAGATTTACATCGCACAGCCGCCGCTCTACCAGATCAAGCGGAAGAAGCGAGAAGAGTACGTCGACGACGACGTGCAGTTGAACAAAATCCTTATTTCGTTAGGCGCAGAAGATGTGCGCTTGAAGAACCTGGCGGATAACAAGGAACTGACGACCGTCCAATTGAAGGACATCATCGAGCAACTTGAGAAATTGGCCAAGCTGAGCGAATCGGTGCGGCGTCACGGAGGGGACTTTGAGGATTTTCTCAATCATCGCGACGCCAAAGCGGACAAGCTGCCGACCTACCTCGTAAAGGTGCGCGATGGCAACGATGAGTCCGTGCACTACTTCAATGACGAGCGCTCGGTGCGGAAGTTTCACGAGGACAACCTCGATCTGAATCTTTTCGACGTGGAGATGGGGCAGGAATTACTCCCCCTAACGACCGCGCCGATGAAAACGAACGGCAATCGGCGGCGTGGGAAACTGGTCGAGCTGCACGAAGCGACCACCATCCAGAAGGTAATCAGTGAGCTGGCTAGAAAGGGGTTGAAGGTCGATCACTATTCCGCGGCGGATAAACCGATCTTTGAGTTGACCGAAGGCGAGGGGGAGCGTGCTACTTCGCACCCGCTCTTTGCCATCCCGGAGATCCTAGAAAAGATCATGGAGATCGGGCGGCGCGGCGTGCAGATCAAGCGTTTCAAAGGCCTCGGTGAAATGAACGCGAAGGAACTTTTCAACACCACGATGGATCCGGAGCGGCGAAAATTGCTGAAGGTCGATCTGAACGACGATAACTCTGTCGAAGCAGACCAGATGTTTTCGAAACTTATGGGCGACATTGTCGAACCGCGTCGCCAATACATCGAAGATAACGCTCTCAATGTTCGCAACCTGGATGTTTAGACAGGACTAACAGGATTTACAGGATTGGAGTCTGAAGAAGATCACGCGTTGACGGAAAAGGTGATCGGTCTCGCGATGAAAGTGCATTGCACGCTTGGGCCCGGATTTCTTGAATCGGTCTATCTCAATGCGCTCGTGTACGAATTACGGAAGGCCGGGTTCCAGATCGAGATCGGACAGCGGATAAAAGTTCATTACGGCAACGTCATCGTAGGCGATTTCATCGCCGACCTGGTCGTCGCCGGAACATTGATCTGTGAGTTGAAAGCAATTTCGTGCCTAACGAAAGCCAGCGAAGTGCAAGTCGTAAACTATCTCACCGCGACCAATCACGATATCGGCCTGCTTCTAAACTTTGGCGCAGAGAGCCTGCAATTTAAGCGAAAACACCGGCGTGCTGCGTCGGCCCCGCGTCCGCCGACCTCCATCCCCAATCCAGTAAATCTTGTTAATCCTGTCCAAAAAACTCTGTGTATAACGCCAACGAAAAGATAGAACCGATCAACGTCGCCGAAGAAGTCTCGAGGTCGTTCCTCGATTACTCCATGTCGGTCATCATCTCGCGCGCCTTGCCCGATGCGCGCGATGGATTGAAGCCTTCGCAACGCCGAATCCTTTTCGCGATGCACGATCTCTCGCTCTTCCCGAACCGGCAGCATCGTAAGTGCGCCAAGATCTGCGGCGACACGAGCGGTAACTATCACCCGCACGGCGAAGCGGTCATTTATCCAACGTTAGTGCACATGGCGCAGCCGTGGGCGATGCGCGAGACGCTGGTGAACGGCCAGGGCAACTTCGGTTCGGTCGAAGGCGATCCGCCGGCGGCCATGCGATACACCGAAGCGCGCATGACTCATCTCGGCGCCGCGCTCATGACCGACATGGAAAAGGACACGGTCGATTTCGTGCCTAACTATGACGAGACGCGGACCGAGCCGACCGTGTTTCCGGCGGCCTTTCCGAATCTACTCGTGAACGGCGGCACCGGGATTGCGGTCGGCATGGCGACCAACATTCCGCCGCATAACCTCGGCGAAGTGATCGACGGGATCTGCGCGCAGATCGACAATCCGGACATCACGATCGACGGGTTGATGAAGTACGTGAAAGGGCCCGACTTCCCGACGGGCTGCGCAATCCGCGGAATTGCAGGTGTGCGGCAATACATCGAGACCGGCCGCGGCAGCATGAAAGTCCGCGGCAAAGCGGGCGTCGAGGAGTTAAAGGGCAATCGCGAGCAGATCGTGATTACCGAGATTCCCTACAACGTGAACCGCGCGACGCTCGTCGAGCGCATTGCTTCGTTAGTCAATGAGAAGGTCCTGACAGATATCACCGCGATTCGCGACGAGTCGGACGAGAACACACGCGTAGTCATCGAGTTGAAGCGCGACGCACTCCCCAAAGTCGTGATCAACAATCTCTACAAGCACACCGCGATGGAATCTTCCTTCGCGGTCAATATGCTGGCGATCGATCACGGCAAGCCGAAGCTGTTGTCACTCAAGGAAGCGAACACCGCCTTCATCGAGCATCGGCGCGAAGTGATCCTGCGCCGGACGCGTTACGAATTGCGCAAGGCGGAGGAGCGCGCCGAGACCCTGGAAGGTTATCTCATCGCGCTCGCGAATCTCGATGAGTTCATCCGCATCATCCGCGGGTCGGCTAACCGTGACGAAGCACGGGTCAAGTTACTCGCGTTCGAATTCACCCGCCGCCAGGTCGAGCAGATAGGTGTGCTTATTCGCAACGAAGCTCGTCTAACGGAAGGTCTTTATGCTTTCAGCGAACATCAGACCAATCAGATCCTCGAACTCCGCCTTTATCAGCTCACCGGTCTCGAGCGCGAGAAGATCATCAACGAATACAGCGGGTTGATCGAGACGATCAAGGATTTGCGCGACATTCTCGCGAAAGAGATCCGTGTCTTTGAGATCGTCAAAAAGGAGCTACGCGAGATTCAGCAGAAGCATGCGGGACCGCGTCTTACCCAGCTCGTGCCCGACGAAGGCGAAATCAACATGGAGGATCTCATCGCCAACGAAGGCACGATCATCAGCATCACGCATGGCGGCTTCATCAAACGCACCGCGGTGAGCGCCTTCCGCGCACAGCGCCGCGGCGGCAAAGGCGTCATCGGCATGACTACGCGCGAGGGCGCGACGCAGGAGGATGAGGGCGATTTCGTCGAGCACCTCTTCACCGCGACGACGCACGATTACCTTATGTTTTTCACCGAATCGGGACGCACTTACGTGGAGAAGGTTTATGAAATTCCGGAGATGAGCCGCTCCTCGAAAGGGCGCTCGATTGCCAATCTTCTCGAGTTGCGCGCCGGGGAAAAAATTGCCGCAACCATTCGCGTTCAATCAAAGAGCAGCGGCGTCGGTCCGAACCAGGTCGACGAGACATGGGACGAAAATTTCCACGTCGTTTTCGCAACCCGTTCCGGCATCGTGAAAAAGTCGAATCTCTCGACCTTCAGCAA
>JACDGM010000024.1 GCA_013815325.1 Chthoniobacterales bacterium
GATGAACATCGGGAAAAGCGTGAGCGTGTAGCGCGGGCACTGCCTGCATGTAGGAGGTGCTGGCAAAGAGCAGCCAGTTGCCCGTCATCCACGTCGCGTAACTGGGTCGGAGGCGGAACCAGCTCGCGATCGTGAACATGAGTCCGAGGATGACGAAGAAGAATTCCTGGTTCCCAATCAATTCGCCAGCGCCGCCAAATTGGAGACGATTACCCCAGGCGTTGAGAACGCCAGTCCATGGCGGCGCGAGCGAGACATAAAAAAATTCCCGGCGCAGGCGCAGGAACGCGAGCACGTCACCAAGCGCCCAATGACTCAACCACATGTAGACGGCGAAGCCGCAGGGAAGGAGCAGAAGCCAAGGCCATCGACTTTGCCAGCGTCGAGCTATCCACCATTGGTGCAGCACTTCCGCGCCGAGCGCCGGGATCAAAATGATCCCTGGCGGACGCGAGAGGCAGGCGAGACCGCTGCGTGGACAGAAACGCACGAAGAGAATGATCGGTTTTGCTCATTGAAAAACGGCGTGTGCACGAAGCTACTGCTCAACGAAATAGCGATTTCGCAGGCGCGCGTCGAGAGGAGAACGTAGGCGCGGCTTTCCCACTTGCGCCGCCCGAGCGAAGCGCCTAATAGCTAGCTTTCATGGTTCACCACATCGGGCTCTATAAGTTGAAGGCGCACGTCACGCCGGAGGATACCGAGGACATGATGATGAACGCGCGGATGCAACTGCTCAAGATTGACGAAGTGCTGAGCATCAAATGCGGCAAGCGCATCGATCCGAAAGTGCCCTGGCCTTTCTTTATCGCGATCGACTTCGAGTCGATGGATAAGCAGGCGATCTTTCGCGAGGACCCGATCTACATCAAATTCGCCGAGGAAGTGATCAAGCCGTACACGTCGGAGTATCTCGCGCTGGATTACGAGATGGACCCTGGAAAGGACGTCAACCTCGCCTAGCGGAAAGGTCCAGGAGTTGAAAGCTAGAGGTTGAGAGGATGAAGACTCAACCGCTTAACCCCTCAGCCTCTCAACCGCGTCTCGCCTATCTTTACTCTCGTTATCCGGTCGTCTCGCAGACCTTTTGCGACATGGAAATGCTGGAGCTGGAGCGGCGCGGATATGAGTTACTCATTGGCTCGGTTCATCCGCCGCTCACCAGCTTGCGGCACGAGCATTCCTCCCGGTTGCGCTCGCCTGTGGTTTACGCGCCACCCGCTCCGGTCTTGCGTCTCTGGGAGAAAAAAATCCAGGACACGGAGCGCTGGCCACAGGCCCTGATCGAACGGCACGAACGGCAATACGGAGCGGCTTATAAGGCCTCGCTGCGGGCACGGAACGCTTCTTATTTTGCCGAGTTGTTCACGGGCCATGGGATCAGGCATTTTCATGTGCACTTCGCCAATCGCGCGGCGCACACCGCGCTTTTCGTTAGGCAAATATCTGGCATCCCTTTCAGCATCACCGCGCACGGGCAGGACTTCATGACCGATCTCGGACAAGAAGATTTGCTCCGTGAAATCTGCGCGGCAGCGGAGTTCGTCGCGGTGGAAACGGATTATAGCCAGGAGTTGTTACAGAAGCGTTGTCCCGAAGCGGCCGCGAAGATCCATCGCGTCTATAATGGACTCGACCTTGCCTATCTTTCGGTTCTGCTGGCCAAAGAGCGCGCGCCCGGTCCCGTCACGATCGTGAGTGTGGGACGGCTCGTTCCATTCAAAGGATTCGAGGTCCTGCTCGAAGCGTGTGCAGAGTTGGATCGGCGAAATTTTGATTTCCGCTGCCAGATCATCGGCGACGGGCCGATGCGCGAGAAGCTGGAAACGATTATCGCCGATCTGCGGCTGACGAACCGGATCGAGCTTTGCGGTTCTCTTTCCCAGGCTGATGTCTTTTCGAGATTACAAGCCTGCGACGTTTTCGCTTTGGCGAGCGTGGTTGACGCAGACGGAGCGAGCGATGTTTTCCCCACTGTCATCATGGAAGCGATGGCCTGCGCGCGACCCGTCGTCTCCACGAGGCTTGCGGGAATTCCCGAATCAGTTGTTGACGGAGTCACCGGGCTGCTTGTGCCCGCGGGAGATTGGGAAGAACTGGCCGGCGCACTCGATCGGCTGATCCGCGACAGCGCCCTGCGCAGACGCCTAGGCGACGCCGGCAGGAAACGCGCAGAAAACGACTTCAGTATAGTGAAGACAATCGAACCGCTGCTCGATCTCTTTTCGAAGAGCCTTGCGGCCGCCTTACGCGACACAGCCCCTATCCTTCAGAAAAAAAGCGTCGCTTACCTGATCGATCGATGGCCGGATAATAATCTCCCGTTTCTCGAAATGGAGCTGACCGCATTACAGCGAAATGGCGCCGCCTATGTGCCTTTCATTTTTCGTCTGCCGCGGGTCTCTGAATTCCCGCCCAAGACAAGCGGGCTCCTGCTGGAGTTCGAGTATCTGCCCGATGCGATGGTGATCGAAGCAGAATGGCAAGCCAACCAAGTCCTGTTGCGCGAACTGGAGGCGATGCGCGCAAACCAGAAACATCGGCCCGCCTCCGACCTTTTTCTCGAGCAAGCACGGGCCGCTCTCATGTTGCGGAGAATGTTCCGTGCGCATGACATCGGCCACGTGCATGCGACCAGCTCGCGCACACTGCTCAGTGCGCTGATGTTGAAAAAAATGCTCGGCTTAACCGTTAGCGTCGCAGTCGAAGAAAAACCCATCCTCACCGGGCAGGTCATGCTCGACGCGCTCGACCAATGCGTGGGCGGTCGCAGTAGCGATCGGGAATTGCTCGCGCGTCGCGGCCGCGGTTTCCTGTTCGATCAGACGCTCGACAAACCGTCCGTCAACGACATCGGGCCATGGTTGAGTCGAAAAGCAAAAATAGAATGGACCGGCGGCCGACCCTTCTGGCAGGAATGGGCGAAGCGGCTTGCGGCTTGGAGCGGGAGCGCATGAAAAAAAAGGCAATCCTGCTCGCCGGTGGCGCTGGCACGCGGCTCCATCCCCTAACGAAAATCGTCTGCAAGCAACTGCTGCCGGTTTACGACAAGCCGATGATTTGTTATCCGCTCGCCACGCTTATGCTGGGAGGGCTGCGCGAGATTTTGGTTATCTCAACCCCGAAAGACCTCCCGATGTTGCGCGATTTCCTGGGCGATGGTTCACATCTCGGCATCCGGCTCGAATACGCTGAGCAGGCGGAGCCGAAAGGAATTGCGCAGGCGTTTTTAATCGGCGCTGATTTCATCGGCAACGATGGAGCGGCACTGATTCTTGGCGACAATATCTTCTATGGGAAGCTCGATTTTTTTCGCGAGGCGCTCGCGATCGAGCGGGGTGCCTGCATTTTTGGTTATCAGGTGCGCGATCCTGAGCGTTATGGCGTGGTCGAATTTTCGCCCGAGGGAAAGGTCGTTAGTCTGGAGGAAAAACCCATACGACCGAAAAGCCCGTACGCGGTCCCGGGGCTCTACGTTTACGATGAGCAAGTGGTGGAAAATTGCCGAACCCTGCGTCCCTCGGCGCGCGGCGAATTGGAAATCACCGACCTGAACTTGCTCTACCTCCGCCAGGGTTCTCTCCAGGTGCGATTACTCAGCCGCGGGATGGCCTGGCTTGACACCGGCACGCAGACAAGTCTGCTCGAAGCGGCTAATTACATCGCGACGATTGAGCACCGGCAGGGCCTGAAGGTCGCCTGTCTGGAGGAGGTCGCGTTGCGGATGGACTTCATCGAACAACACCAGATGCAGCGCTGGATCGACCGCTTACCAAAGAGCGAGTATCGCAGCTATCTCCAGCTGGTTTGCGAAGAAGATCCCGGCTCGGTGCATCCCGAGCCCTAGGCGGAAGAGCTCCTGGCTGGAGAGCGGAAGGAATGGCCCTCCATGAAAATTATGGTAATTATGGATCGCGGCGCGTTTCCTGCTCTCTTCCACTTTACCAATGCGCCTCGCACCTCACTCCGCAGCGGCCGGATTCAGCCTCATTGAATCGACCATCGCCGCCGCCATCTCTGTTCTTTTCCTGAGCAGCGTCTTCGCGCTCAACATCTCCACGATGGAGACCATTCGCTGCGCCAAAGAATCCATCGGCGCCAGTCAGGTGCTGCAACAGCGGATGGAGTCCCTCCGTATCGCCAACTGGCAGGAAGTGACCGACGCCGACTGGGTGAAGGCGAATCTCCTCAATGCCGACGCACTCGGCGCGGAGCCGCTCCGAAACTTGAGCGAGACGCTGACGCTGGTCTCTTATGGGAGTGTCAGTCTCGGGAACACACAGTTCACGCGGACGCGCAGCGGCACCACGATCGTGAGCCGGGACCCGGGGTTGCTGACGGAGAACGCGGTCAAGGTAATTTGGACAGTAAACTACAACGGGGCGCCTAACGATCGCGCGGTGACGCGGCAGTTCGTGGCAATCCTGGCAAAAGGAGGGGTGGCAAAATAATGAAACTACAGCTTAAAAAAAGCGGCGGCTTCGCGCTCTCGGAAGTGATGGTGTCGACGGCGGTCTTTAGTGCGGTGAGCATGGGGTTGCTCATGGGCTTCACCAGTTTGGAGCGCAACTTTACGGCTACGGCTGACTTCGCGACGAATCACGCCGACGAGATGCGCATCTCGGATTATCTCGCGCTCGATTTGCGGCGTGCCCTCAGCGTCCAGGCAGCTCAGAATGACACCACGATTCTCATTCCCGCGTACTATGATAACGCTGGAAACCCGCAAACCCCGGCGCTCGACGGCCGCGGCGGCGTCGTCTATGGCGCGATCGGCAGCTCTGTTCGTGTGCGCTATTACCTCTCCGGGAGTACGATCTATCGCCAGCAGGATTCCGCCGCGCCCATTACCGTAGCGATGAATGTGAAGGACTTCGTCTTCAACGTCACCGACCTCGGCAAGGTGGTGACCACGCGGATCACTTTCAACCCCACATTTATGGCCGGCGGAGCTTCCGCTGCGGCGACGGCCGCAACCGCATTTTATAATACGACTCTGCTCCGCAACAGCCGCACAGACATCGCGAGCAGCGTCTATTGATGCAACTGGCGCATCATTCCCGCGCGGGCGGGAGCGTCCTCGTCTGGACGATGCTGGTGATGGTAATCCTCTCGCTCTTAGCGGTCGAAGTGCTGCGCGCCGTTTCGGGGCGATTTCAAGTGGGAGTGCAGGCGGCGACCTGGCAGGAGGCGTTACTCGGGGCTGAGTCGGGCGTGGACCTTGCCGTGGTCGAGCTCCGCAAGTCGCTCTATCCGGCGCCGAATGGCGCCTGGCAAGATTGGACGACTGTTCCCGGCAACGGAGTTCTCAGTCATGGCCTAACGACTGTGCCTAACGCGGGACTCGCCGGTTCACCGATGAACATCGAAGTTAATGTCGATGCCCCGGCGCAGTTAAAAGATCCCGCCACCGGCTGGCAATATTACCGCATCCGAACGCTCGGCTCTCTCCCGCTCAGTGGTCCTCCGCGGGTCAGTTACAACAAGGAGGACAACCGTCTGCGCAAACTGACTTTGCTTAACCAGAGATTCATCGATGGGCTCTTTACCAGTGAGACAAACGACGCGCATGCTGCACGGCGCATTGAAGCCATCATCCGGCCGCTGGGATCGTTCGACCAGGCAATCATGTCCGTCGGTGTGCTGGATCTGAATAACCAAAACATCGTCATCGACAGTTACGATTCGCGCGACCCCTTGAAGTCGACCAACGCTCTCTATCCATACAACGACAGGAACGCCGATGGCACATTAAAACGCCAGGAAAACGGCAATATCGCCACCAACGGCAGTATCCTCGATGCAGGCGGTGCCCACGTTTACGGTGATGTCTCCACGAACTCCGGCACGGCCACGGGCGTGGCAAACGTCACCGGAGAGCAGCGGACGGATTTCTACCAGGATCCCATTCCCATCGGTGCGCCAACCTGGACGTCGATCAATCCAGCGCCTTCCACTGTTACCAACAACACCACACTTACCGCCTCGGCGACAAAAGGAGCGGCTTCATCGCGCTACGTCTTGAGAGCTATCGATCTCAGCGGGCCGCAGACACTCACGCTCGCGGGCAACGCGAACGGAAGCCAGACCTATATAGAGATCTATGTCACCGGCGACATTTCGCTCACCGGGAACGCTCAACTCACCGTCGCGCCCGGCGTCAGCGCAACTATTTACTTCAAAGGCGATGTCGATATCGCCGGCAACGGTCTTGTGAACACCAATAATCAGCCGGGTGATCTTCTATTTTATGGTATTCAACCCGACACGGGCCAGAATCCCTACGTAAAGCTGGGCGGCAACGGGGCGATTACAGCTGCGGTCTACGCTCCCGGTCACGATGTCACGGTCAACGGCGGCGGCAGCGACGGACATGTCTTCGGGTCGGCGGTCGGCAAGACGGTGACCATGACTGGGGTGACGAATCTGCACTACGACGAAGCGCTCAGCTCCGGTGGGCTGATTAACAACTACAAGATCGTAAGCTGGTTCGAAGACACTCGTTAGGCGAGCGCGTCATCGCTCTTCGCGCCGAAGATGGGCGACGTCGGCTAGCAGTCGGGTCACGGCATCCGCTTCGGTGGCGTCGTAATAACCGCGGATCTCGCCCTTCCAATCCACCAGGATCACGCGCGTGCTATGCACCGGCTCCCCCGGCGTCTCGCCCGCGCCGACCGCGAGCTTGAAGCCGTCGCGCGACAGCCGATAAATGGTTCCTTTGTCGCCGGTGAGAAATTCCCAGCGGCCGGGCTGCGCATTAAGTTTCTCGGCATAGCCGCGTAACACTGCCGGCGTATCGTGCGCCGGATCGACGCTGAAGGAAACCAGCTTCACGTTCGTGTCGCGCAGCGGCTTCTGCGTTTCGCTCATCCGGCTGCTGATCATCGGGCAGGGTCCAGGGCAAGTCGTGTAGATGAAATCGGCTATCCAAATCTGTCCTTGCAATTGCTGCGAGCCAAAAGGTTTGCTGTCCTGATCCGTAAGCACGAAAAACGGGACATGCCCGAGACGCGGCAAAACGTGGCTCCCAAAGCGCGCGACCTCCGCTTGCCGCAGAAAGAAAAGCCCTCCCGCGGTCAACAAAGGGATGAGAATGAGCGTCACTTTCCAGGCAAGCGCCCGGCCCGAAAGCGGGGCGCGCGTCGGAGCTACGGTTGCCGTGCTGTTCATCGTTTCGTGAGCACGAGGGCCGCGAGGAGGAGCGGGAGATAAATGATGGAGCCGAAAAAGAGCTGCCGCGCAGTCGTTAGGCTGGGCTCTCTCTGGAAGCGAAGAGCCACAGTCATGAAAACCCCACCTAACGAGATTGCGATAAGCAGATCGAGACGGTTGCTTAGTCCGAACCAGACCGGCGTGAGGCTGGCTAGCAGTAGCAAGAGCGTGAAGAGAACACTGTTCTGTCCCGTGCGCGCGCCCTCCGGATCGCGTCCCGAGAGCATGACGAAGCCAGCCCGCGCGTAATCCTCGCGATACATCCAGCCGATCGCGAAAAAGTGCGGCAATTGCCAGAAAAAGAGAATGGCGAAAAGCGTCCAGGCGGGAAGGGCGAGGTCGTTGCGCGCCGCCGCCCATCCGATGAGCGGGGGAAGCGCGCCGGGGACGGCCCCGACGAGTGTGTTCGCGGTGCTGACGCGCTTCAGCGGGGTGTATGCGAAGAGGTAAATAGCGATGGTGACCGCCGCTAAAATGGCGCTGAGAACATTCACGGCCACGAGCAGATAGCCGACGCCGGCGACGCCGAGAAGTGTTCCGGCGATCAAACCTTCACGGGGCAACATGCGCCCGGATGGAATCGGCCGGCTGCGGGTCCGTTGCATGACCGCGTCAAATTTGTGTTCCCACCACTGATTCAACGCCGCCGCTCCGGCTGCGGCCAAGGCGGTGCCGAGAACGGCGTGGCCGAGAGCGAGGAAATTCATCGCTCCCTGCCAGCCCGCATAAAAACCGACAGCGGTCGTAATGAGAACGAGAAACGTGAGGCGCGCCTTCACGAGCTGGGCGAAATCAGCCATCGTTAGGCTGCGCTCCAGCGGGATTACGGGCGGCTCGATTGCAGCGGCCTTCACGGATTTTTTGCCTCCGCAAGATCAAGCGGACGCCGCGCGGGGAGGGGATCGCGCGTGAGATGATCAAGGCGCAGTGCGAGAGCGGAGATGGCCACGCCCGTAACAAAAGTGATGGCGCCGACGGCGACGTGAGCGGTCGCGATATCGGCGGCTTTGTTGCTCCAGATCGTCCAGGCACCGAGGGTGATTTGGATAACGACGAAAGCAGCCCAAAAAGTCGACAGCCGGCCAAGAGACGGCAGGGCGACGCCTTCCCGCCTAACGAGAAACCAAAACCCGAAAATCGAAAGTCCAATGATGAGGGCGCCGCAGCGATGCGCCATTTGCAACCAAATCTGGCCGCGCGTCACCTCCGAGAGAGCGAGCCGTTCCCGAGCCGCGTTGAACTGCGCGATCGTGGCGGGATCCGTCCTGGGGATGATTTGTCCATAAGCGAGCGGGAAATCCGTGATCGATAAATCCCGATGCTGATGGCGCATCGTCGCCCCGAGCGCGAGCTGGCCATAAACGATCGCGGAGATGACGATCGCCACGCGTGCGAGCGATCCGGTATTTTGCCTAACGAACGGCCGAAGCCGCTGCCAGACAGGCGAAAGCGCGAGCGCGACGACGACGAGCATGCCGAAGAACGCCTGCGCGACACAGGCATGGAAAATCCCGATTTGGTCCTTCATCAAGGTAACGCGCAACCCCCCCAGAATGCCTTGCAGAACAACCGCGCCTAACGAAGTCCAGCCGAGCCATTTCACCCAGCGTTCCACTTTTGAAAAAGCCAGCCAGACGGCGAGGATAATGGTGAGCACTCCGACTATCGAGGCGATCAGGCGATGGGTGTGCTCAAAGAAAATTCCGCCGACCCATTTTGAGATGGGAAAGAAAAACATGTTGTAGCCAAACGTCGTCGGCCAATCCGGCACCGCGAGTCCGACGCCTTTGCTCGTCACCATGCCGCCACTGCAGATGAGAAGGAGCGTCGCGCCGGCTGTGAACCAGGCAAAGCAACACAGGAAAAGATTCGTCTCAGCAGCGGGCGCGCGCATCAGGTCATCGTGGTGCTCCGGCGCGGTGCCGGTCCACTTCTTATCCGCCGCCCGGCTTCTCTGTTTTGGGCGCACCGGGAGGCGCGACCGTGCCGGGCGTCGGTCCGACCGGCGGTTCACCGGGAGGACGGGCGAGCGGCGGAGGCGCGATTTGATTGCCGGAAAGTTCCATCCGCTCCTTCAACCACGCCTGATAATCATCCGGCGTATCGACCACGAGCATCCCTTTCATCCCGTAATGCCCGAGACCGCAGAGTTGGCCGCAAACGATTTCGTAGTTGCCGGTTTTAACCGGCTTGAACCACATCGGGATGATCTGCCCGGGAATGGCGTCCTGCGCGATGCGCATGCCCGGGAGACAGAAATTGTGGATCACATCTTTCGATGAAAGATCGACGATGACGTTGCGCTCGATCGGCACATGCAACTCGCCGAGCGCGACGAGATCATCTTTTCCCGCAGCATCTGCCGGATCGAGCCCGAGCGGATTCGAATTGCTAACGAGAGCGAGCTCGCGACGGCCGAATACGCCATCCTTTCCCGGAAGATGAAAGTTCCAGTTAAACTGCTGGCCAACTGCGTGGACAAGAATTGCATCCTTTTCCTCGGGAAATGCATTCACCCGTTTCGCCCAGAGCGGAACAGCGAAGCCGATGAGCAGCACCGCCTCGATCAGGACGACGGCAAATTCCAGATGCGTCGAGATGCCGCTCGTGACGCCTTCGTGGCTCGCAACCGGGTTGCGGTTTCTTCGAAAACGGATGAGCACGTAGATGAAAAACGCGGACCAGCCGAGAAAGAGCGCGCCCATGAACCAGTGGCTGAACTCGATGATGTGATCGATTTGATAGCCGTGCGCAGATGCGTTCGGCGGCAGCCCGAGAAATTCGTTGATTAACGCGAGGCTAATCATATTTCTCGAGGTCCTCGTCGATCAACTGTTCGTGCGGCTCAAGCGGAATGCTGGCGTGCCGCCAGAGGTGAACGCCAAATGCGCTCACACCGCCGAGCACCGACATTACCGCGCCGATCATCACCCAGATGGCGATCGCCATGTGCGCCGTTGTTTTGGAATCCTTCGCGCCCATGCAGGTGGCGCAGGCGAGCGCCTGGCCAGTCGGCGAAGCGAGGATGATCGCCAGGAGAACGAATAATTTTCTCTTCATCAAATCAAACGGAGCCGTTTCATCTTTCGCCAAAACCAGCAGCCGTAAATGATGAGCGCGACTGCGGCCGCAAACGAGCCGACTGCCCCAAGCGTGTAGGAAGCTGTCGCCTCCATGCTATTAACCCAGAGACACCAGATCCCGAGGCCGAACGCGAGCAGCGTCGAGAAGGTGATCAGGATGATGTGAAATGCTTTAAGAGACATCTAGTGAGAGATCGGGTCGTACCAGGCGAGATAGGTGAGCCAGAAAAGGGCGAAAACGAAAATTCCTGTAAAGAGGAGTACGCGATAGATCAGTTTTTTCTCCGCCGAGAGGTGCATAAAAATGTAAGCGACCAAGCCGGCCTTGAACGCCGCCAGCAGCATCGCCACCGAGACATTCGCCTTCTGCGAACCGAAGTTGACGTAGGAGAGAAAAACCGTCAGCGCCGTGCAAAAAATCAGCGTCCCCCCGACGATGAGGTAGCCGCGGACGTGCTTGCTCACGTCGTGCGCGTATTGCTCGGTCTCGTGTTGCGCCGGCGAGATATCAGGCGGGTTATTCATCGTCTAGAGAAGGTAAAAAAGTGGAAAAACGAAAATCCAAACCAGATCAACAAAGTGCCAGAACAATCCCGCCACCTCAACCCGATTTGCGAGGTGCTCCGGGTTTTCGCGATACAATTTTGAGCCGACCGGGAGCCAGAAATAAGTAAAGACGAGCACGCCCGCGAGCACGTGCAAGCCGTGCAGACCGGTGATCGTAAAATAGGTCGCGAAGTAAGTATTATGCGTCGGCAAAAACATCGTCGCGCGCTCGACATCGGCTTTCTGCACGACCCCGATCTTCTCCGTCGGCGGCACATACAAAAAGTGCGGCCGGTCCATTTTCGGGTTTGTAGGGTCGGTATAAACCGGGTCGAGTGCGATCTCGTATTCCTTGATCTTGGGGTCGTGCAACGCCTCGTGATTGTGCAGGTGCCCGGTAATTTCGACGCGCGGCGGCAGGCCTTCCGCGAGCAGATGTTTATTTCCCAGCAACGGCTCATATTTTTCGAGCGCGCTGCTTTTGATATAGGCACCGAAGTGCACGTATTTCTGCGGCCATTCGTAGCCCAGCTTCACCACGAGAAAGATAACGCCGCATAGGATCGTGATCCCCATGTAAATCTTGTAGCGCGCAAACTGCCGCATCTTCAGCGCCGCCCAGGCGAGCACCACGGTCACCGAGGAGGCGATCAGGATCGCGGTATTGAATGTTCCGACGGGCACGTTGAGGAGGCCGTGCGGCCAATAGCCCGGCTCCGCGTCGAGCCGGAGGAAGATGTAAGCGGAAAACAAACCGCCAAAGAGCATCACTTCCGAGGCGAGGAAAAGCCAGATGCCGATCTTGGCGTTCCAAAGGCCGGTATCCGGCCGGGCCGTCACTGTATAAGGAATTTCCATTTTCTAGTCCGTTAGGCCGAGAAGGAGACAGGATTTACGGGATTAACAGGATGGGGAATTGAGCCAACGGTGCTGTCTTTCTTCATCTAGTGAATCCTGTTAATCCTGTCCAAGAAAAGCCGCTCCTTAATGGCCTAACGACATCGTCGGCTCGGGCGCCTTGCGCTCGTTAGGCTGGACCGGTTCCGTCTGCATCGTGTAATCCTTCGCCCGGCCCGGCAGGCTGTATTCGTAAGGTCCACGGTAAACCACCGGCGCGGCGACGAAGTTCCCGTGCGGCGGCGGCGAGGGCGCGGTCCACTCCAGCGTGGTCGCCTCCCAGGGATTATCATCGACCTTTTCGCCGTGGCGGATGCTCCAGAAGAAATTAATGATAAACGGAATTTGCGCCAGACCCATCACCCAGGCCGCGATAGAGATCGGCGTGTTCCAATGAAAACCGCTCAGGCCCCAGACCTTTTCCGCGGCGAGGTTCCAGCCCTGCCCGCCATCGTACCAACGGCGATGCATCCCGAGCATGCCTTGCAGAAACATGGGCAGAAAGATGGCATTCATGCAGATGAGCGACGGCCAGAAATGTACTTTTCCCCAAAAGTCACTCATCTTGCGCCCGGTCGCTTTCGGGAACCAATAATAGATGCCCCCGAAGAGCGCGAAGATCGTTCCTGGCGCGACGATGTAATGGAAATGCGCGATCACGTAATAGGTATCGTGCAGGTAAAGATCGGCGGTGTTAAAGGCCAGCGGGATCCCCGTTAGGCCACCGATTCCAAACATTGGCAGGAACGCGGTCGCGAAGAGCATCGGCACCGTGAATCGAATCGACCCGCCCCAGAGTGAGATAAAAAACGCACTCAAAATAATGACCGACGGAATCGAGATGATCATCGTCGTGGTCTGGAAAAACGCGCTCACCGCCGTGCCCATGCCGGTCAGCCACATGTGATGTGCCCAGACGATGAACGACAAAAACCCGAGGACGAGCACAGAGAGCACAAGCGACTTGTAACCCCAGAGCGGCTTGCGCGTGTTGTTCGCGAGGATCTCCGCGACGATTCCCATGCCGGGCAAAATCAACACGTAAACTTCCGGATGCCCGAGGAACCAAAAGAGATGCTGCCAGAGGAGCGGACTGCCGCCGCCGCTGATCGAGACCGCGGCGCCATTCACCACCAGCCCGCTCGGGAGAAAGAAACTCGTCCCCGCCACGCGATCCATCAGCTGCATCACGATGGCCGACTCGAGCGGCGGGAAAGCGAGGAGGAGCAGAAATGCGGTCACGAACTGCGCCCAAACAAAGAACGGTAGCCGCATCCAGGTCATCCCTTTGGCGCGAAGCTGGATGATCGTGGCGATAAAATTAACCGCGCCTAACAATGACGAAGTGATCAGGAGAATGAACGCGATCAGCCAGAGCGTCTGGCCGTTGAAAATAAGGTGATACGTCGGCCCTTTGTCCGCGATATCTGAGAGCGGCGTATAAGAAGTCCAGCCGCCTTTGGCCGCGCCGCCCGGCACGAAAAAACTCAGCAGCATGATAAGGCCACCAACGAAAAAAGCCTGGTAGCTCGCCATGTTGATCTTCGGAAAAGTCATATCCGGCGCGCCGATTTGCAGCGGCACCACGAAGTTGCCGAAGGCCGCGAACGCCACCGGCACGATCCCGAGAAAGATCATGATCGTGCCGTGCATCGCGCCTAACGAGTTGTAAAACTCCGGCGTCATCACGCCGTTCGCCATCGCCCCGGGGCCGAGGACGTTCTCAATCATCTTGCCGACGATCGGCAGCCTCTGGCCCGGGAAAGCGAGCTGCCAGCGCATCAGCATCATTAGGCAAAACCCGAAGAAGAGAAAAATGAGTCCGCTGATGCCGTACTGAATGCCGATCACTTTATGATCGGTCGAGATGATGTATTTCCGCCAGAAGGGCAGCTCGTGGTGATCGCCGGCCGCGCCGGAGCCATGCGCAGGCGAGTGCGCGTCGTGATGATGTTGAGTCGAGACGGAAGAAGAAGCATCCATAGTTGCGGAATCTGACACTCAGTAGTGGGACGGAAGTTTTCAAGAGGAAAAGAGGAATTTATGATTCGCGAATTTGCGATCGTCCCGCGGCGCCGGCGCGACGCATGGACGTGATCTCGTCGCGCGCGAGGGCCGCGCGATAACGCTTCGCCTGCTCAGCGCCGAAGCGGAGCGCTCTGCCGGAGCTCCCGCCTCGAGACGCAGCCCGTCGCGCGCCGAGGCGCGATATATGATGGATGTTCGCTTTTTTTTCCAACCGCCTAGGCTGTCTCGGCTCGCTCTTCGTATCCGTTTTGGGCACTTTGATTCTGCTCGCACTTCTACGTGGCTGTGGAAGTCATTGGTAACGATGGCAAGAGCGCCGCGCCAGTGAAGCTCTTTCTGTTGGTCGAGCAAAAATTGACCGAGCCTGCATCGAGGCAAAGCGCGGTTAAGCGCCGGCGGCCCGATAACCTCCTAGCTGGTCCGACAAACGCTGTTACGGCTAACTGTGCGAGAGCAGTCAGTCCGGCAGAGTGAATGACACAATCTGGTTGGCGCTTCGACGGTTCGTCCAAAATTTGCCCCATCGAATGTCAGTGAACGGCACTGAAACGGAACGCCCGCCAGATCCTCCACAACGGGAATTCGCTGCCGCGCCACGAAGCGACAGCCTCTTCGCCTTCTAGGAAGCAAATGTGGAAGTCACAATCTCGCGGGTTGTAGCGAAAAGCTTGACAGCCGGAAGCGAACACCTGAGAACAAAGCGCAGTCAAAATCAAAAGTCACTCTCGCTTTGCTTTGCTCGTTAGGATGCAATGCCGGACGAAACTTCAACCGCTAACCAGAAAGAAAACTATGCAGTCATTCATTCGCGCCATTATTCTCACCGTGTTCGGCCTTGCGCCGATCACGATATTGCAAGCGCAGGGCATCACGCCCGCGACCACGACCGAAAACTAAGCCGCGACCTCAAGTCCGAAACGCACCGAAGTTTATCACGTTTTATTTGGCTATGCGGCGCCCGGCAAGTCCGCCGAACTCCTCGAGTTTCTCAAGACTCCGGATCCCAATAGCCCCAACCCTACACATTTCATCATCCTTCGTCACCAGGATGGGGACGCGTGGGATTATGCGGTGATCGAACACATCGGCACGAAGGCCACGGTGGAAATTCCGACCACCCCGATGCCCTCTTCTGCGCGCGGCGTCATGCACAGACATGACGATACCTTCGTGAGCGGCCCGCCGTGGGCGGATTTCGCGAAAGAAATGGGCATCGATGGCGATGCCAAGACGACGGCTGGTTCGGTTTACGCCGTCTCAATCTATCGCGCGGCGGCCGGTCAGTTCGATGCGCTGGAGAAAATGCTGAGCGAGCGACCGAACCGTGCCGTTGACACCTCCTCGGGCAACGTCTTGATGCAGCATCTGGAAGGCGGTCCATGGAATTTTTTGACCGTTGCGCGTTACGATTCGTGGCAGAAATTCGCGACTAACGAGACTAACAGCATCGCCCAGACAAATAAAAAGGAGGGCGGTTGGTTCGATCTGCGCCAACACATCTCCTTCCATAACGATACCCTGACCGATCGCGTCGCTCCCTGATTTCGGACGAGCCGCGAGTCGCGCCAATTTCATCCCGGCCCAACCGATTTATTCGGTCGGGCCGCTTTGGTCTGATGCGCCCGCACGGCCTCGGGCCCCCGCGCGTGCGAATCTTCCTTGATGAAAGACACCAGCGTCACCAAAATCACGGCGGAATTTTCTCCCCACGGGCCGGAAGGGGAAAAGTATCTCGCTTCCGGAGTGCAGGTCGCGATGCGGCTCTGGGAAAACGAGCAGCCTAATGAAAAGAAGCCGGTCTCGAAACATCCTTACGAGACGGTCGGTTATGTGATTGAAGGGAAAGCGGAGCTGCATCTGGAAGGGCAGACGCTAATTCTAAACAAAGGAGATTCCTGGACGGTGCCGAAGAACGCCGAGCACACGTACAAGATTTTAGAGAGTTTTACCGCGGTAGAAGCGACGAGCCCGCCCGCGTTCGCGCACCAGTAGGATTAGCGGAGTTAAGCGTTTCAGATTACTGGGCCGACGGTCTTTCGGATCGCCGCTTCCCGAGGAGGCTCTGTTCTTTGAGCTCGCCAGAAGGCGAGAAGCCGTCTCATGATTAGGATTGTCATTCTGAGCGGAGCGAAGAACCTCCCGGATGAACCCCGAGGTCCCTCGCAGCGCTCGGGATGACACGCTTTCGCGGCACATTTGTGAGGTGACTTCGAGTCTGCCCTAGCGGCAGGCTGGAAGGCTGCCCGCCGAGTCAGGCTAGAAGCCTAACTTCCGGCGCGACGCATTCCGCACCTTACTTCATCAAGAGCACCGACCGGCTGCGCTTGATTTCGCGCGTGATCTTACGGTGCATGTGCGCCGGCATTCCAGTGACGCGACGCGGCAAAATCTTGCCGCTCTCGGTCACGAACTTTCTCAGCAGATCAGGGTTTTTGTAGTCGATGGCTTCCGCTGCGATATCGATGCGACGGCGCGGCATGGTGCGGTTGGCACGGCGGAAAGCGGAACGGCGTTTGGCGGTCTTGGGTTGCATGGTTACTTGGTCTCCCGATGAAGCGTATGCCGTCTCATGAATGGGTTATATTTTTTCTTTTCGAGCCGGTTCGGCGTGCGCGGGCTCTTCTTGTTGCGCGTCGTCATGTAACGCGAGGCGGGCAGGCCCGCCGCTTTCGCTTCGGTGCATTCGAGGGTCACGATTTCCTGGGCCATGTTCGTTATTCTTTCGTCTCTTCGGACTTCTCTTCTTCTTCGCCTTCGCGTGTTTCTTCATCGGTAAGACCGAAGAGCGAAGTGACTGACTGGCGCACGCGGGAAGCTTTGTTCTGCTTCTCGAGCTGCGACTGGCACTCGACGGTGTAGCGGGCGAACGGAATCGCCTCGAGCCGCGCGTGCATGATCGGTTTGCCCGACATCTCGCATTTGCCGTAGCTCCCGACCTCGATGCGCTTGAGCGCTTCGTCGATCTCATAAAGCGCGTCCTGTTCCTGAGACAAAAGGCTCAGCGCGAAATCGCGATCGTAAGCGTCGCTCCCGGCATCAGCCTGGTGCATCCCAAACGCCGAAGCTTCGCTTCCTTCAGCGCGCGCGCGCAACGTATCCTGCGCCACGCCGGCCATGGAATCGACCATCGCGTCGCGCAGTTGCAGGAGTCGCTCTCTCTGCGCACGAGTAAATGGATCGAGCCGGCGCTCTTTTCCCTTTACGTGATTGCCGATGATCTGTTCGGTCTCAGAACCATTTTTGCCCTGCGCTTTTTTTCGCGGGTCGGTATGCGGCTTCACTGCGGCGGTCACAGGTTTTTTAGCGGGCTTGGAAGCGGCGGTGCGTTTCGGAGTGACCGCGGATTTGCTCTTTTTAGCTTTTGCAGCAAGCGCTTTTTTCTTCGCAGCAGGCGCTCTTTGTGGGGCGGCAGCTTTTTTCGCCGGCGCCTTTTTGGCGGGCTTTTTCGCAGAAGAAGTTTTCTTGGAACTGGCCATAAAGTTGGAGCGGACCGCCCGGCTTTTGAAGCTCTCCGGACAAAGGGGAGGCTTAATTAAGGGCAATTCAATTTTGGCGCAAGCGGTTTTGGACCGGATTTCGCGCCGCGATTCTCTCCCCGGAAAGACGCCTCTCGCCTACGAGCTGGCGCTGGAATAATGCTGGAGCGCCCAGCGCCAGAAAGCCCGGCTGATGAGGGCGGCAATGGTCCCGGCGGCGATCAGGTGGAACATGAGCCAGGCCGGTTGGCCTAACGACTTGATGAGCAGCCGCGTGGGGATATTGGCCACGATGATAACGGGAATGATCCAGCCAAAAATCCAACGGAAAACCTGCGGGAAGATTACGTCCGGATAGCGCGCGATATTGAGGAAATTGAAATAGCCGTAAACCAAACCCTGCGCGCGCACGATCCAGAAACTGACCGCGGCGAGGCTGAGCATGATCGAGTAATGGATCGCGATTCCAAAGCCCAGGGCCAACACATACAGAGCGACGGCCAGGGGCCCCGGCGTGACGTGCAGCCTAACGAGCGCGAGCACGACCACCGCCACCCCAACGAGGGCGTTAACGATGCTGTCGAGGCCGAATTGTTTCGTGGAAACGACGAACTGGCTGTCCAAGGGCAGGACGAGCAGCGAGTCCAGCTTCCCCGTGCGCACAAGCTCGGGAATGTTCGCGATGTTGACGAAGAAAAATGCCTGAAAGAGCTGCGCGATGATTTGATGCGTGCCGACGAGCAGCACCACTTCCCATTTGGTCCAGTCCCCGATCCGATCGACCTGCCCGAAGATGATGCTGAAAAATAGAATCTGGCCGAGGAACCAAAGCACCTCCACGAGCATCCAAAGAAGGAAGTTCGCCTTGAAGCTCAGCTCGCGAATGAGCGAGTTGCGCAGCATGATCGAGTAAATTTCGAGGTAACGGCGCACGCCTGTTTTCTGTCATGCAAATGTATGATCAGTCAAACGCGCCGCATGCGCCCCCTCAATATGCCTAAGGGAAAGCAGACAAGCACTGGCGCGGTTGACGGCCGTAGTGCTTCGGCCGATGCAACGCCCAAGCCGATGAAACGTTTTCTCTCGATCGTCATCGGCCTCGCCGTCGTATTCCTCGCGGTCTGGTTGTTCCGGCGGGGCGAGGGAGGCGGTGAAGTTTATCGCACGGCAGCCGTCTCGCGCGGTCCGATCACGCAAGCGGTGACCGCGACTGGCACGCTCAACCCAGTCGTCAACGTGCAGGTCGGCAGTCAAATTTCCGGCAACGTTTCCAAACTCTATGTCGATTACAATTCCAGTGTGAAAGCCGGCCAGGTCATCGCCGAGATCGAGCCGGCCATTTTCAAAGCCGCGGTTACGCAAGCGCAGGGGGACCTCGCCAGCGCGCAAGCAGGCCTGGAGCTGGCGCGGCTGAACGCGAAGCGCATGGAGGATTTGGTGAAAAAGCAAACCAGTTCACAGTCGGAGCTCGACCAGGCCGACGCCACGCTTCATCAGGCGGAGGCCAACGTCATAATCAAACAAGGTGCCCTCGATCGGGCGAAGACCGACCTCGACCATTGCACGATCACCTCACCAATCGACGGCACCGTTATCTCGCGTAGCGTCGATGTCGGCCAAACGGTCGCGGCGAGCTTGTCCGCGCCGGTTATTTTCACCATTGCCAATGACCTGACGAAAATGCAGATCGACACCAACGTCGCGGAAGCTGATGTCGGTGTGATCGAGAAAGACCAGGCCGTTGATTTCACGGTGGACGCGTTCCCGAATCGCACCTTCCACGGCAAAGTGGTGCAGGTGCGCAACGCGCCGACGACGGTGCAGAACGTCGTCAGCTACGACACCGTTATCGGCGTGAATAACGCAGATCTGAAATTAAAACCGGGCATGACCGCGAACGTGTCGATCATCGTCGCGCAACGCGACAACGTCTTGAAGGTGGGCAACGCTGCTTTGCGCTTCCGTCCGGCGGAAGCCTCGCCGGCCCTAACGAGTGCCGGCCCATCTCCGCGCCAGTCGCACCGCGGAAAGTCGGGCGCGGCTTCACTTGAGAAAACCGTCTATCTCCTTCCGGCTGGATCGAGTGCGCCGAAACCCGTTAAAATCAAAACCGGAATCAGCGACGGCATCTACACGGAGGTGACCGAAGGGCTGAAAGAGGGAGATCAAGTCGTGACTGCTGCGATCGGCAAGGCAGCCGAACCGGCACAGGCTAACAACCCATTAGCTGGCGGGCAGCGCCGCCGCTAAGAGAGCGAGAGATGGCGGATAAAGCTGTCGTTAGGCTGGAAGACGTTCATAAGACTTACCGGACGGGTGAAGTGGATGTCCACGCCGTGCGCGGCGTTTCGCTTGAGATCGAGGCGGGCGAATTTGTCGCCTTCATGGGCGCGAGCGGCTCCGGCAAATCGACCTTGATGAACATCCTCGGCTGCCTCGATCGCCCTTCGCGCGGCCGTTATCTCCTCGACGGCATCGACGTCTCCGGCCTCGCGCGCGATCAATTGGCCGACATCCGCAACCACAAACTCGGTTTCGTTTTCCAAAGCTTTAATCTCCTCGCGCGCACGTCGGCGCGGGAAAATGTCGAGCTTCCGCTGCTCTACGGCGCCCATCGCCTAACGAACATGGAACTGACGGCGCGGGCTAACGATGTGCTCGCGGCCGTCGGCTTGGCCGGTCGCGAAGATCATCATCCGAGCCAGCTCTCCGGCGGGCAACAGCAGCGTGTGGCGATTGCGCGCGCGCTCATCAACGAACCGGAAGTCGTTCTTGCGGATGAGCCGACGGGCAACCTCGACAGCCGCACGAGCGTCGAGATCATGGGCATTTTCCAGGAGCTGAATGAGCGCGGGATCACCATCATCATGGTGACGCACGAAGCGGACATCGCATCTTATGCGCGGCGCAACATCGTGATGCGCGACGGCCTTGTGCAAAGCGACGAGATGATTTTGCGGAGAAGCCTCGCCGCGGAGGTCGCATGACCGTCCGCTTATTTCCTCCGCCGGCTGCGCGATTTCCGCCCGCCCGGCACGCGCGTGATATTTCTTGTCGCCACGATCTCGCGCTTCACTTCATCGGAGAAGATATAGAGGTGATCGTTGCCCGGAGTGATGAAACAATAGTCGGGATGTTTGACGTAGAGCCTCTTGCCGTCAGAAGTCACAACGCTATAGGGCTCAAACGGCGTCGCGGTCTGCAACTCGCGAATCTCATCCGCAATCATGTTCCTAAAAGCCATCTCATAAATGTGCCGCGAAGCGTGTCATCCCGAGCGCAGCGAGGGACCTCACGGGCCATCTCGGGGTTATCCGGGAGGTTCTTCGCTGCGCTCAGAATGACCATCCTATTGTTGATGGCTTCTACGGCGCAATCGATCACGCCGGGCAATGCAGCGAGTTGAGCGACGATGAAAATCTATTCCACGCTCAAAATCGCCTTCCGTGCTTTGCGCCGGAACAAACTCCGCTCCGTTCTCACCGCCCTCGGCATCATCATCGGCGTCGGCGCAGTCATTGCCATGGTCAGCATCGGCAACGGCGCCAAATCCCAGGTGGAAGCGCAGATCGCCAGTCTGGGAGAAAACGTGATTCTGATTTTCTCCGGAAGCGTGACTGCGAGCGGCGTGCACACCGGCTGGGGCAGCGCCGGCACGTTGAAAATCGAGGACGCCGAAGCGATCCGGCGCGAAATCCCAGGAGTCATTGCGGTTAGCGAAGAAGTGGTTTCAACTGGGCAGGTCGGGGCTGGGAATCAGAACTGGTTCACCCGCATTTACGGGGAGTCCCCGGAGTATTTCGACATCCGGAAATGGCCGCTAAATGACGGCGCCATTTTCACCGAACAGGATGTGCGGAGCGCGAACAAGGTTGGCGTGATCGGCCAGACGACCGCGGCCCAAATCTTCGGCGCCGAGAGCGCGATCGGACAAACGCTGCGCATCAAAGGTGTGCCCTTCCTCGTCACCGGCGTACTCATGCCGAAGGGGCTCAGCCCGCAAGGAACCGACCAGGACGACATCATCGTCATGCCCTACACGAGCGCGATGAAGCGGGTCGTCGGCGGCACCACCTTGCGCGGGATCGACGTGCAGGTCGGCTCGCCTAACGACCTCGCCCCGGCGCAGCAGCAGATTACGACGCTCCTGCGCCAGCGGCATAACATCCGCGCCGGCCGCGACGATGATTTCACCGTGCGCAATCAGCAGGAGATCGCCGAAACCGCCACCGCCACTTCCCGCATCATGGCCTTGTTGTTAGGCGCGATCGCCAGTGTCTCGCTCATCGTCGGCGGCATTGGCATCATGAACATCATGCTCGTGAGCGTGACCGAGCGGACCCGCGAAATCGGTGTCCGCCTCGCAGTCGGCGCCCATGGGCGCGACATCCTCACCCAATTCCTCATCGAGGCCGTCGCCTTGAGCGCGATCGGCGGCGTCATCGGCATTGCTCTCGGCCTCGGTGCTTCGCGGCTGCTCTCCGTCTTCGCCCATTGGCCCACGCTGATTTCGATACCCTCGATCGTCGCCGCCTTCTTCGTCAGCGCCGCCGTTGGCATCTTCTTCGGCTTCTACCCCGCGCGGGAAGCGGCTCGACTCGACCCGATCGAAGCGTTGCGCTACGAGTAACATCCTTTTCTTGTTAGGCGTTGGCGGAAAGAAGTTTAATATCATTGATCACTTGGCCGTCGCGGGTCTCTTTCAATTGCGCGGCCGGCAACTGGGCGACCGCGACTCGTATCACCTGGCGTTACAGTCGCCGGAGGCGTGGAGCCACGAACAAAAGCGTCGCCAGATCAATGCGGCCTCTGCGCATGCATAGCGCGTATTGTTGGCGTGCCGATTACCGCTCGCAGATTGCGCCAGGAAAAAAACAAAATCGCGGATTTGGAAATCATCACCGATCCTGAGGAGGTGGCGGAGGAAGCAGGCCTGCGCTACGTCAGCGACGATCAGCCGGGTTACTCGCGCAAACCGTGCGGGAAAAAATTCGCCTATTTCGATACGCAGGGAAACGAAATTAAAGACGAGACGCGCATCCTGCGTTTAAACCGTCTGGCGATCCCGCCCGCCTACCAGGACGTCTGGATTTGCCCGTCGCCCGAGGGCCATCTCCAAGCGACCGGCCGCGACGATCGCGGGCGCAAACAATACCGCTACCACGAGCGCTGGCGGACGCAGCGCGACGAAAACAAATACGAGAAGATGATCGTCTTCGGCCAGGCGCTGCCGAAAATCCGGCGCCGGATCGACCGCGATCTCAAGCGGCGTGGCCTCCCGCGCGAGAAGGTGCTCGCGACTGTCGTCCAGCTTCTGGAGAAGACGTTTATCCGCATCGGGAACGAAGAATACGCGAAGGAAAACAAATCGTTTGGCCTAACGACGATGCGCGGCCGGCATGTCGATGTGAAAGGCGAAAATTTGCGCTTTCATTTTCGCGGCAAGAGCGGGATCGAGCACGACATCGATGTCAACGATCGCCGAGTCGCGAAGATCGTTAAGAAAATGCAAGAGCTGCCCGGTCAGGAAGTCTTCCAATATCTGGATGACGCCGGCGAGAAACATCACGTCACCTCCGATGACGTCAATGCATACCTGCGTGAGATCACAGGAGAAGAGTTTACCGCGAAAGATTTCCGCACCTGGGCGGGCACGGTGATGGCGGCGATGGCGTTGCAATCGCAGGAGCTTTTTGAAAATAACTCGCAGGCGAAGAAGAACGTGAAAGCTGCGATCAGCGCGGTCGCAAAGATGCTCGGGAACACGCCGACGGTTTGCCGCAAGTGCTACGTGCATCCGGCAGTGCTGGAGACTTATCTCGACGGCAGCCTCATCGAAGGCCTGAGGAAGCAGACGGAGAAAACGCTGGCGGATTCCTTTGAGAACCTGCGCTCGGAAGAAGCGGCGGTGCTGGCGTTTTTGCGGGAGCGGCTGGAGCAGAAAGTAGGATGAAGCTGGCGGGCTACGCCGTGACGGGCCAACATGTTCGGTCTCGCAGTGCGGCGTGATCGCACGACGGTGGCGAAAGGTCGCGGATGTTGATTGACTTGGCGCCTCACGCGCGGCTCAATCGCGCCATGGACAAGCCGTTTCAGATCCGTTTTGCCGCGCGCGCGGACGTCGCCACGATTCTCGCCTTGATCCACGAGCTGGCCGAATACGAGCGTGCACCTAACGAAGTCGTTGCCACGGAAGAAGGCTTGGGAGAAGCGCTCTTTGGCGAGCACCCGGCGGCCGAGGTCTTACTCGGGGAGGAAGCAGGCGAAGCGGTTTGTTTCGCTCTATACTTCCATAATTTTTCCACTTGGATGGGCCGGCGCGGAGTTTATCTCGAAGACCTTTTCGTTAGGCCGGAAGTGCGCGGCAAGGGCTACGGCCGCGCCTTGCTTGTCCGCCTCGCGCAAATTGCGCGGGAGCGCAATTGCGGCCGGATGGAATGGGCGGTGCTCGATTGGAATGAGCCGGCCATTGAGTTTTATCGCAAGCTCGGGGCCATGCCTAACGACGACTGGACGATCTTCCGCCTCAGGCAAGACGGGATCGCCGACCTGGCGAAAAACGGCAACTCCTGAAGCGCCGCGCGGAGAGTCGGGCTTCTTCCTCGCCACCATGGAAATCGTGGGGACGTGAGGAGTACCTATTAGCTTCTCGGGCCGGCCGAGTCAGGCTCGAAGCCTGACCTGCAAGGCGGCCGATCCGAATCTAGCGGCGGTCTCTCATTCTTGCAGGTTCGTTACTGAAGGCATTCTTCGAAGGCCGCCAGTTCGCCGCGTAAGTGGGCGAGGGCTTCACCGGCGAAGTGGAGCGAGCCGGTGATAAGAATCGGATCAGCGTAAGATTGCGCTTCCTGCCAGGCTGCGGCGAAGGAGGAGAGGATAACAGTCGGAATAGCCGGAAAATGGCCTTTTATCGTTAGGCGAAGCATTTCCGGCGGGAGGGCGCGCTCGCTGCGGATCGCCGGCAGGGTCACTCGTCGGATGATAGGGCCAAGCGCAGCGCAAAGACCGGGGGCGTCTTTGTCGTTGAGGGTCGCGAGAATGACTGTCGCGCTCTGCTCGCCGAAGACTTCCTGCCAGGTCTGCGCCAGGCTGCGCGCACCAGCGGGATTGTGCGCGCCATCGATGACGGTGCGCTCGCCCCAGCGTTGAAAGCGAGCCGGCCAGCGGACCGTGGCGAGTCCTTGTTTCAGGTTTGCCGGGTCCAGCGCGATTCCAGCTGCGCTTAGGGCGGCCACTGCGAGGGAGGCATTTCGTTTTTGATGGGTGCCGGCCAAGGCTACGGGAAATTGCTCGAACGGCTGACTAACGAACCTAAGTGACGCGGTGCACTCGGCGGCACGGGCGCGGATGACGAGCGCGGCCTCTTCCGGCTGCGCGGCGGAGACGACCGGAATGTTCTCTTTGATGATGCCGGCCTTCTCTCCGGATATTTCCGTTAGGCTGTGGCCGAGCCATTTTTGATGATCGTAATCGATCGGGGTGAGGATGCTAACGATGGGTCGCGTGGCATTGGTCGAGTCGAGCCGGCCGCCCAGGCCGGTCTCGAGGATGACGATGTCGGCGCCGCTCTTGCGAAAGTGATCTAGGGCGAGGGCGGTGGTGATTTCGAAGAACGTCGGGGGCGGATTCCAGGCGGCCACGAGCTTCTTTATACTCGTCAGGCCATGAGCGACTTCCTCCTCGGAGATGAGCTCGCCGTTTACCTGGATGCGCTCGCGGAAACTAATAAGGTGGGGCGAAGTGAAGAGGGCGGTGCGATATCCAGCCGCCCGGCAGATCGCATCGAGCATGGCGCAGACGGAGCCTTTGCCGTTGGTGCCGGCGACGTGGATGATGCGCTCATTAGGTCCCGGAACGCCGAGGGCGGTGAAAAGCTTCCGCGTGTTTTTGAGCCCGAGCTTGATTCCGAAACGCTGGGTGGCGAAGAGCCACGCGAGCGCTTCGCGGTAGGAGGTATGACTCATGGTTCTTGCGCCGGCCGAGTCAGGCAGGATGCCTAACTTCCGCCGTCAGCTTGATGAGCGCGGTCAAGTCTTTGATCTCGCCAGGCGTTCCTCTTTAATGCGTTCCCGCGAAGTAGGCGAGCAGTTGCGCGAGCTGCGCGCGCATTGCCTTGCGGTGCACGATGAGATCGATCAAGCCATGTTCCTCGAGGAACTCCGCAGTCTGAAAACGCTCGGGCAAATCCTGGTGGGTCGTCTCTTTGATGACGCGCGGGCCGGCAAAACCGACCATCGCTTTGGGCTCGGCAATGATGACGTCGCCTAACGAGGCAAAGCTGGCCATGACTCCCGCGGTGGTGGGGTTGGTAAGGACGGAGATAAAAGGGAGGTTCTCACACGCGTGCAGGGCGAGAGCGCCGCTGGTCTTTGCCATTTGCATAAGACTAAGCATCCCTTCATACATGCGCGCACCGCCGGAGGCGGAGATGATGATGACCCCGCAACGGCTGGCTGTGCCGTATTCGATGACCCGGGTGATGCGCTCGCCCACGACTGAGCCCATGGTGGCAGCGAGGAAGCTAAAGTCCATGACCGCGATCGCTACTTTGTAGCCTTCGATGAGTCCATGCCCGCTTAGGACGGCGTCGACCAGGCCGGTCCTCTCCTGGTATTTGCGCAGGCGATCTTTGTAGCTCGCCATCCCTTGGAATTCCAAGGTGTCGATGGAGGCGAGGCCGCTATCCAGCTCGACAAAACTGTCGGGATCGCAGAGATGCGCGATCCGCTCTTTGGCAGACTGGGTGAAATGGTAATCGCAGCGTGGGCAAACGCGGTCGTTCTCAGCCAGCTCGATCTCATGTACGACTTCGCCACAGCCGGGACATTTCTGCCAAAGGCCTTGGGGCATTTCGCGCTTTTTCTTGCTCTGGGCTTTGAGCGAAGGCTTTTTGAAGATGGCCATGGAAAAAGTTAGCCGCGCGCGGCGGTGGCTGCGTCCACGCGATGAGCGCCGGATTTTTTCAGAACTCCGGCGCATTCGCTCAAGGTCGAGCCGGTTGTAAGGACGTCGTCGACGAGGAGCACGCGTAACTCTTGCACGTTGCTGCCGCGCCGTAAACGGAACGCCCCCGCCAGATTTTGCATCCGTTCATCGCGATCAAACTGCGTCTGCGTCGTCGTGTAACGGATACGCTGGAGAACCCGCCGCACCGGCAGAGAGCTGTGGCGTCCGAGTAAACGCGCGAGCATCTCCGCCTGGTTGAAGCCGCGTTCGCGTTGCCGCGCCGGGTGGAGAGGAACCGGCACGATGCAATCGAAGCGCCGGCCGAATAGGCGCGGGTCGGCGAGCGTTTCGCAAAGCCATTGGCCGAGAAGATGGCGCAAGTGAAGTTGTCCGCCGTATTTGAAGTCGTGCATCACTTTGCGGACGACGCCGCGACTCCGATAAGCGGAGACGGCAGCGTCGAAGTGCAGGATGCGATCGTGGCAGTTTGCACAGATAAATGACTCCGTAATCGCGCCGGCGAAGGGCTGCGAACAACGGTCGCAGAAAGGAGCGCGCAGCCGCGGCGCTTCATCCGCGCAAGCCGCACAGAGGTACTGACCCGATTCGACCGTCGCCGCACAGACCACACAGGAGGAAGGGTAGACCAGACTAACGAGTCCGCGAAATGGATTGCGGAGGGTGAGCGCGCGCATGTTGCACCCAGCTGCGCATCAGGCCCCAGCTGGCGAGCGCAATGGTAAGAGGCACGATTCCGACGAGCAAGTCTTTCCCGATCCAGGGGAGCGCGAGCATCTCGCGATGAGCGGCTTTGCTGAAAAGGCCGTTGGCGAAAATCCAGCCCGCGTGGAGCCCGATCGGGAGCCAGAGGGAGCGCGTCAGCAAGCGGGCGTCGGCCAGGATGCAGCCGACGGCGAATAGAGTGAGGAAGCCAGCGGCGACGAGCAGCGGATCGCCAAATTGCCAAAAGGAATGGCCGAGCGAGACGAAGCCGGACGACCAGTTAACGGCGTCGTTAGGCGTCGTTAGGCGAGGGGGTTTCAGGAAATGAACCATGGAAAAAATTGCCGAAGTGAGCAGCAGCGCGCCCCAGCGAGAGCAACTGCGAAGGAGCAGGCCGAGAATAAATCCGCGGAACAAAACCTCCTCGAGCAGCGGCACGACAACGGCCGCGCCCAGAACTGCGGGCATTTTGCCCCAGAGAAAAGGATGGCGCAGGGAATAGAATGGGAAAGCAAGCAGGACCGCGCCGCAGCAGAGCAGGGGAATGGCTGCAATTGCGAATCCGGCCGCGAGCTCGGCACCGGGCCGGTGATTTTTATCCAGCCCGAGATCGCGCCAACTGCGCACCCGAAGCACTCGGAAAAGCGGCCAAAGCCAAAGAAGCGCGGCAACTAAAAGCGCGCGATGGAAGTAGCTTTCGAAATCAAACCGCGCCAGACTCGGGAGAACCCGATGCGTGATGAGATGTTGCCCGACCCAGAAAAGCGGAGGCGCTAGCAGCGCGCCGGCGAGCAAGACCCCGACGAGATAAAGCAGGAGTCTGGCTGCGTCTTTCAAGGGTGCTAATGTAAGGAGCCGACGCCATGCGTAGTCAACATATATGGACCTCGCGGGACGAGGAGGGACGCAAACGCGAGGTACGTGTGACGAAGTTCGGAGGGAACTGGAAGTTTCAGGCGAAGTATCGCGACGAAGAGGATTGGACCTATTACGACCGGCCTTTGACGGACGATCTGCGCGAGCTGCGCGACATTATTTTCCGGAAATACCAGCGCCGCCGCGGTTCCGCGGAGGATTTTGCCGCGGTTGATAAGCTGCTGCGCGATCAAACTCGCGATGAGTAGCTGGAATACGGAACAGCTCGTTGCTGACGACAAGCGCTACGTCTGGCATCCCTTTACCGTGATGGGTGCCTGGTGTGCACCCGGAGCACAAGCCGATCGTCCTCCTAGAAGGCGAGGGGGATCGCTACGAATCCTCTGGCTATTGAGCCTCGCCTGTGACATCGCACAAACTTTTCTACACGAGCTACTTGACACAGTTTTTTACTCTGATCACCGGGCGACGCGCTTATTTCTTTCCGCGATGGAAATCATCGCGAAACTGCCGGAGCGGCAAACTTGGGAGCGGATGCGATGTCCGGGAGCGGACTTGGCGGATGATCGGCTCCCGTAGTGACAGTAGCGACGATCCAGGAATTAGACGGGATTGACAAACCAGAAGAAGTCGCGCGCGTCGTGATCGAACGGATCATTCAAGGTGCCGCACGAATGAAACTTTGGCCCGCTGGAATGTTAAATGCGCACCGGGAGTGGTGTGACTTGGCGGGCACACTGCTTATTAACGATGAAGTTATGACCGGTTTTGGCCGCGAAAAACTATTCGCTTGCGAGCACGAACAGGTGCAACCCATACCTCCGTTTTTTTGCAAACAGGTTCATAGCTGGATACTTACTTGTAATTATTACCTTGGTTTCGCATGAACTATTGAGCCATTTAGCGGGGCACGAAGGGATGGTCTACTTTGTTACGGTCATAGTTACCCAGGCAATGCCCTCGGCCGTGCAGCAGCTTGGCAAACATTCAGCTTCTCGCCTCTGGCTTGCGGGCGCGGGATCGGAATGGTCGGTGCCATCGGAATGGCGAGCAGTGAGTTACCAAATGAGGTTTGTGAGCTGGCGCGGCACCGCGGCCTGCTTACCCGGCTTATGCGAGGAACAGTTGTATTCATGCCGCCGCTTTGTATAGAACTCGCCCAAATTAGAATGGCCTTATTTATCTTGGAAGAATCGGTTGCATATCTTCTTATGTCGAAAGGGAACGACGAGAATCCATCTGCGTTGGTTGCCTGAAGCCATGGCGAAAAGCTTGCGACTCGACCTGGCGCTTGTGCAACGCGGCGTTTTCCCGACGCGGCATCAAGCGCAAGTGGCGATCATGGCGGGTCATGTTCAGATCGACGGGCGAATGGCGGCTAAGCCCTCGGATTTGGTGCAAGATAGCAGCGACCTCACCATCGTGGCGCGGGATCGCTACGTCGGGCGCGGCGGGACCAAGCTGGAAGGGGCCATCAAACATTTCGGCATCGATTGCGAAGGGAAGGTCGCGCTCGACATCGGCGCCTCCACCGGAGGTTTCACGGATTGTCTGCTTCAGAAAGGCTCGAGCAAAGTCTTTGCGGTTGATGTCGGCCACGGCCAGCTCGCTTGGAAAATTCGCGCCGATTCCCGCGTTGTCGTCCTGGAAAAGACCAACGCCCGGCATCTCTCGCGCGAGCATATTCCGGAGCCGATTGCGATCTGCGTGATCGACGTTTCCTTCATCTCGCTGACTTTGATCTTGCCCAATGCCTTTGACTTGCTAACTCCAGACGGTGTGATCCTGGCGCTGATCAAGCCGCAGTTCGAACTCGCTCGCGCAGACGTGGGCCGCGGAGGCATCGTGCGCGACCCGCAGCTGCACGCGAAGGCTCAAAAGAAAATCAGCGATTTCTCGCGAGCCATGGGCGCTCAAGTGCGAGGCCTTTTCCCATCCACCATCACCGGGACCGATGGCAACCAGGAGTTTTTCATATGTCTCCGAAAACCGTCGGAATAATTGCGCATACGGGCAAGCCCGGAGCCGCAGAGCTAGTCGGTCAGCTTCGGACCGAGTTCGGACAGGCCGGCGTGACTGCGCATCTGGAGTCGGCCACAGCCGCGCTGGTCGGTGATACTTCCAATTTAACTATCGCCGAACTCGGCGCGGAGGCGGAGCTACTCATCGTCCTTGGAGGCGACGGCACAATTTTGAACGTCGTTGGCGGTTTGAAGGACAAAATTACACCTGTCTTCGGCATCAACATTGGCTCGCTCGGATTCCTGACCTGCCTGAACTCGTCCGCCTATCGGCAGGCGGTGGAGTCGATCGTGAGCGGGAAGTTTGCCTTCAGCGATCGCGCGCTGCTCGCAGTGGAAGTTAAACAAAATGGCAGCGTTGTGATCGAGACCCTGGCGCTCAACGACGCAGTTATCAGCCGCGGCAAAATTTCGCGCCTGATTCGCCTGCGGACGCGGGTAAACAGTGAATCGTTAACTGAGTTCAACGCCGACGGGCTGGTCATCGCCACACCAACCGGCTCTACCGCCTATTCCTTGTCAGCCGGCGGCCCGATCCTGGCGCCGCAATCCGGTGTCTTCGTCATCACGCCGATCTGCCCGCACGTCCTGACCAATCGCTCCGTGATCGTCGAGGACAGCTCTCTGATCGAAGTCGAGGCCAGCAACGCCGAAACTCCGGTTTACCTCACAGTCGACGGCCGGGATCCAGTGCTACTTGAGTTTGGCTCGACCGTCTCGATCCGGAGCTCCGACAAAGTGCTGCCGTTGGCCATGCTCCCGGAGTTGTCATTCTTTAGCGTCCTCCGCCAAAAACTGAAGTGGAGCGGAAGTAACGTGTAGTGCGCAAGCAGGCGGGTCTGCACGATCGAGGTATGAAAACGGCCAGGATAGCGTTAGAAGTCATCTCGTAAATGTGCCGTGAAGCGTGTCATCCCGAGCGCAGCGAGCCGTAACGCAGGCTGCGAAGAGGCCGAGGCCGGGCTTTCAAACCTCGCAGGTTATCTCGAGACTATCCGGGAGGTTCTTCGCTGCGCTCAGAATGACAATCCTACTCATGAGATGGCTTCTACTAACTCTCTTACTCGCGCTGCCCCTGAGCTACGCGCGCGCAGATTGGCGACTCGACGCTGAGGCCGGCAGCCTTTACGAGAGCAATCTTTCGAATTCGGATCGTGCGTCGGACGAGAAAGACGATTGGGCGTGGAGAAGCGATGTCCCGGATCGGAAACAATTTCCAACTGTCGCGCAATCTTCGTGTAAGCCTCGCCGCTGACGTGCGCGGTCAGCTTTGGGATCGGTTCGATGCCTTCGATGAGCTTGGCGCGGGCGCATCGGTCGACCTGCGTTACCGATTTGGTCTCGGACGTCAGGCCCCGTGGATTTCGCTCGAGGACAGGGCTGGCTACGACCGTTTTCGTGAAACCGCGCGCAGCAGTTGAGACGAATCCCTTCGTTTGCGCGGCGGCATCGCAATCTCGGAACGGATCGCGCTCGAAGCCGGCTACAGATTCCAGAATCTTGGCGCGCCCGACGACTTTTTCGATCAGCAGGGCCACAGTGGCAACGCACGCGTGACCGTTGATCTTACTTCGTCCTTGCAAATTGCGCTCAGTTACACCTATCGCGACGGTGACGTTATTTCCTATGCCGTCCCGCCGCGCCCCGATATTCTTACGTTTGCGTCCGAAAGAGAGGCAGTTACAACCTTCGGGGCTAGTCCGCTCTACCCCGCCTACCGACTCCAAGCTCAGACACACTCCGTTTCCATTTCCGCGGGATACGCCGTGAACGAAAATTTGTCCGTTCAGGTGGCCTATGAGTACGCAGCGACATCACACGATCCATTGCGATACGAAAATCATTCAGTGGAAGTGAAGATTGCATTTGCTTACTAAGTGAACCTCTCTCGTGCCTTAGCTCTTTTCTCTGTTTTTGCTTCCTGCTACCATCTGTACGCGGGAGCACTCGATGTTACCGTTAAAGATGTCAAAGGCGCGCTCGTGTCCGACGCAGTCGTTTATGCCATGGGACCGCTTAACACGACGGCCGCACGGAAACAGGCGGTTATCGATCAGCGGGACAAGCAATTCGTTCCGTACGTAACGGCGCTTCAGGTCGGTACGTCTGTCCTGTTTCCAAACTCGGATAACATTCGCCATCATGTTTATTCGTTTTCGCCGGCGAAAAAATTCGAGCTCCCGCTTTACGCCGGCGTCTCGGCCGACCCGGTCCTCTTTGACAAGGCGGGATTCATAACGCTCGGATGTAATATCCACGATTGGATGATCGCTTATGTGGCGGTGCTGACTACACCATATTATCAGATCACGGGTCATCAGGGCCGCGCGCAGTTGAAGGACCTGCCCGCTGGGCAATACAGAGTGGAGGTCTGGCAACCGTCGCTCAAATGGGCGCCGGAAAATTCGCTCAGCGTGTCGCCTTGGCTCCAAGCGGCGTAAAAGAGTTACTCTTTACTTTGGATCTAAAACCGGACCTACGGGCAAAGCGCGCGGCGGGATTATCCACCGGAGGGTATCGCTGAAATTTCGCTTCCGAAGTTTCAGGAGCCGGCTGGTCTTCGTCCTGGTCGCTCTTTTAACGCTGCTGCAAAGTGCGACCTATTTTCTCGTTAGGCACGCTAACCGCCAGCATGCGCTTGCCCAGATTGAATCGAGTTTGCGAATTGGCGCGCAGATTTTCGAAAAACTGATCGAGCAACACAATCAACAGATCACCAACGCCGCGACGATACTCTCCCGCGATCACGCCTTCCAGGAAGCGTTCGCCGGCGCTGACCAGAATCGCGCAACGACCCTGTCGGCATTGGAAAGCCTTCAGGACCGGGTCAAAGCAGAAGCGGTTCTGATCGCGTCTCTCGACAAACAGCTTGTTTTCGATACGCATCGGCCGCAGGTGCACGATGTTCCATTTCCTTTTCCAAGATTGATCGATAAGGCGGAAACAGCCGAATCCACCTACGCATTTGTCCTTCTTGACCACGAACTTTACGCGATGGCGATTACGCCGCTGCTCGCGCCCGATCCTATCGCATGGCTTTGTCCCGCCTTTCGCATCGATGATAACTTCGCGCGCGAGATCAAGGCTTACACGGATTTGGAGATCACGTTTTTGGACGGACAGAATTTCTTCGCCACCACCTTCCATGAGAAGAACCGCGCCGCATTGGCGGCGATTCTTCGCGGGAGCGTCCCTCCGCCAAGACAGATTGTCGACTTAGTCATCCGCGGCGAAAGTTATTCCGTGCCGCTGGTTGCGGAGGATGGAAACACCATCGCGCTTCTACAGCGCTCGCTCGACAAGGAACTCGTTCCGTATCTGCGACTCGAGCGCACCTATCTATTTCTCGCCCTCTTCGGTCTCACGATCTCTGCCGTGTTAGGAATGTGGATTGCCCGAGACGTCTCCAGGCCGGTCCTGCAACTGGCCAATTGGGCCAGCAAAATCGCGGGGGGCGATTATGCGCATCGCGCCGAGCTAAAGCGCAGAGACGAGCTCGGTTCGCTTGCGGCTTCGTTCAACCAGATGAGCGAAGGCCTGGCCGACCGCGATCGTGTTCGCGATTTGTTAGGCAAAGTAGTCTCGCCAGAAGTGGCGGCAGAACTTTTACGGAAAGATCTCGCGCTCGGTGGAGAAGAACGGGAAGTGACTGTTCTCTTTTCGGACCTTCGACGTTTCACCAGCATGAGCGAGGAGCTATCGCCGCAGGAGACGCTGGGCATCTTGAATCATTACTTCACCCGCATGGCCGCAATTGTCGAGAAGCACGGCGGCGTAGTGGATAAATACGTGGGCGACGCCCTCATGGCGCTGTTCGGCGCACCCCTCGGCAATCCTGACGACGCCGATCGCGCGATGAAGACGGCGCTCGAGATGAGCGAGGCGGTGGACGACATGAACCGGCAATGGCAGCAGCGCGGCCTGCCCGGTATCGATATCGGCATAGGTATCAACACCGATGTGGTTGTCGCAGGAAATATGGGCTCGGTCACGCGGCTCAATTACACCGTGATCGGTGACGGAGTGAATCTGGCCTAGCGGTTGGAAGGCCTAACGAAAAGACCGGAGTACGAAACGAGGATCATTATCAGTGTTGCGACATTAGCCAAGGGCAGGGATCGCTATCGCACGCGACGGCTTGGCGAAGTCGCAGTGAAAGGAAAGCAAAAGGCGACGGAGATTTTTGCGCTCCTCGGGATGGAATGATTGTGACCGGCCGTTTGGCCGAAATCTTCTCCGAACGAGCGGAGGCACGTAAAGCAGCGAAGGCGTCGGCAACGGCGGATTGCCGCAGATGCTAATTTTAAAAGAAGGCTCTGGCGCGGACTGCGCTGAAGATCGCGACTGGCTTAGAAGCTAGCACGCGACGGAGGAGGAGGAGGAGTAGGAGTAGGTGACGATGTCTCTTTCTTTTGGGCCATTCCTAATCCTTAAATGGAAGAAGCAGCATAGTCGAGAGACAACTTCCATAAGGGGAAACGGCGCCAACACCTCACGAGTGGTGTGGTTTCGATTCGTTTTGGAAACTCAAGGCCTGTCCATCATCGACTAGAGCGTGTCATGCACTTTGAACAGACGGAATCGCGCTGTAGCGTCCGCTGTCCTCAGCGGAAATCGGTCGGGCCTTAGCCGATGCGCTGAGGACAGCGCACGCACCGGCTCCATTTCCGATGGAGCCGGAATCCACGAGCCGAAGTGCATGACACGCTCTTATCTACCCTAAGCTCTTCGGATGGCGGATTTGCTATCCAATATTCGCGCTTTGCCTAGGCTATCATTTCCCGTTGGGCAGGCTTATGCCACCGGCAGCTTTACAGCTGTCGCGCTGTTTTACGAGCACCCTAGCGGAACAATCTAAAAGAACTGCTTCCATTGGGACGATTCAACGAATCCAGTTCTTTGCGTGCTTCAGAATCAAGCTTTTGCCCCCGTGCGGCGAAGATTAGACCGTAGTGAAAACTGAATTACGAGGTGTTTTGAAATCTTGCACGTTCGGGCCTGAGTTGTCCCACTTTGCGAGTTCCAAACTTCCAATTCGGGCAAGTTTTGGAACTCTGGAAATCGAAAAGTGGGACAACTCTCCCGCGAACCTACAGCGAGGAGAAGTGTGAGCGCGGCCGTGAAATGCTCGCGCGCTTCTTCGGTGGCGCCGCGCAGAACCGCCAGCCGCGCGGCGCGGATTCTGGCGCCGGCGTTCGGCTCGGCCAAGCTCCGCATTTCTGAAATGCCTCTGCCGCTTCGTCGTAAGCGCCCAGCTCTAATTGGGCATCGCCCAGGATCGCATACGGCTCGCTCTTGTGCGGAGTGAGCGCAATAATTGCAGCGCATGGTCGCGCGCGGCCGCGAAAGAGTGATTCGAAAACTCGGCGTGCGCCAGCGCGCTCAGGCCGCCGATGTTTCGCTCCGCCATGACCGCCGTCAGCGAAGCGCGCGCGGCTTCCAGCGCGAGCGGGAGATGATCTTCATTGCCCGTCTCGCGCACGCGCTGGAGATAATACTCCGCGAGCGCATTCTGGGAGCGCGTGTCCTCGGGATCATGCTTTACCCGCGCCGCATAAAATCGGATCGCGCTCTCCGTCGCATCCTCTGGCGCGGGAACCTCGATGGTTCGTGGCGAGATCGGCGCCGCGCCAGTTTTCGCTGGAGGAACCGGTCGGGGCGACCATTCTCTTAGGGTAAAAAAGTTAGGACGCCGAATACAAACGCGAGAGCGACAACACCTATTCTGGAGCGAATCGACGGGAATCGGGCAGCTCGTTCTGCACGAACACTCCGGAATACACGCCCCGGCGAGAAGATGCATTCAAAACCCGCAGGGAAACCGCCGGCCACATCGCACTAACCGGCGCGGTTCTTCCCATCTCAACTATTGCCGCGTGTGATCGTCCTTCTCCCCGGAATGGAATGGCTGCGTCGGGTCGGCCACGAAGGGAAAGGTGTTCTGAAACGGCTTTTCGTTCGCATCGACCTTATCGCCCAGCGCTTTTCCGTTGTTGATCATGGTGAAGACCATGTCGACCACGTCATCCTGCAGGCGGCGCCCGCCCATTTTGCCGAAACCGCCATCCTTGTTGCTGCCGCCGCCGGATCCCTTGTTAGGCACGGTGAGATCGAGCCGAAGTATGTCGCCGTACTCGACTGCGATCTTCGCCAGCTTCGCGATGTGCTCCTCGTCCGTGTTCATCGCCTTGAGCGATTTCACGATGTCGTCTTTGAATTTGCCCGCGGCGTCATCGGTCGTGGAAGCTGCATTGTATTCGTCTTTCCGGGCCGCCGGAATGAGGCCGTTGTTCACCAGCGGATTCCCATCGCGATCCACATTCACGTAATCGCCTTCGCCGGTCAGCACTCCTTCCGCGCCGAACTTCTGCGTCACATGCCGTTGCGTGACTGCGTTGACGCCGATCACATCGGACGCGCCTTTCAGCATTTTCGCCGGCACGCTCACGGCGGTGATCAACGTGTTAAAGCCCGCGTAAGTGTCGCGGCCACCGCGTTCGCTCAGGTATGAGGTCTGCGGGTGACCGGGATTCTTGATTGCGGAACCGACGAGGCGATTCGCGCCCGTATCATCGAGGAAAAACGGATCGTCCGCGACGCCGCCGAAAAACTTGGCGTCGGAATCCTTATCCGCGGTCACGACCATTTCGGGCGCCTTGTATTCTTGCGTGGACATCGTAGTCGGCGCGGTGAAGCTCTTGCCGCCGGGCAACGTGATGGTGGCTGTTTGCGTCTTTTCGCGACCGAGTCCTTTAGAGTAAACCACATCGACAAAGACATCCGGTTTCGCGTCGCCGGTGTTTTCGATTTCAAACCGATAGCGAAGGTTGTGATCGAAGATGGCCATGCCGAAATGCTCACCGGAGACAACGAACCCTTGCGTGCTCATGATGAGGATGACCTGCGAGTTATCGTTCGGATCGACAAATGCGTAGGTATCGGTCAGATCCGAGCCGCGATCCTGCGTGATCGAAGGTGAATCGATGTGGTCGGAAGCGCGAAGCTGCGTGGCGAACGGCATCAAGAGCGCAACGAGCCCCAAACCGATACTGAAGCTAAGGCGACCAACACCTGACAAGCCTTTTCCTAATCTGGAGTTGTTCATAACATTTTTTGCTTTGTGGAAGATGAGAAGAAGCCGCACTCGATTTATTCCGGCACGCTCTCCAAGGTTTAAAGCCGCTGGTTTTCCGTTGTGTTTCCCGACTGGAGGCCGGCTTCCTTAGGATAGGTTAGGTTTTAATCGCCCTAACTTTAATGAGCGGCAAGACCGTTCGCGCCGGACGGAAAACCGTCCCCAGCGTTGAGAGCCAGGAGCGTGAGACCGCCATCTCCTTCAACGCGGAAGGCGCTGACAACAGCCGTTATATTGTTCAGCACATAAAGAAAGCGTCCATTATCGCTCAAGTCAGGGTCTCGCGGATCGCCGCCACTTAAATCGGCGGCCACCGCCCGCAGCAAGCTGAGGCTGCCGTTGCGCGCGATTGAGTAGCTGGTGACGGTGGCCGAGACCGGGTTCGACACGTAGGCGTAGCGCCCACTGTTGGTGATGGTCAGCCAGCACGAGGCGGTCTGGCGGTTGGACAGGTTTGGAGTCACGGTGCTCACACCACCGTCCGCCGAAACTCTGTAGGAAGCTGCCGCGCCGAGGCCGGGGCCGTCGAAAAAGTTGTGGGTGACGGCTAACAAATTGCGCTTGGCAAAGTCGAAGCCGAAAGGCGATAACCCGCCGGCGGGCGGACGTGTTGTGAATGCGTTGGGACGCCCGCCGTTTCCAACCGTGTAGGTGTCAATCAAGCCTGTTCCGTTAGTGAGCCGTTCGGTGACGACCAGCACTTCGCCTCCCGGGCTGAACTGAATTTGCGCGGGGCCGGCGGCGGCGCACACGTTGTCGGAGGGGTCTCCCAAGTCACGGACGAGGGCAGGGCAGGGTTCGACGGCGCTGGTGCTCAACGGGCGGGTCGAACCTTCGAGCGGCCTTAGTCTGCCGTCCGAGCGGATGATAAAACCGGTAATGTTATTCACGGCTCCGGCATTGACGACGTAAAGCAAATCCTCGCAGACGGTCAGGCTGAGCGGACGGTCGCCGCCCGAAGGGACGCGATCAACCAACTCCAGCCCGCCGCGTTCCATCACCCTGAAGACGGAGATATCGTCGCTGCCCGGATTAGCGGCGAAGAGCCACTCGCCGCCCTGGCTGAGAATTAGCGAACCCTGATTTTCAAGCAGGTTCCCGGTGCCACGTCCGCCCGTGGCGACAGTACCGGCGTTAGCCAATTGTCCGTCTGCTCCGCGCCGAAAGATGACCACGCCGTTACCTGTAGCCCCGTTGGTCATCACATACACATTGCCGACACCCCCGCGCCGCGAATTCGGCGGCGGACCTTTCCCTTCTGGTTGTGCCGCGGTCGCCGTGCTGAAAATTGCAACTTGCGCGAGAATCGCAGTCACAAGTATCGCTAGCGTCCGTAAAGAATTTTTCGTTTTATTGTTCATGTTTTTCTTCCTTCCTTTTTCAATTAACCGCCGTGCAAGCCGTCCTTTGCGGAGTGTTAGAGGTCGAGTTCGAGTCTTTCTTCCGAATATTTTGAGGAATTTTTCCTGCTTTCTAGAACTGGATAGAGGCACACCCGATTTATTCCGACAGGCTCTCGGAAAGTTTGAAACCACTGGTTTCCCAAGAAAGCGCAATCAGCTGGATTCGAAATCCAACGCTACCGTTTCATCCGAGGTAGCTTGACCGGCGGCAGCGGCAACGAAACCGCTCTGGCTGACTACTCGTCGCAGACGAAATTAGCGCAGCGAGCTTGCTACCTGCGTTACGCGGGCAGCCGCCAGCAGCACCACATCCTTGATCAGGAATCGCCCCGGGGGACGCGGAAAGCGCAGGAATCCATAATCCTTTTGCCACACTCCCGGCGTCGTGAACACAAGGGTCAACGAGGTCAAAAACCTCGCGATAGCTCCCAAGCTACCGAAGATGGATAGCTTCGGCGCGATGGGTTTGAGGGCAATCAGTGCCGCCAGAGTAACCTCAATGATGCCCAGCAGGGTGGACAGTCCCCGCACGCTTAAGAGCAGATAACCCCACGACAGAAGCGGGCTATTGGACGCATGTTTATAGACGCCTTCCGCTTCGTAAGCGGTAAATTTTAGGCACCCAATCCACAATACCGCCAGGACCAGCGCGTAGCGAAGAGCGATCGCGCCGATGTTTCAAGATCTCGCCCCGGATGTCTATTGCCGCCGATAGTTCTTTCCATGTCTTTAGGACTCCTCCTCCACCATCAGCTTATCGCCGCACTTGTCTCACCTGTAACTCAACACTCGGGCTGTTAATGTTCCCGAGCAGCGCAGAAGTCCCAAGCCAGTGAACGCACTCCCGAGCAACATCGCAGTCGTTCCGCTATCCGGCACAGAGTTGCCACCGCCAGCCGGTTGAACGAAGAGTCACCGTTGCGAGACCCGTTCGGAATAATTGCGCCGCCCCGCGCTCACACGGCAGTGAAAGATGCGCTTTGCCCGTGAGATTGATCGGACACACCGTCTGGGCGATTCCGGAAGGATCTTCAAAGAATATTTTCACGCGCACGTGAGCGGTCCATCAGGAAACTTCCCGGAAAAAAAATACATCACTCCAGACGCACCGATCCATTCGTTAGGCGCAACGCTGGCGATCTTAGGCGCTGCCGTGTTGGTCCTTGGAGGAATCGTCGGCGTTTTCAGCGTTGCGCGAAGGCGGCGATAAGCGTGTTCGACACTCTGAAACGCCACTGGCCCGAATACCTCTTCGAGGCCATCGGGCTGGCGCTGTTCATGATCTTCGCCGGCGGTCTAACGACACTGCTGGAGCATCCGGACTCGCCGGTTCACATCGCGCTGCCGAGCAAGATGCTGCGGCATGTTCTCCTCGGCCTCGTGATGGGCACTTACATCGCGCTGCTTATCTATTCGCCCTGGGGCCGGCGCACGGGCGCGCACATTAACCCCGCCGTGACTATCGCTTTCTGGCGGATGGGGAAGATCAGCCAGGCGGACGCGATCTTTTACATCATCGCGCAATTCGTCGGCGCGCTGATCACCGCGCGTTTGCTCCTCTTCGCGATTGGCGACGCGTTCGGACATCCGGACGTGAAGTATGGCGCGACGACGCCTGGGCCGGCCGGTGCGCTGGTCGCCTTCGTGGCGGAATTCGCGATCTCGTTCCTGCTTCTGTTCGCGATCCTGGTCGCGATCAATTCGACGCGCTTGAAAAAGCTGGACGGGTTGTTCGGCGGGATTCTGATCGCGCTCTACCTCATCTTTGAGGCGCCGCTTTCCGGAATGAGCTTGAACCCTGCGCGCACCTTTGGCTCTGCGATGACCGCGCACAAGTTCGACGGTCTCTGGCTCTACTTCGTCGCTCCTGTGCTCGCGATGTTGCTGGCGGTCGAGCTCTACAGCCGGTTTCCGTTTTTCCGCGACATGGATGCGCCGCCCGTGCCGATGGAAAAAGAAGCTCAGGAATAAGAGGCGCAGCGCCGCGCTCTCACCGAAACCCATGCCAAAGTCCCGCCAAGAATCGCGCCCGAAATCCAAAGACATCAAGGGACAGAAGCTCCCGTACCCGGCGCGCCAGTCGGACATGAAGCAGCAGCCGGACAGTGACCTGTCGAACTACAAACCGGCAGGGAAATTGAAAGGCAAAGTCGCCATCATTACGGGAGCTGATTCCGGGATTGGCCGCGCGGTCGCGATCGCGTTCGCGATGGAGGGCGCGGCGGTCGCGATCACCTATAACAAGAACGACGGCGACGCGAAAACGACGCGCAAGATGGTCGAAGACAAAGGCGGCAAGTGTCTCGTGCTCCGGAGCGATGTCCGCGATCCGAAGGCTTGTCGCGCGGCGGTGAAACGAACGGTGAAGGAATTCGGCGGGCTGAATATTCTGGTCAACAACGCGCACTTCCAGATGGCGCAGAAAAAATTCGAAGACCTGACCGAAGAACAATTTCGCCTCACGTTCGAGACGAACATTTTCGGCTACTTCTACATGGTGAAAGCGGCGCTCCCGCATCTCACCAAAGGTGATGCGATCGTGAACACCGGCAGCATCGTCGGCCTGAGCGGCAATCCGATGCTGATCGATTACACCGCGACGAAAGGCGCGGTCCACGCGTTTACCAAATCGCTCGCGCTGAATCTCGGCGAGCGCGGCATTCGCGTGAATTGCGTGGTGCCCGGGCCAATCTGGACCCCCAATATTCCAGGGACGATGCCGATCGAGGAAGTGGAACATTTCGGCCACGAAGTTGCACTGGCGCGGCCGGGACAACCGGAGGAGTTGGCTCCCGCCTATGTGCTCCTGGCCTCGAGCGACGGCAGTTACATGACGGGTGCGCTCGTGGAAGTGACGGGCGGCCGGCTTTCCAGTGGCTAACCCCGAGGCGCTTTATCCGGCCGGCAGCGTGCGCGCGCTGCTGCGGACTGAGCTGCTTACTCCTGCGACGCGCGCTGTCATCGAGACGCGCTTGCAGCCTGCCGAGGAAAAGGCGCCGGAGTTTTTTTCCGTTGATGAGTTCCGCACGCTTACGTCCGCCTGCGCCCGGCTTTTACCGACGTCCTCGCCGTTGACGGCAAAGCAGGCGGCGCACGCTGTCGACACACGTCTCGCAAACGGACATTGCGATGGATGGCGATACGACACTCTCCCACCTGACGGCGATGCGTACCGAAAGGGTCTCCGCGCGCTGGATGAAAACGCGCGACTCGACGGCTTCGCACACTTCGGGACAGTTCCCGCCGCGCGGCAGGATCAACTCCTCGCAGCAGTCGCGCGTGGTGAATCGAAGGACGGAGCGTGGAACGGATTGGATGGGAAACGCTTTTTCGAAGAACTGCTTGCCGAAATATCCGAGTGCTACATGAGCGACCCGTTCGTGCAGGAACAAATCGGTTATGCGGGAATGGCGGATGCGGCCGGCTGGCAGCGCATCGGCTTGGATGAGCGAGAGGTTTGGGAACCGGCCGAGAGGGAAACCAGCTTCACAGCCCCGGCGGTTCTTCCGCCGTTGGTCAACCAGCGCGATCACGCCGAGCCCGTGATGCGGCATTGGTCGGACACCGAAATCGTTGATGCCGTTGTCATCGGCACTGGCGCCGGTGGTGGTCCGCTTCTCGCCCGGCTCGCGCAGGCGGGATTGAAGATCGTCGCTCTGGAGGCCGGAAAGTTCTGCAATCCAGCGCGCGATTTCGCCACCGACGAACGCGCGCAACGAGATCTCTTTTGGAATGACGAGCGCCTCAGCGCCGGGCGCGATCCGATCCCGTTCGGCAACAACAATTCGGGAATCGGAGTTGGCGGCTCGACGCTGCACTACACCGCTTACACTCCGCGCCCGCAGCCAGATGATTTCCGGCTGCACAGTGAATTTGGCGTCGGGGTGGACTGGCCGTTCGGCTACGAAGAATTGGAGCCGTACTACGATGAACTGGAAGCATTTCTCGGCGTCTCGGGCCCCACTCACTATCCGTGGGGACCGCCGCGTCGTCGCGGTTACCCGCTCGCGCCTTTGCCGCTCAACAGCGCCGCGCAATTGATGCAGCGAGCTTGCCGTAAGCTCGGCATCCGCACATCTGCCGCGCCGAATGCCGCGCTCTCCGCGCCATATTACCAACCTGCAGTCGGCTGGCGCCCGGCCTGCACGAACCGCGGCTTCTGTCAGTCCGGCTGCTCGACAGGCGCCAAGGCGAGCGTGGATGTAACCTTCATTCCAGTAGCTCTGCAAGCAGGTGCGGAATTGCGCCCGGAGACATTCGCGACGCAGATCGAGCGCCATTCAAGTGGCCGCGTCTCGGCAGTCGTCTACGTGCAGGATGGAAAGGAACATCGGCAACGATGCCGCAACGTCTTTCTTTGCGCGGGCGCGATTGAAACGCCGCGCCTCTTGCTCATGAACGGCCTTGCCAACGAGAATGGGCAGGCCGGCCGCAACTTCATGGCGCACACCGGCGCGCAAATCTGGGCGCGGTTCGACGAAGAAACACGGCCGTTCAAAGGAATTCCGGGAGGTCTGATCTCTGAGGACACGCACCGGCCTAACGATGCAGACTTCGCCGGCGGATATTTGCTGCAAAGCATTGGCGTGATGCCGGTCACCTACGCGAGCCAGCTTGCACGCAGCGGGCGCGGGTTATTTGGCGATGCTCTCGGCGAGCATTTGCTCGGGTATAACCACTTCGCTGGGATCAACATCCTCGGTGAGTGCCTTCCGTCGCCGGAAAATTTCGTTGAGCTCAGTGACGAGCCGGATGTGCGCGGGTTCCCGAAACCGCGCATTCATTTTTCTGCGGGTGAAAACGAACGCCGGCTGAGCGCGCACGCCGATCGGTTGATGCGCGAAATCTGGGAAGAGGCTGGCGGTCAGGACTTGTGGGCATTCCCACGCTTCGCGCACATCATCGGCACTTGCCGGATGGGGCGCGATGGAGAAAGCGCCGTCGTGGACAGTGACGGCCGCTGCTTCGGGATAGACGGACTTTTCATCTGCGACCATTCCATCTTTCCGAGCGCGCTCGCCGCGAATCCTGCCCTAACGATCATGGCGCTTTCGCTCCGCACTGCGGATCAATTTTTGAACGACACTCGGAGGACCAAAACATGAACAGCAACGCAGCAAGCATTTTATGAGCAAAGGCTTTCTCGACATCCTTAAAAAAGTTCGCCCCGGCGATGAGGGCGACGAATACGGCGGGGCGGCGGGCAAGGACGGCAGCGGACTGCCCGATGGCGGGCCGGCCAAATTCATGTTCGCCACCGGCGTGGAGTGTTCGAATCCCACAATCGACAATGGGAAAACGCGTCGGGATCAGCTCGACGAATGCGGGCATTACGAGCATTGGCGCGAGGATTTGCAGCTCGTGAAAGATCTCGGATTGAAAGTGCTCCGCTACGGGCTGCCGTGTCACAAGATTCATCTCGGCAAAGATAAATACGATTTCTCTTTCGCCGACGAGGTCATGCGCGAAATGCGCCGGCTCGAAATCACGCCCATCCTCGACTTGCTCCACTTCGGCGTGCCGGATTGGATCGGTGACTTTCAAAATCCGGAGCTGCCGGTCCATTTCGCGGAGTACGCGGAGGCGGTCGCGAAACGCTACCCATGGGTCCGCTATTTCACGCCGGTGAACGAAATCTATGTCACCGCAAAACTGAGCGCGAAAGATGGCATTTGGAACGAACAACTGAAAACCGATCAGGGCTTCGTGACTGCGCTCAAGCATTCCGTGGCGGCTAGCATTCTGGCTACACATGGCATCGCGAAGCACCGGCCGGATTGCATCATCATTCAAAGCGAATCGGCCGAATATATGCATGAGGCCTACGCTTCGCTGTCGCCGCAAGTTGCCCTAACGAACAAGCAGCGCTTGCTCTCGCTCGACCTGCTCTACGCGTGCCATCCCGACGCGGACGTTTTCATTTACCTTTCCGATAACGGTCTCACTCGCGAGGAGTACGAATGGTTCATGAAAGGCGAGCCGCCCGGTTATCAGGTGATGGGTAACGATTACTACGGCAAGAATGAAAAAATCCTGCTGCCGAGCGGCAAAATGATCGAAACCGAGGATGTGCTCGGCTGGTATCAAATCACGAAAGAATATTACGATCGCTACCGCAAACCGACGATGCACACCGAGACCAACCACTTCGACCCCGAGCAGGGCCCGACCTGGCTTTGGAAACAATGGATCAATATTCTCCGCATCCGGAAGATGGGCGTGCCGGTGCTCGGTTTCACCTGGTACTCGCTCACTGATCAGCTCGACTGGGACACCGCCCTTGCAAAAAAAAAGGGGACAGTGAACCCATGCGGTCTGTATGACTTGCAGCGCCGGCCGCGGCCAGTTGCAAAAGCGTATCGCGAGCTGCTGGAGGCGTTCGGCCAGATCACCATAGTTCCGCGCGGTGAGATGTTCGAAGTTACCGAAATGCCGGCGATGCTGAAGATCGAGGTTTGAGCGAGAGCACCGTGCCGCTTCACTTTCGCGAGCGCGGTGCGGACGATGGCACAGGGCGGGCCGCGCTCGTTTTTCTGCATTACTTTGGCGGTTCCGGTCGCAGCTGGGAGCCGGTGATGGAAATCATGGCGCGGCGCGCCTTTCGCTGCATCGCGCCGGATTTGCGTGGCTTCGGTGAATCTTTCAGCTCATGCGACGATCCGAGTTGCTACAGCGTTACGGCGATGGCGCACGACGTTCTTGCACTCGTTGGGCATCTCGAGGTGGAAGCGTTCGCGCTCGTTGGCCACTCGATGGGCGGGAAGGTTGCGCTCGCACTCGCAGCCGGGCAGCCGGCCGGCTTAACCGCGGTCGTGCTATTAGCGCCGTCGCCACCTACACCTGAGCCGCTGAGCGACGACGAACGAACGCGTCTGCTCGCTGGTTATGGTGATGCCGCCGCGGCGACAAAAACGTTGCGCAAAATCACCCAGCGCGCGCTTTCGGAACAACTTTTCGAAGAGGCGATCGCAGATCAGCTACGTGTTTCGGAACATGCTTGGCGCGCGTGGTTGGACCTCGGCAGCCGAGAAGACATATCCGCGCAATTAAGCGGGATTCGAAGCCCGGTCGCAATCGCAGTCGGAGCGGCAGACGAGACAATTACCGAGTCGCTCGTTAGGCGGGAGATAGCACATCGACTCAAAGTCCCGACACCTATTCACGTGATTCCCGACACTGGTCACCTGCTGCCACTGGAAGCGCCTTCGGCGATCGCCCACTTTATTGCCGAAGCCGTTGACCCAGAAACGAGAAACTGTCCGGGAACGGACGACAAGAACGGGAAGCCGTAATCAGGTTGCCACACACCCGGCGTTGTCAAAAGGAAGCTCAGAGTGATGAGGCCCATAATGATCGCGCCGACACTGCCCACGGCCGAGAGCATGGGAGCGACGAAGCGCAGAGCAATCAAGATGCCGAGGGTAT
>JACDGM010000025.1 GCA_013815325.1 Chthoniobacterales bacterium
ATGCGAGCGCGAGATTGGGATCGATCTCCGTCGTTAGGGGAGTGGCCTCGCCCCGCTCCAGATGGAGCATCGCGGCGAAGGCGATCATGGCGGCGTTATCGGTGCATAACCGTGTTGCGGCGAAACGCAGCGCCAGGCCGGCGCGCTCGCAGCCTAACGACATCCGCGCGCGCAGCTCGCCATTGCAGCTCACGCCGCCGCTCACGGTGACGAGCGTGCGCCCGGCCGCCAGCGCCGCCGCGACGGTTTTCGCTACGAGCACATCGACGACCGCGCGCTGGAACGATGCGCAAACATCTGGCAGCGCTTCTTGGCCGATCTTCGGCAACAAATAACGGACTGCGGTTTTCAACCCGCTGAAGCTGAAATTGGCGTCGCCCGAGCCGATCATGCTGCGCGGAAGATCGAACCGCGCCGGATCGCTGCCCCGCGCATAGCGCTCGATTTCCGGCCCGCCTGGATAGCCCAGCCCGAGCATCTTCGCGACCTTGTCGAACGCTTCGCCCGCCGCGTCATCGACGGTGCGACCAATGATTCGGTAGTCGCCGACGCCGTTGACATGGACGAGCAGGGTATGACCGCCGCTCACGATCAAGGCGACGTTAGGTTCGATTCCACCTTCGCTCCCGAAAAAGGGGGATAGCAAATGGCCTTCGAGGTGATTGACGGCCAGGTACGGCTTCTCGAACCCGAGCGCCAGACCCTTGGCCAGGGATGCGCCGATCATGAGCGAACTAGCCAGTCCCGGCCCGCTGGTCGCGGCAAACGCATCGACTTCGCCTAACGACACCGCGGCATCAGCCACCGCGCGTGCAAGCAATTGAGGCGCCTGCAGGAGGTGATTGCGCGAAGCGACTTCCGGAACGACTCCGCCGTATTGCTGATGCTCCGCGATCTGCGACGCGACCTCGCTCGCGAGCAATACGCGTCCCCGCAAGATCGCGATCGCGGTTTCGTCGCAGGAGGTTTCGATCGCGAGAAGGAGAGGATTCATTTAACCGCAGAGAACGCAGAGATCGCAGAGGAAAGGCAAATGACGATCCTGATCTCCTCCTTCTCTGCGTCCTCTGCGCTTTGAAAGCCCGGCCTCGCCTTCGGCTGCGTTACGGCTGCGGTTAACCCTGCAGTCGATTATTTCTTCACCGCATCCACCTTCGGCGCGGTCTGCTGCGCGTAAATCATCACGCCTTTGAGGGCATCGATCGCGCGCATCAACTGCAGGTCTTTGGCCTTGACCACGGCGGTCGCATCCTCCGGCTTGATCTTGTCGTCATTGCGCAATGACGCTACCGCGCGCTCCTGTTCGGGAGTCAGCGGCACCCGAATGTTTGGCACGACGCCGTTGCCTTGAATGACCTGTTTGCTTGGCGTGAAATATTTCGCCGTGGTGAAGCGCAAGGCCGAGCCATCCGGCAACTGCATGACGTTTTGGACCGAGCCTTTGCCGAACGTCGTCTCCCCGACCACGATCGCGCGATGCAGATCCTTGAGCGCGCCCGCCACGATTTCGGCGCCGCTGGCGCTCCCCTCATTTACCAAAACGACGACCGGAAACCGCGGCCGTTCCTTGATCCCGACCGGTGTCGAGTATTCGTGCTGCTGCGACGAAGCGCGGCCCTGCGTCGAGACCACCATAGTGTTCGCCGGCAGAAATTGCGCAAGCACATCAACGGCGCTGTTGAGCAAGCCGCCCGGATTGTTGCGCAGGTCGAGCACGAGCGCCTGCATGCCTTGTTTCTGCAAATCATCGAGCGCCTTGCCGAACTCTTCCGCGGTCGGTTCGTTGAACTGCACCAGGCGAACATAGGCAACTTTGTAAGGGCCGGTCAGGTCGGGCGAGAGCAGGCGCGCCCCTTTCACGCTGCGCACTTTTATCTCTTTGCGTTCGACTGCGAACTCTTTGATCTCTTTGTTCGCCGGTCGCAGGATCGTTAGGGTGATTTTCTGGCCTGGCTCGCCGCGGAGAACATCGACGGCGTCCTGCAAGCTGAGCTTCTCGGTCGAGGTGCCGTTGATTTTCAAGATCTCGTCGCCGGCCAGCACCCCGGCCTTGGCCGCGGGCGTGTCCTCCATCGGTGTCACCACCGTGAGCACACCGTCCTTCATCGCGACCTCCACCCCGAGGCCATTGAAGCGGCTGCGCGTGTCGTCCTGCATGTCCTTAAAGTCGTCCGGGTCCATGAACTGGCTGTGCGGATCGAGCGAGGAAAGCATCCCTTTCATCGCGGCGTAGATGAGGTCGTGATAACTCACCTTTTCCCCATCGACATAATCCTGCCGGATCAGCTCGATCGCCTTCGCAAAAGTCGCGATCTCCGCATAGCCGCTGTCGTCAGTGGTCGCGGGCGGCTGGGGGTCTGCGGCCCAGGCGGAGACAGGCTGCATCGCCAGAAAAATGCCTGCCAAGAGGGCCAATAACGTGGTGACGATCGGCGGACGCTTCATAGACATGGGTGCTTGGACGCGCACAGGGCGATTGTCGTTCATTCTCCTCTCTTTGCCAACCACCCGGCATGACAAGGCGCCTCCCCGCTCTTAGGCTGCGCCCATGAAATCGATCGAGCTGCGACTGCTTTGTCTCGTCTTCTCGTTAGGCTGCGCCGCTCCGCTCCCGGCTCAAACCGAGACGGCGGGCAAGGGCGACGTGGATTTCGACAAGGTCTCGCTCGACTTCATCGGCGGGTATCTCGCGGCTCGTCCGCTCACCGGTGTCGCCCTCGGCCTTCACCAATATGACGGCAAGATCGGCGACTACAGCCGGCTCGCGATCGACGCCGAGATCGAACGCTTAAAGCGCTTCCAGGGGCAGTTCGAAAAAATGGACGTGAGCAAGCTGAGCAAACGCGCGGACATCGACCGCCGCGTTCTCCTTTCCGCGATCGCCCGCGAGCTGGCCCAGTATGTCGACATGGCCGTTTTCGAAAAAAACCCGATGATTTACGCGCGCGCGATCGATGTGAACATTTACATCAAGCGCGATTTCAAACCGCTCCCTGACCGCGTGCGCGATATCGTCACGATCGAGGACCAGACCGCCAACGTCATGACGGCGGCGAAAACGAATCTCGCGACGGCGTTGCCGAAGCCTTTCGTGGAGCTCGCGATCCAGATCGCGAACGGCTCGGCGGATTTCCTGGAGAAAGATCTGGTCGGCGCGCTGAAAGATATGAAGGACGAGCAGCTCCGCCCCGCCTTCGACGACGCGAACAAAAAAGCGGCGGCTGCTTTGCGCGATTACGCGCACTGGCTGACGAAAGAGAAGCTGCCCAAGGCGACGGCTGATTTCGCGCTCGGTGCAGAGAAGTATCAACGCCTCCTCGCCGGCACGGAGTTGGTCGACCTCCCGCCCGCGAAGATTCTCGCCCTCGGCTTGCAACGTTTAAAAGAAGAACAAGATGCCTTCGCCGCCGCGGCGAAAATCATCGACCCGAAGAAATCGCCGATCGATGTTTTCAAAGAAGTGCAGCAGGACCATCCGAAGGCGGGTGAGCTGATCGCAGATGTGGCGAAGGACCTCGATCAGATTCGCCAGTACGTGCTCGATCATCATCTTGTCGCGATATCCTCGGACGTGCGCGCGAACGTGACCGAGACCCCGCCGTTTGATCGCGCGACCAGCTTCGCCTCGATGGACACGCCCGGTCCGTTCGAGAGAAAGGCGACGCAGGCCTACTACTACGTCACGCCGACGGAGAGCGCCTGGACAGAGCAACAGAAGAACGAATGGCTCACAGCGTTTAACTATTACACCGCAGACGTGGTATCCATTCATGAGGCTTACCCCGGACATTACGTCCAGTTTCTCCACCTCAACGCCTCCTCCGCGACGAGGATTGAGAAGGTCTTCAGCAGCTATGCCTACGTCGAAGGCTGGGCCCATTACTGCGAGAAAATGATGCTCGACGAAGGCTTCGGCAGCGTGCCAAACCCGACGCCCGAGCAGAACGTGCGCGCCGCCAAATACCGCATGGCGCAGGCCGACGAAGCGCTCCTCCGGCTTTGCCGCCTCTGCGTTTCAATCCAGATGCACACGCTCGGGATGTCGATCGCGGACGGGGCGAAGTTCTTCCACGAGAATTGTTACTACGAGTCGAAGCCGTCGATTGCGGAAGCGATGCGAGGCACCTTCGATCCGGGCTATCTCAACTACACGTTAGGCAAACTCGAAATCCTGAAACTGCGCGACGACTACAAAGCGCAGGAAGGGGCAAACTTCTCGCTCGAAAAATTCCACGACGAATTGCTCGACCACGGCGCGCCGCCGATTCGTTTGCTGCGCGAAATCCTGCTCAAGGATCCAAAGCAGTGGGACGCAGTGCTGTGATTCACTCGCTGTAGCCGCCGTCCTGAGACTCGCGGTTATTTCTTCTTCTGTGGTAACATAAATAATCCGTGAAAATTTGCGGATAGACTTAGCCGTGAGCCTGAATAACTTCTTGACCGAGCTAAAGAAGCGCAACGTCTACAAGGTCGCGATCGCTTACGGCGTGGTGGCATGGCTGCTCATACAGATCGCGAGTCAGATTTTTCCCTTCTTCAACATACCCAATTGGGCGGTCCGGCTTGTTGTCCTCCTGTCAATAATCGGTTTTCCGGTGGCGCTGATCTTCTCCTGGGTATTCGAAATGACGCCGGAGGGAATTAAGCGCACCGAAGATGTCGCGCCTAACGAGACAATCACTCGCGGCACCGGCCGGAAACTTGATCTCCTAATTATTGGTGTCCTGCTGGCCGTCATCACAATTCTGATTTTCCAGCGAGTTCATCCTCATGTTTCTCCTGGCGTTTCCTCGATTCCAGAAAAAAGCATCGCCGTGCTGCCATTCGAAAACCTGAGTGCGAACCAGGAGAATGCATATTTTGCTGATGGGGTGCAGAACGAAATTCTGACTGATCTCGCCAAAGTCGCGGACTTGAAAGTGATAAGCCGCACAAGTGTGATGCAATACAAGAGCGGGATTGCTCGGAATCTGCGTGAGATCGGGCAACAGCTCGGCGTAGCGCATCTGCTTGCAGGCAGCGTGCAACGTGCCGGTGGAAAGGTACGGGTAAACGCACAGTTAATGGATGCCAGGACAGACGCGCAGCTTTGGGCGCAGACCTACGACCGCGACCTTGCGGACGTGTTCGCCATTCAAAGCGAGATTGCCAAAGCCATTGCCGATCAGCTTCAGGCAAAGCTCTCGTCTAGCGAAATAGCAGCCATTGAAGAGCGACCAACGAATGACCTTGTCGCCTACGATCTTTATGTTCACGCTACGTCGTTGCTCAACGAGGCCTTGTATTATGGCCTTAATACTGCGAAAAATCTTTCTCAAGCGGTGGAGTTGCTCAACCAAGCGATCGCGCGGGACCCGGCTTTTCTTCTGGCATATTGCAAGTTGGCTGAGGCCCATGACGGGGTCTACTGGGAAGAAATCGATCGCACGCCCAGCCGCCTGGCTTTGGCGAACGCTGCGATCAATTCTGCTTTTCGATTGAAACCAGATTCGGGCGAGGCACACCTCGCCTTGGCGGTGCACTTTTACAACGGCTACCTCGATTACGACCACGCCCGGGACGAACTCGCCATCGCCGTCCGCACGATGCCTAACAATGCACGAATTTTTGAATGGCGTGGATACATCGATCGAAGACAGGGGCGTTGGCAGGAAGCCGTGCGCGACTTCACGCATGCGATTGAGTTGGATCCGCGAAACCGTGACCTTCTCTTCGGGGCCGCATTCACTTGCATTTGTTTGCGCGAGTATGAACAAGCCAGAAAGATTTCTGATCGCGGTATTGCCCTTGAATCAAAGAACAATTACACCCGGCTACTTCCTGGTTGGATCGACTTTCATGAGCAAGCCGATACCCGATCATGGCAGGCTATCCTCGAAAAAATTCTCACGGACGACCCGGCGTCAGCGAGCGATCTGACACGCCAGCGTTTTTTTCTCGATTTGTACCGACGCGATTTCGTCGCCGCCGATCGCGCCTTGGCGGCACTGGGCGAGAGTACCTTGCGTGGGAGAAACATAGGTGTGATCGAATTTAGCCGAGCTTACGCGCACGGTTTAGTTGCTCGGATGAAAGGAGACGCAGTCGATGCACGCGCCGCCTTTAGCGCCGCGCGTCCGCCGCAGGAGCAAGTCGTCCGCGCGACCCCCAATGACGGCTCCGAACTCTGCTTCCTAGGTTTGATCGATGCTGGGCTGGGGCGAAACGAAGAGGCCTTTCGGGAGGCGCGCCAGGCAGTCGAGCTTCTCCCTGTAACGAAAGACGCGCTCAACGGCGCGGAAATCCTTTATTTCTATGCGGTCATCTGTGCGTGGACCGGCGAGCGCGACCTTGCGATCGAGCAACTGGAAATTCTCGCCAAAATCCCGGCAGGCATATCTTACGGCGAGATCCGTCTCGATCCATTTTGGGATGAATTGCGCGGCGATCCGCGCTTCGAGCAAATTGTTGCCTCACTCGCGCCGAAATCGGATTCGCGCTAACAATTTTTCGAATCGGCCGAGCCGACGCGCGGAACGTTCAAGAGCGGCTGCCTGAACTACTCGTTAGGCAAACTTCAGATCCTGAAACTGCGAAATGATTTCCAGGAACAGAAGGCGCAAATTTTTCGCTGAAAAAATTCCATGACGAATTGCTCAATCACGGCGCACCGCCGATTCCTTTGCTGCGCGAGATCCTGCTCAAGGATCCGAAGCAGTGGGACGCGGTGCTGTAAACGATTCGCTCCGGAGCTGACGCGCCATGCCAGGAAGTCTTAGCGCCTCGTTAGGGCTTTCCGCCGAAGGTCACGTAATCATCGAGATCGAGCATGTCTCCCCAGGTCTTGATGTCTTCGCGCGTTTTCGACATCGCGCCGACGCGCTCGGCAAACATCGTTAGCGTCTCCGCATCGCTGTCTGGTCCACGCCGCTGCTGAAATTCACTCCACTGCTCGATCTCCCACGGCGTGCGCCTGTGCTGGGCCTTCGTGTTCAGCCACTCGAGAATCTCGCCGTCACCCTTGCCCGTGGCGAGTTCCGCGCGCAACGCCTCGGCATCGAGTCCGAGAAAGTTCACGAGATGCTGATCGAGGGGACAGTTATAATTATACTCTCCATTTGTTCCGGCGATTGCAGCGCGGCCTTTGTCGAGCATCCGCGGCAACAGGACATAACCGCCGAGACGGCAGCGCGCACTGCGCGGTGGACGTTGCGTGAGATCAGGAGCGGAAATGTTCTGTTCGGTCATAAGTTTTCTCCTGCTTAGTCTCGTTATGCTGAGGCGGTTTTGCCGGTGAGCGCTTCCAATTTCTCGACGATCGCCTTCTTCGCGGCGACGCCGACGATCTGATCGCGCAGCTCGCCGCCCTGAAAAAAGAGCAGCGCCGGGACGCCCCGAACGTGGTAGCGCTGCATGAGCGCCGGATCGTCGTCGATATTGACGTTCGCGACACGGAAGCGCTCGCCATTCTCCTTCGCGATCTCATCCAGGACGGGCGCGATCATTTTGCAGGGGCCGCACCAGGGCGCCCAGAAATCGACCAGCACCGGCAGAGGCGATTGGAGGACGGCTTTTTCAAAACTGGCTTCGTTAATGTTGATTGGTTCGTTCATGGTTGTTTCCTCGTTAGGCTCTTTTTGCGCAAATCAAGCGGGGGTAATTCTCGTGGCACGACCATCGCGAAACGCTTCTCCGTGTCGCGCAAAAACATGATCGGGGAAGGCACTCCAATTTCCTCCGCGGAAAGTTGTTTCTGCAGATCGTCGATCGTGGCGATGACGTGACCTTTGTAGCCGACGACCGTGTCGCCCACGCGCACGCCCGCGAGTGCGGCCGGACTGCCCGCCTCCACTTCCTGCACGAGCACGCCGCGATCGGCTGCGAGTTTGTGAAACCGCACGACGCGCGGATGGAGCGGCACATTTTGCCCCGCGACGCCGATCGAACTGCGTCGAATGCGGCGCTCTTTGATCAGCCACCCCGCCACGAAATGCGCGGTGTTGCTCGCGATCGCGAAACAAATTCCCTGCGCCGGCAGAATCACCGCGGTGTTCACGCCGATCACCTCGCCCGCGCTATTCAGAAGCGGTCCGCCGGAGTTTCCCGGATTGAGCGCCGCGTCCGTCTGGATGATTTCGTCCATCAACCGACCGGATTCCGAGCGCATGGAGCGACCAAGCGCGCTCACGATTCCCGCCGTCACGGTCTGTTGAAAACCGTAGGGCGAGCCGACCGCGATCGCGATCTGGCCGACGCGAATGGCCGACGAATCCGCCAGCCGTGCATGCTGAATGTCAGGGGCGTTGATGCGGACGACGCCGAGATCCGTCTCCGGATCGGTCCCGATAAGCTCCGCGGGATAAACGCGGCCATCGTGCAACGTGACCTCCAGTTCATGGCCGTCATGGACGACGTGGCTGTTCGTTAGGATAAATCCGTCGCGCGCGATGATAAATCCGGAGCCGCCGCCCTGTCCGCGTTCGGCGCTGCGCACGCGGATATTGACCACGCTCGGCGCCACGCGATTCACCACCGCCGCCACCGTCTGCGAGTAGGCGTCGAGCAAACGGTCGTCGTTAGGCTGAACCGCCGCGGCCACCTCTTCGAGGAAGTCGTCCGTCGTCACCACGGCAGATCCTTTCCCATGTGCTGATATGTGCCGCTCGGTCCATCTGCGACCAAGGTCGCGAGGGCGACGCCGGTTTTCGCGCCTTCCGAGACTTCCATGGACGCGCCCTCTCCGCCCATGTCCGTTTTCACCCAGCCGGGATGGGCCGCATTCACTTTCACCTTCGTGTCCTTCAACTCGCGGGCGAGCTGCACGGTGTAAGCATTAACGGCCGATTTTGAAACGCTATAAGCGGCCGTGGTTTTGCTATCGTAGATGGGCGAGCCCGGCTTCGCGTGGAGCGTGATCGAGCCGAGGATGCTGGAGAGATTCACGATCCGGCCCGCATCGCTTTTGCGGAGCAGCGGTAGAAATGCCTGGGTCGTTTCGATGAGGCCGAAAAAGTTCGTCCCAAAGGTGTCGCGCCAGACATCGAGCGATTGCTCACTCACTTTGCGGTCCTCGTCGTCGAGCATCACGCCCGCATTATTCACGAGGATATCCAGATGTCCGAACTCCTTCTCCACCTGCGCCGCCGCTTTGCGGATGCTCTCGGATTTCGTCACGTCGATCGCTATCGCGCGCGCTTCGAAGCCTTCCTTGCGCAGCTCCGCGATGGCTTCTTCGCCTTTCGCTTCGTCGCGGGCGCCGATCAGGACGGTGATGTTTTTTTGGGCCAATTGGCGGGCGGTTTCGAGCCCAATTCCTTTGTTCGCCCCGGTGATAAGTGCAATTTTCTGTGTGCTCATAGTCGGTCTGTGTTTTCGAATCTGTAATTAATACAATTACAGTTTAGATAAAATCGTCAAACGACAATATGCAGAGGGTCGCCACGACAGGATTAGAATTCCTCTTCTTCCTCGTCTTCGGCTGGGATTAATTCCGGGAGCATCGGCTGTGGATTGGCGGGAAGCTTCTCGGCCTGATTAAGGCGTTTCTCGATCGTGCGCGACTTGCGCGACACGTCTTCGAGTTGTGTCGATGCTTGATCGAGTTTTTTCCTCACGCCATCGAGCAGGCCACCGAATTTTCCAAACTCCGTTTTCACAGAAGCGAGCAGGTTCCACACTTCACTCGAACCCTTCTGAATCGCGAGGGTGCGGAAACCCATTTGCAGGCTGTTGAGCAAAGCCGCCAGCGTGGTCGGGCCGGCGAAAACCACTTTGCAATCGCGCTGCACTTGTTCGACCAGCCCGATGCGCCGGATTGCCTCCGCGTAAAGCCCTTCAGTGGGCAAAAACATAAGCGCGAAATCGGTCGTGCGCGGCGAATTGATATATTTCCCACAGATGTCCTTCGCGCTCTTGCGCAGTTGCGTTTCGAGACCTTTCATCGCTTCCTCCGTCGCCGCCAGATCGGCCGTTTCCTGCGCGACGAGCAGTCGCTGATAATCCTCGATTGGAAACTTCGCGTCGATCGGCAACCAAACCGGTGCGCCATTTTCATCTCCAGGCAGCTTGATTGCGAAATCGACCATCTCGCCGCTGCCCTCGCGTGTCTTCACATTACGCGCGAACTGGTCGGGCGTGAGCATCTGCTCGAGGAGCGCGCCGAGCTGCACTTCGCCCCAGCCGCCGCGCGTTTTTACATTGGTGAGGACGCGCTGCAATCCGCCCACGTCGCTCGCGAGCTGCTGCATGGCGCCGAGGCCCTGGTGTACGCGCTCGAGACGCTCGCTCACCATTCGGAACGATTCGCCGAGGCGCTTCTCCAGAGTGCCTTGGAGTTTCTCGTCGACAGTCGCGCGCATCTTGTCGATCTGCCGCGCGTTGTCTTCCTGCAACTGCTTGAGGCGGTCATCGACGACGGCGCGTAGCTTATCGAGACGCGCTTCGTTCGATTCTGTGAGCTTTCCGGTTTGCTGCGAGACAGTTTCCAGCTGCCCTTTCAGGATCGCGCCGATTTCTGCGATCGATTGCAGATTCGTTTCGCCGAGCTTTTGCAGCGCGCTGCTCAATTCTTCGCGCTGCGCTCTGGCGCTGAGTGCAGCTTCCTCGCGGTTGCGCGCCGCCTCTTCGCGGCGCAGCCGCTCCTCGCGCTCCTGGGTGCGATCGAGCGCCTCGAAGCGCTGGATGAGCTCGCGCCGGCGCGTCAGAAAAAAAACGGCGCCTGCGATCGCCGCGCCAGCCATAAGTCCTATGAGTCCAATAAGTCCTATGTGCAACGAATCCACGCTCTGCGATTACCAGTGACGCGACCCGCTTTCAAGGAGACCACCGCTTAGAAAGAGAGCCGCACTCCCCCATAGGCCGCTCGGCCCAGCGCCGGAAATCCAAAAACCTCCGAGTAATGCTCGTTCGTTAGGTTATCGACCCGGCCGAAGATCGTGAGATGCGCGTTGACCTGATATTCCGCGGCGAAGTTTATGAACGAGTAATCTTCGATGTCGAAATTTGGTGGCGGCGTTTGGAACGTACTGAAATCGATATCCTCGCGCGCGTTGACCCATTTCGCCTCCGCGGTGGTGCGCAATTTTTTGAACCAGAGATAGGAACCTGAGACGTAAACCTCCTGTCGTGGGCGTCGCGGCAGGCGCGCGTCCGGCAGCTGCGAGATGTCGCTGCTCCCGGTATTCTGTGCGTCGAGATAGGTGTAGCTGGCGGAAAAAAGCAGATCGTCGATCGGCCGGAAGCGCAATTCCGTCTCAACTCCCTGGGTGCGCGCCGCGCCCAGGTTCAAAGTGTCGAAAAGACCGTTGAAGCCGATCAAGTTCGTTAGGTCGTTGTGGAAGTAAGTCGCTGCGACTTTGATCCGGTCGTCCCAGCCCCGCTGCTCGACTCCAATCTCCCAGCCGAGGTCCTTTTCCGGTTCGAGATTGAAGTTGTTGCCAAAAATTTTGTCCTGACTGCTCGGCGGACTAAATCCGGTTGCGACGCTGGCGTGCAGAATCGTGTTGCTTGGAGCGATCCGATAACTGCCGGCGAAGCGGTAAGTAAAAATGCCGCCGAACTGGTTAAAATCGTCGAAGCGCCCGCCGGCCACGAGGTTCAAGCCGGTGAGAGGCGTCGCGCTCGCCTCCAAAAAAACAGCGCGCACCTGCGTGTGATCGCTGATGAAGGTCGGTTGCGGCCCGAAAGCTTGCGAAACGAAGGGACGCTCCTGGCCGGCTTCGACGTCGCTGAAGAAGAAGCCGGAAGTGAGCGTCAGCCAAGGCGCGGGCCGAAAATCATTCTGATAATCAATCGTTAGGCGCTCGAACAACGCTCGGGTCGGGCCGACGAAACCATCTTCGTTTGGATCGTTCACCTGCCGCTCGTGATCGTAGGCGATGATAAGTTTGTGCTCCCATTCGTCCGATGGTTTCCAATCGAGGTGCGGCGCGATCAGCCAGCGCTCGGTCAGGAAATTGTCGAGCGGTTTCGGATCGAAAATGGTGTTGGGATTTCCCGTGTCGGCGAGCGAGTAGGTGAAAAGGCTGCTCAGGCGCAGAGTCTCGTTAGGCGACCAGCCGATGGTGCCGACTGTGCTGGAGAGCCGGTATTGATTGTTTGGCCGCGCATTATCCGTATCGAGCCGGCTGCCGCCGAACGAGTAATCGACCTCCCCAATTTTACCGGAGCTGCTGAGCGTTTCGCGAAACGTGTCGTAGCTGCCGCCTTCGAGGCTGAGCGATGTCGCGGGCGTTTCCTCACCCTGCTTCGTAAAGAGCTGGATGACGCCGGCGAGCGCGCGCGGTCCATAGACCGTGCTCTGCGGGCCTCGCACCACTTCGATGCGGTCGAGGTCATCGACCGTGAGATCGGCGAAGTTGAACAGTCCGGCGAGGCCTTGGTTGATCGGCACGCCATCGATCAACACCTGTGTATGTTCACTGCGCAGGCCGCGCGTAAAGACAGACGTGAGCTGGCCTGCGGTGCCGCTTTGCACGACCGAGAGCCCGGGCACCTGGCGCAGGGCATCGCCGACACGCTCCGTTTGTTTCTCCACGAAATCATCTGCGGTGATGACGCTGACACTCGCCGGCGTTTCTTCCTCGGGCGTGGGGATGCGCGTCGCGCTGACGACAATTTCCGCTGTGTCGGGAGAGGTGATGGCATCCTGGGCACCTATCGTGCCTAACGATGCTAGGAAAAACAAAACGCTCGCAGCGCAGAGCGCCGGGTAGCGCATGCGTCTCGCGTGCTGGTCGCGCTGTTCCAGTGCGACGAACTTTCTGCAAGCGCCATCCCAACGAGCACCATGCAACTGCATGAAAGACTGTTTTTGCGAGACGCCAAAACCAGCACTCGCGACGAGTGCGCTACCCAGAGTCACCGCGCCGGCGGCCCGACCTTTGAATCCAAACATGACAAGCTACCTCCAGTATCGAGAGGCGGACTCGTCACCTGCCGGCGCTTCATCCACGACTCTCATTCTTCTTTTCTGCGAAGAAGTTTTGTCGTGCCGGCCCGCACACGCGGCGGCACGAATGAGGTGGAGCGGGCAAATATTCTGGCTCCTGGCTTGCGGCGTTCGCTAACGACTCACGCACACCTTCTTCCCGCCTTCACCGCCGGCATCGGTTGATTCCGCGCCTAACGATTGGCTCCTGGGAAGTCGTATCCAGTTACAGCAGCGCAACTGCTCCCGATTCACACGGGATTTCTCGCGCCGATCCACTGATCAAACTCGCAAAGAACTGGCGCAGAAGTAGCCGCTTGCGCTTCCCCGCTCAAGCTCTATTTGTCAGCCTTCCGGAATTCCTTGCCGCGTTTTGAAAAATTCACCCAACAACCTGCTCGTAACCGGCGGCGCCGGCTTCATCGGCTCTAATCTTGTGCTCGCCCTCCAGGAGAAATATCCCGAGGCGCGGCTAACGGTGATTGACGATTTTCGCTCGGGTGACTTTAAAAACTTGCGCGGCTTTCGCGGCGATGTCGTTGCGCAAAATCTGGCGACGCTCGATTGGCACGCGCAGTTTGGCGAGCAGAAGTTCGACGCGCTTTTTCATCTCGCCTCAATCACCGATACGACCGTGCACGACCAATTCGCGCAGGTGCACGATAACGTCGAAAGCTTTCGCCGACTGCTCGCGTTTGCGCGGCCTAACGAGACGCTAATTGTCTATGCCTCCTCGGCGGCGACTTACGGAGCGGCCAGCGGAGTGAACAGGGAAGGAGACCAGGCGGCGCCGGCCAACGTTTATGCTTTCTCAAAAGCGATCATGGATAACCTGGCGCGGCGCGGCGCGGCCGATGATCCGGCATGGAAGATTGTTGGGCTACGTTACTTCAATGTTTACGGTCCGCGCGAAGCCCACAAAGGAATGCCGGCGAGTATGATTTTGCATCTCGCTCGGCAGATGAAGGAGGGCGGGCGACCTCGCATCTTCAGAGACGGAGAGCAGAAGCGCGATTTCGTTTACGTGAAGGACATCGTGCAAGGGACGCTGCGCGCCCAGGAAGCCGGAGAGAGCGGGATTTACAATCTCGGCTCTGGCCAGGCGCGCACGTTCAACGAATTGATCGAGATCCTCAACGATTCGTTAGGCACGAATTTCGAGCCGGAGTATTTCGACAACCCGCATGCCCATTATCAGAATCACACCGAAGCTGATCTCACGAATGTGCGGCGCTCGTTAGGCTACGAACCGGAATTCTCGCTCGAAGCCGGCGTGGCCGATTACATGCAGTGGTTGTATCCGGAAGTCAGACTTCCAGTCTAACTCGCCCGGCGGGCATCTTGCCGGCCGTTGCCGGTTTGCAACTTGGCGGTGTTCCGGCAGGCTAGAAGCCCGCCGGCCGAGACAGGCTGGAAGCTTATCCTCCGCCGTATGAAACCTAAAAAATCCGATCTCCTCGTCGATCTGGTCGAACACATCGACATCAAGAAGCACAATGTCGTCCCGCTCGTGGATGCGATGAGCAGGATGGCGTTTTCCGCACGCGATCTGGCGCGCGCCGCCCGCATCTACGACGAGATGTTGCAGGAGAAAAACTGCGCGATCATTCTCTGCCTCGCCGGCTCGCTCATCTCGGCCGGCTTGAAACAGGTCATCGTCGATCTGATCGAGAACAACATGGTGGACGCGATCGTGTCCACGGGGGCGATTATCGTCGATCAGGACTTCTTCGAAGCACTCGGTTACAAGCATTATCAGGGCGACGTTTTCATGAGCGACGAAGTCCTGCGGAAGCTCGCGATAGATCGCATCTACGATACTTATATCGACGAAGATCAGCTCCGCATTTGCGACGCGACCACAGGAGAAATTGCGGATTCTCTCGAGCCGCGGCCTTACTCATCGCGCGAGTTCATTCGCGAGATGGGCCTCTATTTGCAAAAGCGCGGCAAGACGAAGAACTCGGTCGTGCTCTCAGCTTTCGAAAAGGGCGTGCCGATTTTCTGCCCGGCCTTCAGCGATTGCAGCGCGGGGTTTGGCTTGATTCATCATCAGTTTAAAAATCCAGATAAACACCTGAGCATCGACTCGGCGAAGGATTTTCTGGAGCTGACAAAAGTAAAGGTCGACTCGAAGCAGAGCGGCCTGCTCATGATCGGCGGCGGCGTGCCGAAGAACTTTGCGCAGGACACGGTGGTCGCGGGCGACTACCTCGGGTTCGATGTCGGTATGCACAAGTACGCAGTGCAGATCACGGTGGCGGACGATCGCGACGGCGCGCTCTCCGGTTCTACCCTGAAAGAGGCGAACTCCTGGGGAAAAGTGGATTTGGGCGCGGAGCAGATGGTGTACGCCGAGGCGACACTGGCGCTACCGCTTATCGCCGGCTACGCCTATCACAAGCGCAGCTGGAAAAATCGCAAGCCGCACAATTACGCCGCGCTCCTCGACGGGCCGCAAGGGAAGAAGAAACGCGCCTGACGAACGTGTCATTCCGAGTCGCGCAGACGGCGAGAGACCTCACCGCTGCAATCTTCGCCTAACGACAAAAGGAAGCGGCCATTGCAGTTGCGAGGTCCTTCTCCGCGCTTCGCCGGATCGGGATGACAAGTTAGCTAGCCTTCCCAGAAGAATTGCGTCGGACGCGCCATCTCCGCCGCGAGACTGCGGTGCACCGGGCAACCGATCGCCGTCTGCTCGAGAAGCGCGCGCTGCGGATGATCGGCCGGCAGCGGCACGTGTACTTCAGTCGTTAGGCGGCTGATCCGGCGGGGGTCGCTCGCCATTTCCTTCGCCACCTTCACAGTCATCCCCTTCAGCTCGACCTCGTGCCGTTCGGCGACGATCGCCATCGTCGTCGCGACGCAGGTGCCGAGTGCCGTCGCAACCAGATCAGTGGGCGAAAAGGCCGTGCCTTTCCCCTGATTATCGGCCGGCGCATCGGTCTCGATTCTTGCCTTCGAGGGCTCGTGAATCGCGTCGCAATGGAGTCCACCAGTGTACTGAATCGAGATGTTGACCATGGGCGGAATCTCGCGCGGAGAAGCCGGCCCGGCAACGGCATTGGGGGCATCGGGTTTCAACACGGGTTATCTTCAGAATGCCGCTCTCGGTGCTAGCGCATCGCGAGCGGTGGGCGACATACCTAGCCGAGCCAGATTACGCCGGCGATCACGACGAGGAAATATGGGACGAGCGTGGCGGCACCGGGATACTCTTTGGCCATCCGCTGACCGAAAAAGAGCGCGAGCAGAGCAAGGCCGGAGAGCACCACCCCGTAAAAGGCGATTGTGGAATCGCGCCTAACGAGAACGAGCAGACAGCCGACCGCGCTGAGGGCGCCGGCGGCCAGCTCCATGATTGTGATGATCCCGAGAAGAATCGGGACCATTCCGGCGAGCGGGCTCTTTGCAAAATGACGGGTGAGCCAACTGAGGTTGCCGGCGCGATCGAGGATTTTATCGATGCCGGATTGGACGAAAAGGATGGCGAAGAAGGCCGAGATGAGGGTTTGCAGGGCGAAGAGCGCGCTGGCTGATGGGTGAAGAGTGAGCATGTGCGATTCTAGCATGCGGCGTCAAATGCGAGCGAACTGCGGGAATTTGCAGTCGGGATACAGTCGTTCGCGCCCGGCATTTCCCTCTTGCGCGCCGGGAGGCGGTGGACATTATTGCTATCCGCCGAATTCCGGCGGGCTGCGGGTGTAGCTCAGTGGTAGAGCACCTCCTTGCCAAGGAGGACGTCGCGAGTTCGAGTCTCGTCACCCGCTCCAGTTAGCGAAGAAAACTCCTCGAAACACTACACGGGCGTGACGAGCGACCTGCAGCAGCCCCTCGCCCAGCATAACCGCGGCGAATGCACCCACACCGCGAAGTCTCACCCTTGGCGAATCGAAACTGCGATTTCATTTCGCTCCGAACAAAAGGCGATCAACTTCGAGAAGTATCTGAAGAGTGGGTCCGGTCGCGAATTTGCATGGCGCCATTTTTAAGGAGCCCGCCAAAGTTCCTTCCCCGTGACGAAAGTTGAATCCAAAAAGCGCCTCGGCCGCATCCCATGACAAAGGATCAATATGAAAACCACCATCGCTACCATCTTCTGCTCTCTCCTTGCCCTCAGCGCATTTGCGCAGACGCCATCGCCGACCGCGCCGCCGAATTTCGCTGCCACGGCGACTCCATTCGCGGCCGCGCCTGCTCCCGTGGCCTCTCCTGCAATCCCCGCTCCGCCGCCACCGGTCGCCAACCCTACCGCGAGCGCGACCGCAACCGCGACGCCCGCTAATTCGGTCACGCTCACAGTTTCCACCTCCTCCACCCCGAGCGCCGACGACGCCATCGACAGTGTCATAGAGAAGAAAATTCGCAGGCACTTTGATTTCGCGAGTAATCGGCATCACTCCGGCAACGACGACGACTCATCGTGGATCGCGTTGCCGATCGTGTTCATCGTCTTCCTCGCCATCTTCGGCATGCCGGTCCTGATCGTCGCGGTGATTCTTTACTTCAGTTTTTCGAAGAACCGCGCCATGCACAAAACCGTCCGCATGATGGTGGAAAAAGGACAACCGGTGCCGGAGGCTCTGCTCAACCCGCCCCCAGTCGTTAGGCAACGGTCTGATTTGCGCCGCGGCATCAAGTGGCTCCTGGTGGGCCTCGGGGTAATGATCTTCTTCGGCGCCTGCAACGATTGGGACGGTGGAGCTTGGAGCATCGGCGTCATCCCCTTCATGATCGGAGTTGGCTACGTGATTTTCTGGAGGCTCGACCTGCGCCAGGAGCCCCCTTCCCCTCGGGTGTAACCTCGGCGTGTGCCACTGACCGATGCTGACCTCGTCGCGCGTGTCCTCGTCGATGATGATCATCACGCCTTCGCCGAACTGGTGCGAAATCACCAGTCGGCGATTCGCGGCTTGTTGCGGCAACTTACTCGGAGCGATCTCGCGTTGGCCGACGATCTCGCGCAGGAGACTTTCCTCCGCGCTTACAAGCACATCCGCAGTTTTCGCGGCGAAGCGAAGTTTTCCACCTGGCTTTATCGCATCGCTTACAACTGTTTTCGCGAGGACGCGCGCAAACGCAAAGAGCTGGTCGGGATCGATGAGACGCTGCTCGAAGCGCAAGAGGATCCGCAGACCACGGACCTGGCATTAAAGCACGATCTCATGCACGCACTTCAGCTCCTGCCGCTCCACGAGCGCTCCGCGATTTTGCTTTGTTGTCAAAACGGCTTATCGCATGATGAAGCCGCACGTGTGCTCGAGATTCCCCTCGGCACCGTTAAGACGAATGTCTTGCGCGGCCGGGAGAAGCTAAAGAAAACGCTGGCCGCCTGGGGGGCAGCCTAACAATGGAAGAACAGTTTCAGGAAGATTGGCTGGAGGCGCGTTTGCACGAGGAGTCGCCCTACATCGACGACGGCGGCTTCACTGCTCAGCTTGTCCAGAAACTGCCGCCGCGGCGCGCGGCCGGCGGTTCCTTCCGCGGTGCGATCCTACTTTGCGTCACGTTGCTCGCCTGCGTCGTCACCTACTTGGTCTCCGGCGGCGGGCGCTTTTTAGTTTCCGCTGTGAATGATCTCGCCGCGATGCCGCTTTGGATTCTTTACGTGGTGGCGATTTTCTGCGGCGTTGTCGTCACCGCAGTCGCCGCCAGTGTCGCCTATTTTCAGGCGCGCGCAGAGACATTAGGCTGAAGCATCTCCGCGGAGGGATACGTCCTATACGTCGTGACGAATGCCGGGTAGCGCATGCGTCCCGCGGCGACGAACTTTTCTTAATGCGCCGCCGTCGCGAGAATTGTGCCGTTTTCCAAAATTTCGTTGCGGTGGAACACCGCAACCAGCACGCGAGACGCATGCGCTACCCAGTCCTCCGTGTTCACAGTCGCTGCGTAACGCCACCGCTTTCCCGATGAACGCCCCTAACGATAGTCAGCGGCAGCCTTCTGAGAAGGCGTGCTGCGCCGCTTCCACGTCGCGCGCGATCTGGGCGCGGAGCGCGGCCAGGTTTTGGAACTTTTGCTCCGGGCGCAGATAGCGCAGAAACCGCACTTCGATATCGCTCCCGTAAATGTCGCGGGCGAAATCGAAGAGGTGCAGTTCGAGGACGCGCGCCGGTGAACCATCCGCAACCGTCGGACGCACTCCGAGATTGATTACCCCGCGGAGCCGCTTCCCCTCGAGCTGCGCCTCAGCCGCGTAAACGCCGTTAGGCGGAAATTGTTCACTATGCGCACTGAGGTTCGCGGTTGGAAAACCAAGACTGCGGCCCATCTGGCTGCCGCTCTCCACCGTTCCGAGAATAGTGTATTCGCGTCCGAGCATCTGCGTCGCGCCGGCAAAATTACCGATCTCGACGGCTTTGCGGATCGCGGTGCTGCTCACAATTATCTCCCCCGACATGATCGGCTCAACGCCCACGACGCGGAATTCCAATTCCCCGCCCAGCTTTTCGAGCAGCGCCAGATTGCCCGCGCGATTTTTCCCGAAGGACCATTCCTGGCCGACGCAAATTTCCCGCAACGGCCGCGCCGTGGTGACCAATTGCCTAACGAATTCGGCAGGCGGGGTCGAGGCCATTTCCTGATCGAACTTGAGCACGAGCAAATGCGACACTCCGAGCTGGCGGATGAGCGCGATCTTGTGCGCGGTGGCGGTGAGCAGGCGCGGGCTTTCCTGCGGCCGTAGGAATTTCGCCGGATGCGGATCGAAGGTCACGACGACCGCGGTCCCAGCCGCTTCCGCGGCGTGGCGGACGGCCGTGGAAATAACGGCCTGGTGCCCGAGGTGGACGCCATCGAAAACGCCAATCGCAAGAAAGACCGGCCCGGGAATTTGCGCCAGCTCCGGGATGGACCGTAGGACGCGCATTTGCGTTCGTTAGGCGCCGCGCATCCGGGAAACTTCCGGCAGGGTCAGAATTTTCTCCAGGATTTCGACCGGGGGAGCGGTCTTGATTTGCTCCACTGTGATCGCGCGCGCGAGATCGAAGCGGCCGGAGCGGGTGCGGCGCAATTCCTTGAGATGCGCGCCGCAGCCGAGTTCAGCGCCGATGTCATGCGCGTAGGTGCGGACGTAAAAACCTTTGCTGCAGAGGACGGTAAAATCGATCTCGGGCGTAGCGACTCGATCGATGCTGTAGCGGTAAACGTGGACGAGACGCGGCTCGCGCTCGACCGTCTTCCCTTGGCGCGCCAGCTTGTAGAGCGGGACGCCGCCTTGCTTGATCGCAGAGACCATCGGCGGCATCTGATAAAAATCGCCGCGGTATTTCGCGAAGGCCGCTGCGATATTTTCCTCGGTCAATTCCGGAATCGGCCGCTCCTCGGTGACCTGGCCGGCGCGGTCTTGAGTATCGGTGGTTTTGCCTAACGAAAGAGTGCCAACGTACTCCTTGTCCTCGCTCATGATCAGATCCTGAATTTTCGTGCCGCGGCCGAGAGTCAGAATGAGAAGCCCGGTCGCGATGGGATCGAGTGTCCCGCAATGGCCAACTTTCTTGATCTGGAGCTGTCGCCTAACGAGTGCGACGACGTCGTGCGAAGTCATGCCGGGGGCTTTGTCGACGAGGAGGACTCCGTCGGGCGTGGCGGTTAAGGACATGGCGAGTAAAAGCAAAGAACTGTCATCCCGAGCGAAGCGAGGGACCTCACAAGCAGCGCTGAGCGCTCCCCGCGGTCAAAAGCTTGGAGACGCCTGTGAGTTCCCTCGCCGCGCTCGGGATGACAACTTTGCGCTCATTCACGAAGCTCCTAATCGTTTATCGCCTTCACCGCTTCGACCGCCGCTTCGAGCACTCGCTCTGCCACTTCATCCAGCGTGCCCAGCACGCGCGCGCCCGCCGCGAGCTTGTGGCCGCCGCCTTTGAAGCGGAAGCAGATCTCGCACACATCGGCGCGCTCATCCTTCGAGCGCATGCTCACCCGCACTTTGCCATCCTCCAGTTCTTCGAAAAAGGCCGCGATGATGACGCCTTCGATGGCGCGGAGATGATCGATCAAACCTTCGTTGTCCTCGGGAATAACGCCGAGTTCGTTAGCCGTGGCGAGCGGCAGGCTGAAGCTTGCGACTTTGCCGTCGGCGTCGAAACGCATGCGGTCGAGGAGCACGCGCAGCAGCTCGATGCGGCGGCGCGGATAACTTTCGTAGAGTTGCTGGCTCAAGCGGCCTACGTCGATGCCGCAACGCAGAATGTCCGCCGCGATCTCGAAAGTGCGCGCCGTGGTGTTGGGATATTGGAAAGAGCCAGTGTCGGTCGAGATCGCGGCAAAAAGATTTTCCGCGATCGCTTCGTCGAGCGGGAGGTCCTGACTTCGCAGGAGCTCGAACAAAATCTGCCCCGTCGCGGGCGCGATCGAATCGATGTGCACGAGGTCGCCGTAGCGCGGGTTGCTCGGGTGATGATCGATGTTGATCCAAACTTTGGCGCTGCCGATCGCGGCGAGAACGTTGTCGCCGAGGCGCTGCCGCGTGGCGGTGTCGAGCGCGAGGACGACGTCGAAGTCCTCCGAATCGTTAGGCGGCAGGCTCACCAGTTCGCCGCCCGGGAGGAAGGAAAACTTCTCGAGCAATCCTTCTTCGTTCCAGACTTTCACCCGCTTGCCGAGTTGCTGGAGCGCGAGGCCTATCGCGATCTGACTGCCGAGCGCATCACCGTCGGGACGAACGTGACTGAGCACGACAAAGGAGTCGTGCCGGCGTAAAACCTGCGCGATTTCGGCAAAGGTCGAGTTCGTTAGGCTGGCTGGTGAAGCGATTGTGTCAGCCGCAGGTGCAATGGTGGTGGCGTTCATGCGTCGGTTTCGTTGGCGGAAGCAGGTTCTATTTCCTGCAGGATCTCGAGGACGCGGGAGCCGCGCTCGATCGAGTCGTCGAGGTGAAAAACAAGGTGCGGCGTGTATTTCAAGACAACGTGTTTCGAGAGATCAGCCTGGAGCGCGGCGCGGCTGGCTTCCAGTTTCGGAAGAACTTCTTTGCGTCCTTTGGAGCCAAGAACGCTGATGTAAACGTGCGCCGATTTCAGGTCAGGCGTGACGTCAACGTGGTTCACCGTCACGAGCAGATTTTCGAAGGTCATCTCTCGCACGAGCAATGAGCTTAGCTCCCGTTTCAGAAGTTCGTTAACGCGCAGCAATCGATGTTTCATTGGGAAAGTTTAGAGTTGAGAGTTGAGAGAAAGCGGCCGCAAATTTCCGTCTCTCACCTCTCATCTCTCAACTTCTTCTTCAGAGCTTCTGCGCGACCTGTTCGAGCTGGTAACACTCGATGATGTCGCCGACTTGGTATTCGTTGAAGTCTCCCAGCTTGATGCCGCACTCAAGCCCGACGCGGACTTCTTTCACGTCGTCCTGGAAACGTCGCAGTGTCGAAAGCCCGCCGTCGTAAACCGGCTGGCGGCGCCGCAGGACGCGCGCCCGGCCCGTCCGGCTGATGCGACCATCGGTGACCAGACAGCCGGCAACAATACCGCGGCTCAATTGAAAGACCTGTTTCACTTCGGCGTGGCCGATGACGGTCTCGCGATGTTCCGGATCGAGCAGGCCGGCCATCGCTTCCTTCATCTGGTCGATCAACTCGTAGATGATGCTGTAAAGTTTTACTTGCACACCTTCGCGCTTCGCGACGGTGACGGCGTTGCTCTCGACTTTGATGTTGAAACCGACCACGACGGCGTTCGAGGCACTGGCCAACAAAATATCGGATTCGGAGATCGGGCCGACGCCAGCGTGGATCATCTCGAGATCGATCTTCTTGCTCTCGATCTGGCCTAACGACGCGACGAGCGCTTCGAGCGAGCCTTGCGCGTCGCATTTCAAAACGAGGCGCAAAACCTTTTTGCCGTCGGCCGCCTCGAGCAGACTCTCGAGTGTGGCCCGCTGCGGAATGCTCAATTTCTCAGTGCGCCTGGTAGCGAGCCGCTCTTCGCTCAAAGTCTTGGCGAATTTCTCCGATTCCATGACGAGGAATTCGTCGCCGGCGTTAGGCAAGCCGGTAAATCCTAAAACTTTAACCGGGGTGGAAGGACCGGCTGACTTGATTGGCTTCCCGCGATCGTCGACCAACGACTTCACCTTGCCGCCGAAATTGCCGCAGATAAAGGGCTCGCCGACTTCCAACGTCCCCATCTGCACGATAACGGTTGCGGTGGGGCCGCGGCCCGACTCGACTTGCGCTTCAATCACGGTGCCGCGCGGAGTCGCGGTCGGAGACGCTCTTAACTCCATCACCTCCGCCTGCACGGCCATATTTTCGAGCAGTTCGTCCACACCGGTACCTTTGGTCGCCGAAACCGGCACGACGATGGTCTCGCCGCCCCAATCCTCCGGAGTCAGCTCGCGTTCCTGAAGCTGCTGTTTCACCCGGTCGAGATTCGCGCCGGGCAAATCCATCTTGTTCACCGCCACCATGATCTTCACATGCGGTGCGGCTTTGGCGTGATTGATCGCTTCGACCGTCTGCGGCATGAGGCCGTCGTCGGCCGCGACCACGAGCACGACGATGTCGGTCACCTCCGCGCCGCGAGCGCGCATCGCGGTGAAAGCTGCGTGGCCGGGTGTGTCGAGAAATGTGATGCGGGTCCCTTTGTAGTCCACCGTGTAAGCGCCGATGTGCTGGGTGATGCCGCCCGCTTCGCCCGCTGCGACGCGCGTTTTGCGGATCGCATCCATCAACGACGTTTTGCCGTGATCGACGTGGCCCATGAAGGTGATGATCGGCCCGCGCAGTTTGAGTTCTTCTTCCTTCTCGATGACCGGCGGCGGCGGCGCGACGACGACCTGCTCGACTCGGTGGACGCCGCCCCCTTTTTCGCGGCGCTCCATCTCGAAAACGAAGCCGTGTTTCTCGCAAACTTTCGTCGCGACTTCCGGCTCCACCGTCAGGTTCGGGTTCGCGAAAATATTGAAGTCGTCCATCAGCTCTTTGATGAGCTGAAAGTTTTTCACGCCGAGCTGGCTGGCCAGATCTTTGACCACGATCGGCGGCTTGATGTGAATAATCGGCCGGCCGTCCTCAGCGACTTCGCTTGCTTCGGCGCTGATGTCGATGGTGTCTGAAGGAACGTCCGCCTGCGGCGTCGGAGGAACCGTGACCGCTTCGGGGGCTACCTGGGGTTCGCGAATTTTAGAAATCGGCGGGAGAACGGAACGCCTCACCGTTGCGTCGGAAACCGCACGCTTCGGTCTCGGCATTTGCGGATCGATCAGCGAAACGGCTTCAGCGGCCGGCTTCGCAGGGGGTGGCGCAGGAGCCGCTGGAGCGGGCGCCGGCGCGGCGGGTTTGCGGGCGGTTATCGGCGCGAAGGCCGATCGCGTCGCCGGGACGGATGGCTTCGAAGCAGTCGCTGGCTCCGCGCCGACGGGTGTTGGCGTAACCGGCTTCGCGACCTCGGGCGTAGTCTCGTCGATGGGAGCAGCAGTCGTCATTGGATCTTCAGCTTTGCTCTTGGAACTGCGGGCCGATTTCGCGGGCTTAGCAGCCGCGCCCGCACGAGTCGACGATTTGGCAGGAGCGGCGCTTTTGACCGTCTTGCGCGCAGGCGCTTTGCGCGCCGCAGTTTTGCTCGTCGTTTTCGTTGCCATTTAAAATTCTGATTCTGCTCATGGCCGTGAGCGGTTTAGCGCGACGGCCATGTTAAGTCGCTTCAGCGCCTCGGTGCACCGCCTCGTAGATCTCCCGCGCTTTCTCTTCGTCCACGCTCAGGATATCGACGAGGTCTTGCATCTCGGCATCTTGCAAACCTTCCAAATTAGTAAAGCCGGTCTTCACCAGCGTCATCGCCTGCTCCTCGGTGATCGGCAGCGCGCTCGCCAGCGATTGCGCGGCATGCGCCACCTTTTGCTCGACTGCACTCGTGCTCGGCGCCTCTTTTTCGATGTTGATCTCCCATCCGGTGAGCCGCGATGTGAGGCGCGCGTTCTGACCTTTCTTGCCGATCGCGAGCGAGAGCTGGTCTTCATCGACCGAGATCCGCGCGCTTTTTTTCTCGATGTCGAAGACGAGATTTTTCACCTTCGCGGGCTTGAGCGCTTCCAGGACAAATTCCTTCGGGTCCGAACTCCAACGAATGATGTCGACCTTTTCGTTGTTCAGCTCCCTAACGATATTCTTGACGCGCGAGCCGCGCATGCCGACGCAGGCGCCGACCGGATCGACCTTCGCGTTGTCGCTGAAGACGGCGATCTTCGTCCGGTAGCCGGCTTCTCGCGCAATCCCGCGAATCTCGACCGTGCCGTCTGCGATCTCGCTCACTTCGAGCTCGAAAAGTCGCCTAACGAAATTCGGATGGCTCCGCGAGATGATGATCTCGGGACCGCGGATGCCGTTCTCGACCGCAACCACGTAAGCGCGCAGACGGTCGCCGATATTGTAATCCTCCACCACGACGCGTTCGCGCTGCGGCATGATCGCTTCAAATTTTCCGAGATCGAGGATGACGTCCGAGCGATCGAAGCGCCGGACCGTGCCGCTGACGATCTCGCCCGCGCGATCTTTGAACTCCTCGTAGATCATCTCCTTCTCGACCTGGCGAATGCGTTGCATCATCGCCTGCTTGGCGGTTTGCGCAGCGATGCGCCCAAAGTTCTTGGGCGTTACTTCCACTTCGACGGCTTCTCCGACCGCGGCGTCGGGTTTGATGCGGCGCGCTTTGTCGAGCGAGATTTCGTCCGCGGGATTGCTCACACTGTCGACGACGAGCAAGTTTGCGAGAGCGCGAATCTCGCCCGTCCTAGGATCGATATCGATGTGCAAATCGCGCGAGGCGCTGACGCTTTTTTTTGAGGCCGAGAGGAGGGCATTCGAGACCGCTTCAATCAGGATCGCGCGTTTGATTCCGCGTTCCCGCTCGAGGTAATCCAGCATGGCGATAAACTCAGCGTTCATTGGAAATTGGTTCCACCGACAAAAAAGAGTGGGACACCGGCTCCCACTCCAATCCAGCAACGGACTAGGCGCAGAAGTTACTTTTGAAGATGGAAGCCGTCAAGTTGCGACGCTGCCCGAGCGCGCAGCCTTGGAGGCGCGGAAGCACATCCCTCCCGGAAAGGCATGCTTCCGCATGTCCAGTTTCAGCAAGCGGCGACACTGACGGGCTCTCCGCCCGCTTCTCGTTAGGCAGAGGAGCCACGATCGCATGGCCGGAGTCTGCTCCCCGGCTACGATGCCCCGCGATGTCGAGCGGTTGGCCTTGTTTTGTGCTGCTGGGCTTTGGCGGCGCCTCCTGAGACATTCGCTTTTCAAACAAGACCCGGGCCGCGCTCGTTTGCTCCACTGGATTGGAATTACATCAGTGCAGAATCGCTTCCGCTGATTCTCGTTTTTACCTCTTTACATTGACGGCGGGGGTCTGGTAAAAAACGCGCAAATACAAAGAGGACGTGATTGCGTTCCTTGACGCACATCTAAAGACTCCATGACATCGATCTTCTGCAAAATGGCTTACATCATGCCTACGAAAACTCATACCCGCCGGTGGATAAAGGGACGGACGAAATTAGGCTTCGTCGTCACATTCTCGTTGACCTTGGTTTTGCCCCTAGGCGTGGAGTCCAGCCACGCTGACAGTGCCACCTGGCTTGCGAATCCCGCGAGCAGATATTGGAATACCGCGGCCAACTGGATGCCCAATACTGTGCCTAACGGTCCAGCGGACACTGCGAGGTTCGGAGTCTCCACGATCACGGCGATCTCTGTTTTAGATTTCATCGAAGTCAAGAGCATAGAATTCGATGCCGGCGCAAGCGCATCAGCATCACATCCGAGCCCGCGGGGGCTTTCTCCGTTCTTACTTTGAGCGGCCAAGGTATCGGGAACAGCTCAGGCGCAACACAAAACTTCGTGGCCGCTTGCGATAGTTCGGGCGGTCAGGGAGGCATAGCCTTTTCCAACAATGCGGTCGCGGGGACCGGGACGGTCTTCACCACCCTTGCCAATCCAGTCAGCACTAAAGACAGCGGTATCATTTCTTTTGTGGGGAAGTCGAGCGCGGGCGACGGCACTTTTATTAACAATGGTGGCGTGGTCAGCAATGGGGGGCAGGAATGCCTCACGCTCTTCTACAACGACTCAACGGCCGCTGACGGCACGTTTGTCAACAAGGGCGGTGCCATTGCGGGCGCCGTCGGTGGCGGCACTATCTTCGCTCTCACCTCTGATGCTGGCAATGCTGTGATCACTTCCGAGGGCGCTAGTGTGAGCGGCGCAAGCGGCGGCGTAACGGTCTTTGCTAACACCGCGAGCGCAAAAAACGCGACGCTGGTTGCTGATGGCGAGCTCAATGGAGGCGGGCCCGGGGTTGTTGAGTTTCAGAATGCTTCCAAAGGCGAGACAGCTCGCGTAGAGCTGTTCGGCGACGGTAACCTGGACGTCAGCGTTCACAGCAGTCCTGGACTCACGATTGGGTCTATGGAAGGGGGCGGCAATGTATTTCTCGGAAGCCAAAATCTGGCCGTCGGGAGCAATAACCTAAACACAACCTTTTCAGGTATTGTCCAGGATGGCGGACTCAATCCCGAAATTGGCGGTTCACTAACGAAAACCGGTAGCGCGGTGCTGACGCTAAGCGGAGCGAACACTTACACAGGGGGCACAATCGTGAGTGATGGCGCACTAGTGATTATTAACAAGATTGGCTCAGCAACCGGCACCGGAGGGGTGCAACTGGATGCCGGCACACTGGGAGGCAAGGGAATAATTGCCGGTGCCGTCATCGTGGGTACTGGGGGCGGCACGGGAGCATTCCTGGCGCCAGGGCAAGGCGCACGCAAACCTGGAAGCCTTACTGTCCAAAGCGCGTTGAACTTCAAAGCAGATGCTACCTACAGCTGCACGTTAGACAGCAAGAAAGGCAGGGCGGATCAGGTAATCGCCAATGGTGTGACCATCGACAATGGGGCGCTCTTCTCTCTCGTAAGTATAGGCAAGGTCAGACTAACTCAAGGCATGGTCTTTACCGCGATTAGTAACATCGCCGCGACACCCATCGCTGGCGCCTTCGACAACCTAGCTGACGGCTCATCTTTTACCGCCAACGGCAACACTTTCCAAGCCGACTACGAAGGCGGCAACGGAAACGATCTTACGCTGACTGTGGTGCCATAGTTCTCCCCCGGGGCGCTGACTCCGGCGAGCTTGAAGCGTGCGATGCGCCGGCGAGTGACCGTCCTCGCCTAAAGGTCGTGCCGTCGCGATTTCAGATTTCCGAAAGCACATCGCGGTGGCCGCAGCCAGCGACTCCGGCTACATTCTACCCGATGTCGCGCGCGCGGGGGCTTCGTTTAGTGCTGCTGGTCTGGGCTGCGATTTATCTGCCGCGGCTCGGCTCGCTCGAGATCAAGAGCGAGGAAGGACGTCGAATTTTACCGGCCGTGACGATGCTCGCGACCGGCAATTACATCGTGCCGCAAGTGGGGAGTGAGCCCTACCTGAGCAAACCACCCCTCGTTAACTGGCTCGTCGCAGCTTCTTTTAAGCTTCTCGGAGTGCGCAACGAATGGAGCGCGCGCCTGCCCTCTGTGCTTTGTGTTCTCGCGGTCGCTCTAGCTTTTATTGGGATCGCGCGGCGCAGTCTCGGGCCTAACGGATCGATCGCCGCCGCGCTCATGTGGCTAACGAACTTCGGTTTGCTCGAGAAGGGCCGTATGATCGAGATCGAAGCGCTCTATGTCTCGCTCACCGCCCTCGCGTTCATCTGCTGGTTGAGTTGGTGGAAAGAACCGCGCCTTCGCTGGATGGCTTGGACTGTTCCTTGGATTTTTCTTGGGCTCGGCTTGCTGGCGAAGGGGCCGCTCAATCTGGTTTTCTTTTACACGGTCGTGCTGACGGTTTTGTGGCAGGCCGGCGAGTTGAAGCGCTTCTTGAGCGGACCGCATCTTGCAGGCATCGTTCTGATGTTGGGTATATTCGCAGCCTGGGCGGTCCCCTGCCTAACAATGATGCCGGCGGGCCATGCGGCGCACGTTTGGTCGCGCCAGTTTTCGGGACGCTTGGCCGGCGAGGGTTTCAAGCTCGGTCCGTGGTTGCTCAACATTCCGCGCGGCCTCGCCTACCTGCTCCCTTGGGCGGCGCTGCTCCCATTCGCCCGTTTCGGCAGGTTGGAAGACGAAGCGGAACGAAAATTCTGCCGTGCCTTATCGTTAGGCATCGCACTTCCCTTCCTCGTCGTTTGTCTCGTACCGGGCGACTTGCCGCGTTACACGATGCCGTTGCTCGCTCCAGCCATTTGGCTGCTCGCGATTTTCATTCGGGAGCACGCGCTCGTCTGGCCGCGGCACCTGCGAAAAGCGATCACTTGGACGGTAGTCGCGGTCACAGGCGCGATGCTCATCTATTCGCTCGCGATCATCCCCTTCTTGCGGCGGCGCGAAAAAGTGCGACCGATCGCGGGGGAAATCAATGCCGCCATTCCGCCTAACGAATCGCTTTACGCGGTCGATCCCGATTACCAGCCGTTCCTCTTTTATGTGCGGCGGCCGATCGTTTATGTGGACCAGGTGGAAGAAGTACCGCTGAATGCGCGTTACCTCCTCGTCCAGCCGGGCAAAGAACAATCCGCCGAGCAATCGCAGCGCTGGGCGCCCCGCCACACCCAACCGATTCTACAGATTAAGGATTACCGCGGCCATAGCGTGGCCATTTTGAAAATCGGCGACGCCTGACTGTACCACGTTTGACAGCCCGAGAAAATTCGTTAGCATGCGAACGACTTTATGGCTGCCCTCGACAAAGATACCTTTGGTCTGCTCCTCTACGGTGCGGCCCGCGCCTGGCGCAACAAGCTCGATGCCCGGCTGCGTCCTCTCGGCTTGAGCCAGGCGAAATGGCGCACGCTTAGTCACCTCGCTCACAATGACGGAAAACTCACTCAGGCCGGGCTCGCCGAGCGGATCGGCGTTGAGGAGCCAACTCTGGTTGGCCTGCTCCATCGGCTGGAGAAGGAAGGCTGGGTGAAACGCCGTTCCTCCGCCGATGATCGCCGCTGCAAGACAATCCATCTGCAACCACGCTCGGACGCGGTGCTCAGCGAAATTTTCAACGCCGCGCACTCGCTTCGCCACGAACTCATTTCAGACATCCCGGCCGCTCAGCTGCAGACTTGCATGCGCGTGCTCGACCGCGTCCGCGCCAAGGCCGAAGAGGCGGCGAGCGCGACCAGCAACGGTCGCGCCCATCCGAGAAAAAAAATTTCATCAAAATGATCGCTGCCAACAAAAGGAATGTCGCCACGCGCGAAGCGGTGGAGCACCTCGATCAAAAATTCGGCCGCAAAAGTCTCTACATCGGAGGCGCGATCGTTTTGGTCGTTGTCGGCGTTTTGTTGCTGCGGACATGCGGCGGGAAAACCGAGACGCAGCCGCCGCCCGCGCCGCGACCGGTGGCGGTGGCGAAAATCGTGCAAAAAGATGTCCCTCTTTATCTTGAAGAAATCGGCACCTGTGCCGCATTCCAATCCGTGCAAGTACAGGCGCAGGTCGCCGGTCAGATCATCGCGCGAAATTTCAAAGACGGTGCGGATGTAAAAAAGGGGGACCTTCTTTTTACAATCGATCCGCGCCCCTACCAGGCGGCGCTTGATCAGGCAAAGGGTCTGCTCGCCCAAGCCAAAGCGCAGGTCGCTCTCGATCTGGTGAACATCAAACGGCAACAGGATCTGCGGGCGAAAAACGTGATATCGCAACAGGAGTTCGACGCCTCGCGGGCAACCCTTACGAGCGACGAGGCGAAACTCCAGAGCGCTGAAGCCGCTCTCGCCGCCGCACAGGTCAACCTCGATTTTTGTGAGATTCGTTCGCCCCTCGACGGCACCGCCGGTTTGCGCAATGTCGACGTCGGCAACATCGTCGGCGGGAGTGCGAGCGCGGGCGGCACGGTGCTGGTGACCATTCAGGAGTTGGACCCGATCTACACTGATTTCACGATCGCGGAGCCTGACCTCGCGCAGGTCCGTCGCTACCTCGATAATCCGGCCCTCAAGGTCGTGACGGACGCGGACGATGACAACGTGCCGCCGCGGATGGGCCAGCTCTATTTTCTCGATCAAGCGGTCCAGCCCGGCACCGGAACGATCAAGGCGCGCGCCGTCACGGCGAACCCGGACCGCGCCCTCTGGCCGTCGCAATTTGTCCATGTCCGGCTCATCCTCGACGACCTGAAAGACGCGAAACTGGTACCGACAAGCGCTGTGCAGATCGGTCAAAAGGGTCCTTACATCTTCGTCGTCAGGCCGGACTCAACCCTCGACCTCCGGTCAGTCAAGCCAGGTCAAGTGCAAGGCGATCTAACTGTTATTACCGAAGGCGTGAAAGCCGGTGAAAGTGTCGTCGTCTCGGGCCAGCTCCAGCTTGCGCCCGGAGACAAGGTGGCGGCGAAAGCGGCAAATCCAGGAGCCTCCCCAGCGCCGGGGCCATCCGGCGCCAAGACTCTTCGTTAGGCAGGAACCTCAGACAAATGGCTGACGCAGGGAAGAGCGACAAGGAACGCAAGCGGCACGACGGCGCCAGCCCTAACGGGAATAGCTCTGCCGCGGGCGACAGCCATTCCGCCGACCGCTCCCTTGCGGCGAAGGGCGAAAAGACGCCGGGAGGAAAACTCGTTCAGTTTTCCTCCGGTCTTTCCAAACCGTTCATCCAGCGGCCGGTGATGACGACGCTGCTCACGGTCGCCATCACCGTTTTCGGAATCCTCACTTACAACCAGCTGCCCGTGAATGATCTCCCGGAGGTTGATTACCCGGTCATTCAGGTGCGCGCTTCCTATCCGGGAGCGAACCCCGAAACGATGGCCAACACCATCGCCACGCCGCTGGAGAAGCAGTTCACGCAAATTCCCGGCCTCGCCCTAACGACCAGCTCGAGCACCCAGGGCAGCACTTCCATCACTCTCCAGTTTGACCTTTCGAAGACGATCGACTCCGCCGCGACCGACGTGCAATCCGCCATCCAGAGCGCGAGCGGCCAGTTGCCTAACGACCTGCCCAGCCCGCCCACGTTCGTCAAGACCAACCCGAACGACCAGGCCGTCACCTATCTCGCGCTCACGAGCGATACCTTGACCGATGGCGACCTTTACAAGTACGCCACTTCCCAAGTCTCGCAGCGCCTCAACATTCTGCCCGGGGTTTCGGAGGTGAACATCTACGGCGTCAAAGGCGCGATCCGCGTCAAGGTCGACCCCGGCGCGCTGGCGGCGCGCAACCTGACCTTTGACGAGCTTTCGACGGCGATCAAAGCCAGCACATCCTATTCGGGCGCGGGGCAGTTCGATGGCAAGACCCATTCCTTTGTCCTTCGGCCTAACGGGCAGCTTTCTGAGGCTGAAGGCTATCGCAATCTCATCATCGCGCATGGCCCGAATAACTCTCCGGTTTACCTGCGCGATATCGCGACAGTCACCGACGGCGTGCAGGACGAGCGGATGTCGCGCCACTTTTTCGCGCGCGGCTTCCGCCCGCCCGCTTCCACGATCGTTCTTGCCGTCTCCCGCCAGGCCGGAGCGAACGCCGTCGCGGTGGCGAAATCGGTCAACGATTTGGTGCCGCAGCTTCGCCTCGAATTGCCTGGCTCCATCCAGTTGATCCCCGTCTTCGATCGCTCGCAGACGATCGTTCATTCCGTCCAGGACGTGCAGACGACGCTGGCGATCGCTTTCGTCCTCGTCATTTTGGTCATCTTTATTTTTCTCGGGCGCGCCGCCGACACACTTATTCCAGTGGTCGCATTGCCTGTTTCCTTTCTGGTTACGTTCCTCGGTATGTGGGCGCTAGGTTACTCCATCAATAACCTGACTTTGATGGCCTTGACGCTGGCTATCGGCTTTCTCGTGGATGACGCCATTGTCTTCCTGGAAAACGTCGTTAGGCGCGCGGAAGGCGGGGAATCCATCTACCGCGCCACACTTAACAGCGCGGGTGAGATTTCCTTCACGATTCTTTCGATGACTCTTTCCCTGGCGGCGGTCTTTATCCCGCTCGTATTTATGCCCGGGCTGCTCGGTCGCATCTTCCGCGAGTTCGCCGTCACTATTATCATTGCAATTTTTGCATCCGGCCTTGTCGCGTTAACTCTTACTCCGCTGATGTGCGCGCGTCTCCTGGCGGAACGCGGGCCAGGTCATACAAAGACCTGGACCGAGCGTCTCAACGCTCGCTTTTTTGATCCAACACTGCGCTTCTATAGCCGGACGCTCGATTGGTTTCTCGATCATGGCTGGCTCGCCGGACCGATCGTTGCGCTGTGCGCGGTGGGGCTTTGGTTCTTCTTTACTCATCTGCCTTTTACTCTCTTGCCGACCGGCGACAGCGGTGTCATCCGCGGATTTTTTATCGTGCAGGAAGGGGCCTCGCCGGCTCTGCAGCGCAAACTTCAGGATGAGCTTGACCCTATTCTTCAGTCCAACCCAGCTGTCGATAAGTATTTCACGATCGCCGGGCGAGCGGGACTCACGGCAGGCGTATTTACCGTCCTGTTCCTCAAAGACGTGGGCCAACGACCTGATATCGAAACCGTCACGGCAGAGCTGCGCAAGGCGACGAGCAGGATCCCCGGTGTTATTCCAACACTGAACTCACAGCCCGCCTTGAAAATCAACATTGGTGCGACGGGCAGTAACTTCGGGCGTTACACCTACACACTTAGCGGCATTAACCCCAAAGAAGTGTATGCCGCGGCCGATAAACTTGAAGCCAAACTGCGTGACTACGGTGGCTTCGCCGCGCCGCCGCGCTCCGACCTTTTCCGCAACACTCCCAACCTCGACATCAACATGGAGCGAGATCGCGCCAGCCTTTACGGCGTCTCGACGACGCAGCTGCAAAATCTTCTACGCGCGGCCTATTCGCAAAACTACGTTTATCTGATCAAGGAGGCCGACGATCAATATCAGGTTATCCTCGAAGCCGAAGACAGTGAGCGCTCCAGCCCGTCGGACTTGCGTGACCTTTACATCAAGTCCACGGACGGTTCGAAATTGATCCCGGTCCGAGCCCTAACGAAATCCGAAACCAACCTGGGTTTGCAGTCCGTCAACCACACCGATCAGTTCACAAGCGTGACCTTCGGCTTCGACACTAAGCCGGGAGCAGCGCTTGGTGACGTGACTGCGTTTATCCAAAAGACCGCCGACGAAGTCCTACCGCCGACGGTAAAAGGCGAAATCCAAGGCGAAGGGCAGGTCCTTCAGCAACTGTTCGGGGCGCTCCCGTTTCTTGTCATCGCGGCTCTCTTCGTCATGTATGTCATTCTCGGAATTCTCTATGAAAGCTATGTGCATCCTATCACCGTCCTCTCCGCTTTGTTCCCAGCGGTGGTTGGTGGATTGCTGACCCTATGGCTCTTTAACTCGACGCTTTCGCTCTATTCCATTATCGGACTGTTCCTTCTAATGGGTATCGTAAAAAAGAACGGCATCATGATTGTGGATTTCGCGCTCCATCGCTTGGACGAAGGAATGGACCGGCGCTCCGCTATTCATGAGGCAAGCATTGAACGTTTCCGGCCAATCATCATGACCACGCTCTCGGCCTTGATGGGCGCGGTGCCGCTCGCTCTTGGCTTGGGCGCGGATGGGGCATCGCGCCAGCCGTTGGGCTTGGTCATCGTCGGCGGACTTATCATTTCGCAACTGATCACCCTTTACATCACGCCGGTTATTTATCTGGCACTGGAATGGTTCCAGGAACGCGTGCTCGACAAAATCCCTTTCCTGCGCAGCGGCCATACCCATCACGACGCCGACGGACAAACGCGCGGCGGCGTCGAGCTGGAACCCGTTCCCGTGGGCGTGCGGTAGGATCTGCCTAACGAAAAGACAACCGCCATCCCGGTGGCGGATGACTTTCGACAGAATCGAAGCCAACGCAGGCAAAGGAGTATCCCGCTCTCGTCTCACAGCAATGGGACAAAGCGCTCGATCGCCTAAAGACATTTGTCGAGAAGGATAGCTAGCGAGGGGATGCGCTCCCGCGTGTGCAGGACTCGCCGCGGCGAGTCCCTCCGGACGGCCGCTGGCTCGTTGCCACCGGCTGAGTTACCATGCGCCTCGAATGAAGTTTCTCGTCACCAATGACGACGGCATCGAGGCGCCCGGTCTCGCGGCGCTGGTCGCCGCGGCTCGCAATCTGGGTGAACCGGTCGTCGTCGCGCCGGCCGGTCCGCAATCCGGCGTGAGCCATGCGGTCACCTGGCGTGAAGGCGTTCGGCTCGAACCCCGCGGCGAAAACCGTTTCGCAATTCACGGCACTCCCGCCGATTGCACCCGGCTCGGTCTGCTCCACGCCGTGCCGGAGGCGAAGTGGATTCTTAGCGGCATCAATCACGGCGCGAATTTGGGCGCGGATATCTATTATTCGGGAACGGTGGCGGCGGTCCGAGAAGGTTTACTTCACGGCTGGCCTGGAATCGCGTTCTCCCATTACCGCAAAAATGGCATCGAGTTCGACTGGCAACGAGCGACGTGTTGGATCACACCTGTGCTCAGCGACCTGCTCGCGAAGCCGGCTGAGCCGGGCCTGTTTTACAACGTCAATCTGCCGCTGCTGCCACCCGACGCGCCCGATCCCAACGTTGTCTGGTGTCCACTCGATCCGAAGCCCCTGCCGCTCAATTACCGCCACGAAGCGGAGAGCGGTCTTTACTACGCGGGCGACTACAACCTGCGCCACCGCACTCCGGGAGCAGATGCGGACATCTGCTTCGGTGGGCAGATCGCGGTGACCGCGATTCGGTTGCTCTAATCCGCCCTCGGCCATCCTTGGCAATGTGATTCTCGGGCCGCATATTCGTGGGTGACTAAAGCGCTGCGTTCGATCGTCCTCATCGGCTTCATGGGCAGCGGCAAGTCGTCGGTTGGCCGGTTATTGGCGCGGGAGTCGGGCTGGCCGCGATTCGATATCGATGAACTGATCGCGGCAAAGTCAGGAATGCCGATTAGGGCGATTTTTGCGAAGCTCGGGGAAGAGGGCTTTCGCGAAGCGGAGAGCAGTGCCTTGGAGAAAATAGACGGCGCGCAACCCTCGGTGATCGCGACCGGAGGCGGGATCGTGTTGCGGCCGGAAAATGTCCGGCGGCTGCGCGCTCTGGGAAGAGTGGTCTGGCTCACAGCGGACCTCGACGTCTTGCGGCAACGACTTTCCCGCCGCGCGAACCGTCCGCTGCTCCAGACGCGGGATCCCGCAGCGACGATCGGCGCATTGCTCGCGCATCGGCACAAATTTTACAAGGACGCCGCCGAATTTACAGTCGACACCTCGGGGCTCGATCTCCAGCAAGTGGCACAGGCGATACGGGATGAATTACGAATCGCCCAGTGATTTGAAACACGCGCTGGTGCAACGCGCGCTGGAGATCGGGTTCGACAATTGCCGCGTCGCTCGCGCCGAGGCGCCGCCGCACGCGCGGGAGTTTCGGGAATGGATCGACGCAGGCGCGGCGGCGGAGATGGATTGGATGGCGCGCGGCGCGGAGAAGCGGAGCGATCCGCAACGGGTGCTGGCGGGTGCGCGCTCAGTCATCGTGCTGGCGATGAATTATTGGCAAGGGAACGAGCGACGCGGGTCGGAGAGCCGCGCCACAGCGGGGCGCATCGCGCGCTACGCTTGGGGCGATGATTATCACGATGTCATCGAGCGAAAGTTGAAGCAGCTAAATGAGTTTCTCGAAACCGCTGGCGGGCGACAGCGCTATTACGTCGATACCGGACCCGTGCTCGAGCGCGACTTCGGGGCCGCGGCCGGTATCGGCTGGCATGGCAAAAGCACCATGCTCCTCAATCGCAGTCTCGGGACTTGGTTTTTCCTCGCGGAAATTTTTACCACGCTCGATTTGCCGGCCGATCCGCCGCAATCCGCGCGCTGCGGCAGTTGCACCCGTTGCATCGAGGCCTGCCCGACGGGCGCGATCACGGCGCCGCATCGGCTCGACGCCCGCCGCTGCATTTCCTACCTAACGATCGAGCTGAAAGGAAGCATCCCGCTCGAGCTGCGGCCGCTCGTCGGCGACCGCATCTACGGCTGCGACGATTGCCTTGAGGCCTGCCCGTGGAACCGCTTCGCGCGAGCCTCGCGCGAGACAGCGTTCGCCGCGCGCCCCGGGCGTGCGCAAATGCAGCTGCGCGATTTTCTCGCGCTCGATGAGGCCCAATTCAGAGAAATCTTTCGCGGTTCGCCGATCAAGCGGATCAAGCGGCGCGGTCTTCTGCGCAACGTCTGCGTCGCTCTCGGCAACGTCGGCACGGAGCACGACCTGCCCGCGCTCGAAGCGGCCGCGTACGAGCCCGAGCCATTGATCGCGGAGCACGCGGTTTGGGCGCTCGAACGGATTCGCGCCCGCCTAAGAGTGAACGGGAAAACCATTGCAAACGTCTAAGGAGCCGCTATTCCTCTGCTGAAGACCGCCCGACTGATGCACCAAACCGCTACCGGCCCCGCCACTGCTCCGCCCGCCGTTCGCCGCAAGAGAAAATCGCGCAGAAAACTCTACATCTTCCTCGGCATCGCCGGGCTCATTCTGCTCCTCATCATCGGCTCGGTGATCCGCGGAAAACGCGAGCAGCCGATACCGGTTACGACAGAAAAGGCGGCCCGCCGCAACATCGTTGAGACTGTCTCGGCGACGGGCAAAGTGCAGCCGGAAATCGAGGTAAAAATTTCGCCCGAAGTCGCGGGTGAGATCATCGAGCTTCCGGTTGTGGACGGTCAGGAAGTGAAGAAGGGCGACCTGCTGATGAAGATTCGTCCCGACTCTTACAAAGCGTTACTCGAGCAGCAACAGGCTGCGATCAGCACGGCGGAAGCGGTCAGCGGGCAGCAAAAAGCGTCGGTGGACAAGACCGAGCAGGACTTCAAACAAGCCGAGGATCTCTATCAGAAAAAACTCATCTCGCGGACGGAGATGGTGACGGCACAGACCACTTACGACTCAGCGAAAGCCATGTATCAATCCGGCCTGCATAGCATCGAAGGCGCGAAGGCCAGCTCGAGCCAGGCGCGCGATCAGCTCTCGAAGACGACGATTTATTCGCCGCTCGACGGCGTCGTCACCGTGCTCAACAGCAAGCTGGGCGAGCGCGTCGTGGCGACGAATCAATTTGCCGGCACCGAGGTGATGCGCGTGGCCGATCTCACCCACATGCAGGCGGTCGTGGACGTGAACGAGAACGACGTCGTAAATGTGAAGCTTAACGATCCGGCGAAAGTCTCTATCGACGCCTACGGCATCCGCACTTTCACTGGCACCGTGGAACAAATCGCCAACACCGGCACGACGTCCGGCACCGGCACACAAGAGGAGGTGACCAATTTTCAGGTGAAAATCCACCTCGATAAACCGGACATCCGGCTTCGTCCTGGTCTAAGTTGCACGTCCGAGATCCAGACCCAGGTAGTCAAGGACGTGATTGCGGTTCCAATCCAGAGCGTGACCATCCGGAGCGGCGACAGCAACCTCAGTCCGGAGGAGATTGAGAAGAATAAAGAGCGCGCCAACGCGAAAGAGAAGGCCGACAACAACGCCGAAGTCGAGAACGAGCGCCTCGCCAAACAGACCGCGAAAGAGGAACGCGAAAAACTGAAGAAAGTCGTTTTCCTGAAAAACGGCGGCAAGGCGAAGATGGTGGAAGTCACGACCGGGATCGCAGATGACGCGAACATTGAAATCAAGAGCGGGATCAAGCCGGGCGACGAAGTCATCTCTGGCAGTTACAGCGCGATCAGCCGAAAGCTGAAGGAGGGCGCGAAGGTGGAGATGGAGAAGGCGGGTGAGAAGAAGTGATACGAACCGGTGAATCGTGATTCGTGAATCCTGATTCGTTAGGCCGCAACGTTGGAGACGACTGACGATTCTCGAATCTCGAATGTCACGCACGGCATGAATCCGATCGCCACCCGCAACTCCGGTCCACTCGTCATCGATATCGAAAACATCACGAAGCAATACGTGATGGGCGAAGAGACCATCCACGCGTTGCGCGGGGTAGATCTGCAAATCCACCGCAACGAATATCTCGCCATCATGGGCCCGAGCGGCAGCGGCAAATCGACGCTCATGAACATGCTCGGTTGCCTCGATACACCGAGCTCCGGGCGCTACGAGTTTAACGGCAAGAATGTCTCCGAGATGGATGGCGACGAGCTGGCCGCGATCCGCAATCGTGAGATCGGTTTTGTCTTTCAAACCTTCAATCTCCTTCCGCGTTCGACGAGCTTGCGCAACGTCGAGCTGCCGTTGATCTACGCGGGCATAGACCCGGAAGAACGGGAGGAACGGGCGGCTCGCGCGCTTACCGACGTGGGGTTGGGCGATCGCCAGACGCACAAGCCTAACGAACTCTCCGGCGGGCAACGCCAGCGCGTCGCGATCGCCCGCGCGCTCGTCAACAACCCTTCCATCATCCTGGCCGACGAACCGACCGGCAATCTCGATTCCAAAACCGGCGAAGAGATCATGGCGCTTTTCGAGAGCCTTTATCAAAGGGGCAACACCGTCATTCTGGTCACGCACGAAGCGGACATCGCGCGCCACGCGCGGCGCAGCGTGCACCTGCGCGACGGCGTGGTCGAGAGCGATACGCTCCATGCCGCGCCCTCGCGACTGACGAGCGTAAGCCTTTAGTCGTTGGGCGAATGAAACGCTTCTTCTACGAGCTGAGCGAGAGCTGGAAGATCGCGGCCGCGCAGATGGCCGCGAACAAGACGCGCTCGATGCTCACCGCCCTCGGGGTGATCATCGGCATCGTGGCGGTGACTTTGATGGGCACCGCGATCAACGGGATCTCGACTGGTTTCGACAAGAGCATGTCGTTCATCGGCGACGATGTACTCTACGTCTCGCAGCGGCCCTGGACGCGGGTGGACGATTGGTGGAACTACCGCGACCGCAAAAAGATCCTGACCGAATACGCCGACAAAATCAACCACGGGATCGCGATGACGCCGGACTCGAACCTAATGATCGCCGTCCCCACGATGAGCCTGGTCCGCAGCGTGAAGTTCGGCGAGAACAACGTCGATAACGTCTATATCCTCGGGACGACGGCGGATTACGCGGTGATCTCGACCCTCGAATGCGCCGAGGGCCGCTTTTTCAACGAGATTGAGTCTCGCGGCGGCGCGGAAGATTGCATCGTCGGTTTTGACGTGGCCGACGCGCTCTTCGCCGGCCGCAGCGCGCTCGACAAACGCGTCCTGATCAACGGCCACGCCTTCAAAGTCATTGGGACGCTGGCGCGACAGGGAACATTTCTCGGCCTTTTCAGTCTCGATTCCATCGTCATCATCCCGCTTCCGGCGTTTAAGAAATACTTCAGCGCGAAAAGCGAAGCGGATGTACGCATCAAGGTGCGCGACAAAACCCACATGGCGGATGCGCGCGACGAGCTCACCGGCATCATGCGCCGGCTGCGTTCCCTCGCGCCGGAAAAGAAGGAGGACTTCAGCATCAACGAACAGCAGGCTTTCAAGAGCACGCTCGACGCCGTGAAAACTACCATCGCGGTCGCGGGGCTTTTCATCACCGGGCTGTCGCTCTTCGTGGGGGCGATCGGGATCATGAACATCACTTTCGTGAGCGTGAAAGAACGGACGAAAGAGATCGGCACGCGCAAAGCGTTAGGCGCGCGGCGGCGCACGATTTTGCTGCAATTCTTGATCGAGTCGACCGCGCTCTGCCTGGTCGGCGGATTGATCGGACTGACCGTTGCCTACTTGATGTGCTTCGGAATGGCGAAAGCGTTTCCGTCGTTTCCGATCAGCTTCTCGGTCGGGCTGGTGGTCGCGAGTATGATTGTTTCTGTGTTCACGGGATTGGCGTCCGGGATCGCCCCGGCTTGGACGGCGTCGCGCCTCGATCCGGCGACGGCGCTGCGTTATGAGTAGCGAGCGCGAGCAACCTGGACCTGCGGAAGCAGGTTCCTCCGGAGGGACTTGCTTCCGCAAGTCCAGGTTCTGCCGGTGAATTACTTCCTCACCGCACGGAGAAGGACCGAGATTCAAATTTCTGAATGAAATTCAAAGAGATCCTTACAATGGCCCTCACCTCGGTCGGCGCGAACAAGCTCCGTTCCGCCCTCACCATGCTCGGCATCACGATCGGAGTCTTTTCCGTCATCTCAGTCATGACGGCGATCGGCGCGATGCAGGCCTCAATCGAAACTGGTCTTACCCTTTTCGGCTCCAACATTTTTCAGTTCGCGAAGTACCCGGTGACGGTTCATTCGGGGGGAAGGGACTCGAAAAAGTACGAGAACCGGCGCGACATCAGTTATGCCGAGGCGCAGCACTACGCCGAGTTGATGGAGGGATACGCGATCGAGGTTTGCTTGAAGGTTTTCGATGGCGACAAACAGGCGGTTTACAACGGCGTCAAGACCACGCCTAGCCTAACGATCGTAGGCACGAACAAAAGCTTCCTCGCAGCCAACGCTTACACCCTGGCTTACGGCCGCAACCTGAACGACGAAGATGTCGCGCTGAGCCGCCGCGTCGTTGTCATCGGGCGTGCCATCGAGCAGCGGCTCTTCCCGCATGAATCGCCCATCGGGCGAGAGTTCAAGTTGGGCGGCCACAAGCTCACGGTGATCGGCGTGCTCGCCGGACGCGGGACGGCCTTTGGCATGAGCCAGGACGACATCGCCGCGCTCCCGATCACGCGGTTCTTTGAAGATTTCGGCTCGGCCAATCGCACCATCAATGTCGCCACGCAATCATCTTCGCAGCTCGATTACGGGCGCACCTTCGACCGCGGAATCGGCGCGATGCGGATCGCACGCGGCTTGCGCGCGGAAGAGGAGAACGATTTCGAGATTTACACAAACGACTCGCTCAAGGGCGCCTTCACTTCCATCGCGGGCGTAATCCGCATTGGCGCGTTTGTCATCAGCACGATCGCGCTCCTGGCGGCGGGCATCGGCATCATGAACATTATGCTCGTGAGCGTGACCGAGCGAACGAAAGAGATTGGCGTGCGCAAATCGATTGGCGCGCGCAATCGCGATATTATGCGGCAGTTCCTGACCGAGGCGGTTTTCATCTCGGAAGCCGGCGGGATCTGCGGCATCTTGTTAGGCGTGCTTGGGGGCGATCTGCTCGCGCTCTGGTTGGAAGTGGATCTGATTTTCCCCTTCGGCTGGGCGATCGCGGGACTGTTGGTCTGCTCCGCGATCGGGATCGGGTTCGGGCTTTATCCCGCTTATCGAGCGGCTTCGCTCGACCCGATCGAGGCGCTGCGTTTCGAATAAACGCCGCCCCTCCCTAACGATCCTCCCTTTGGGCACGCAACTTGCAACGGCGGAGCTTTGACCATGCTCGCCGCTTATCCTATTCTCGGCCGCTTTCCCCCTCCCTAACGTGCCTTCCACCTCTCTCACTTCGTCCTCCCACGGGACCGCCAAGGGCATTCTTCTCGTGGAGGGATATGGCGCCCTCGCGATCGCGATCACGGCGGCACTGGAGAAATTTGCGCCGCACCACGGCGTCCGCGTCGCCCGCACGCTTGCGGAAGCGGAGAGGGCGGCGGCGGAGATGCGTCCGGAGTTATTTCTACTCGATCTCGATCCTCCGCCGAGCGGCGATGTCGATTTTTTCAGCAAACTCCAAATGCGCTTCCCGGAGGCGCGGGTCCTCGTCGTCGCAGCTGGCACGTCACCGGAACTGCGCGCGGAACGCGGCACGGCCGGCGCAGTGCAATTCATCGAGAAGCCGTTCGAGTTGGGGGAATTTGGTGCGGCGGTGCAGGCGCTTTTAGGGCCTTGGGCAATGCCGCCTTCTCATGGTTTTCGGGGAACGCTGCGCGATCTGCATGTCGTGGATATCGTGCAGTTGAAATGTCTCGCCTTGAGCACGGCGGTTGTCCGTCTGGAGACAACTGCAGGCAAGGTGGGCGAGATTCATTTTGCGCGCGGCCAAATCTGCCACGCCTCCGCGGGCCAGTTGAACGGCGTGCGCGCGCTCGAAGAGATCGTGAGCTGGCCAGGTGGAAAATTAACTGAGACGGAACTGCCAGAAGATGCGCCGAAAACGATCGACCAACCTTGGGCGGTTTTACTCTTGCAGGCAGTGCGAAAGGCGACGGCAAAGGAGCGCGGACAGGCGCGCCTCCCACAACCGGCGCCAACGAAGCGCACCAAAACCATCCTCGTGATCGACGACACGGAGATGCTGCGGATTTTCGTCGCCGATGTGCTGGAGATGGCGGATAAGAGTTTCGACATCGTCACCGCGTCAACGGGCCACAAGGGATTGGAGATGGCCGCAGCGAATCGGCCCGATCTGATCCTGCTCGATTACAGCCTAACGGATATTACCGGCGCCGAGGTTTGCCGCGGGTTGCTCGGGAACGAAGCGACCGCGCAGATTCCAGTGTTGATGATGTCGGGACATCTGCCCGAACTGGCCAACACCGCGGCCAGTTACGGAAATGTGGTGGCGACTTTGCCGAAGCCGTTTCTTTCCGACGCGTTGATTGATTCGGTGGAAAAAATTCTCGCCGCAGGGGTGTTGCCGAAACCTCCGGTCCCGCCGCTGGTTGCGGCGCCCGGGCCGATCTCGCCTAACGGACACGGCAAAGGGCCAGCGCCCACGATTTCGGGGCCTCCTCTCCTCTTGCCTCCGCCAGCTTCAGCGCCGTCAGCCGCAGTCGTCGGCGAGGTAAAAGAGGTCAGCGTGACGTTTTCGCTTGAGGTTGTCTCGATGCGATTGACTGACGATTTTCGGATGGACTCCCTGCAATTAAAGCCGGCCGAAGCGGTCGTCGGAGTGCACGTGGCCGACGAAGGAGAAATGGGCCTGGCCGTCCGAACCGGATTCCGCATCGGTCCGGCGCAAATCGGGTCGGACGGAAAGCTGGAGACGATTATTCTTTTTCCGACGCTCCAGCCAATGCGACTTTCCAGCACCGCGAATGTCTTCACGGCCGACGCTGTGCGAGCGCAATCGACTGCGGAGAGCCGCGCGGTGGAGCCGAGCGCGGCGCAGAATGAACCGATGCGCGTCCACCTGATCGCGCAATTCGAGCTCAGCAAGGTTGAGCTGGCGGCCACTTTTGAGCTTGCAGCGATCGTGTTGCGCATGCGCAACAACGCGGTGCACATCAGCACGGGACCTGGAAAAGCGGTCGCTCCATTCGCAATCGTTCGAGCGGAGCTCGACGCGGCCGGCCAACTTAGCGGGCTGCTCGTTAGGGCGACTCGTTAGGGCGTTACTTCCCCGCGCGCTGCGCGAGAAAGTTTTCGAGTTCGTCAGTCCCGAAATTTGCCAGCACCTCGCCATCCCAAACTAGTGTCGGCGTCTTCGTTTGGCCGGAAGCTTCTTTCAGCTTTTCCATCTCGGCGGGATCGGAAAGCACCTCGATTTCCTGATAAGAGATCTGATGCTGGTCCAGATAATCCTTGGCGGCTTTGCAGTAAGGACAGCCGCGCTTGACGTAAAGAATTGGAGTTTCCATGGAAGGTGAATCGTCGCACGACGACGCGCCGGCCGGACAAAAAAAATCTGCCGGCGGCACAACGGCCGCCGGCAGAAATTCTTTTTGTCTCGAAAGCCTGTTACTCGCGATCGTAGACTTCGATCAACGCCGTGCCGGATGGGTCGGGACCGTTCCCGGTGAGCACGATCGTATAACCGCCCGGCGCGAAGATGCGGTCGATTACCGCTTCCTTCGGACTACTCGGCGCCAAACCCGAGGCTGTGATGTCAGCTGCTTCCGACGAGTTCATCCAACTGTCATTTGTCTCGATGAGTGTGCCGTTGGCGTTGAAGGCCATGAGGAGCGGATTGGGCAGCGGGTCGGAAACCTTATCGGCGAGACTTGGCCCAAGCCCGCGAATAAGCGTCCGTTTATCGGTTGATCCTTCGATGATCATGCCGCTAATGAGCGCAGCATCACCAGGAGAGACCATCGCACGCGCGGAGAGGTTCGCAGTCTTCAAGCCGTTGCCTTCATTGATGTCGTAAATCTCTTCCAAGGCGAGTCCGTCGCCGTCCTTCGCCCCGCGCAGGATGGCAGTGTAAACGCCTTCGGACAGGTTTGCGACGATGACACTTTCCTCCGTATTGGCGGGCGCGAGACCGGCATTAACAATCACGGCTTGATCGGCGGCGCTGTTCTGTTTCCAGTCATCGTTCGAGGCAAGTTCGACGCCGTTCGCATTGCGTAGAGAAAGAGTTGGATCACCCAGCGTTCCTGGCAGATCCTGACCTGCGACCTTTAAAGAAGGCCCGAGACCTCGCATGACGATTTCCTTTGTCGTGCCGGCCGCTGGAGGCGTAGCCGGATCTTGCGCCGTGATGATGAAGCCAGAGATAAGGACATCCTCACCTCCGCCCAGCACTTGCGCGCGCGACGAAAGGTTCGCGAGCACGCTCGCGCCCTTCGCAAACGCAATTCCGGACACGCTGCTGAAACTGAAATCAGGCGTGCTCGCATCCACGATGGTGGCTGCCCCGGTGGCGGTGTTGAGCGTGTACAACTTGTCGTCGATGGCCGCGTAGAGCGTTCCATCCGGCGCGAAAGTGAGACCAGCGATCGGGCTGTTCTGCGGCACACCGATCGGGCCGATTGCAGTGAGGGCTCCGCTCGTTTGATCAACCGTGTAGAGTTGCGTATCGATCGTCGCGGGATCCGCATTCACTGCATCACCCTGCCCGAGGGCATAGAGCGTCTGCACTGTATTGTTGTCGAGTGCGAGACCATCCAGCACCACACCTGTTGTGCCAAGTTCCACCGCAACCCCGGTTGTGACATCGAACTGATAGAGCGGATGAGTCGGAGCTCCGCTGGGATCGAACGCCGAGGCGAGGAACCCCACGCCCGTAGTCGAAATTACCAGATCGCCTTCCCCCGCGAGGCCAGTCACACTCAGCGGAGTG
>JACDGM010000206.1 GCA_013815325.1 Chthoniobacterales bacterium
AAAATTTCTCACCTGCTCCTCGCGCCACGGCCGCACGAGCGCTTTGGCGTCGCTGTTTGTTTCCGGATATTTTGCGGCCAGAGTCGCGCTGATCGTTTCCAATTCAGCGCGGGCCTGCGCGATCGAAACGCCCTTCTTCACCTTGCCGATGGAGTCGAGAAAAAAGTCGCCGCGAGGGTGGTCTTTCTCCGCGAGTTGGAGCGGCAGCCAGATGTCGGAAACCTCGGGGAAACGCCAGCCCTGCGGCATCACGCCGACGATAGTGGTTTGCTTCCCGTTGATCGGAATGATCCTCCCGACGATCGCCGGGTCACCGGCGAACTGGGCTTTCCAAAGATCATAGCCGAGCAGTGCGACGGGCGGCGCGTTGAGTTGATCTTCCTCGACCCGAAATGAGCGTCCGAGAATCGGCTGCACGCGGAGAAGCGAAAATGCATCGGCGGAAATCTGCGCGCCGAGATAACGTAACGGCCTCTCGCCATCGGAGACGATCACGGTCAACTCCTGCCAGGCGGCGAGACCCTCCAGCGTGCTCGCCTTTTTGAATTCACGGTAATCCGGCAACGCCATCGCATCATTGTCGGGCTGCTTCGGGAAATATTGGGAAGCGAAGAGGAGACGCTCCTGGTCCTGGAGCAAGGGCATCGGGCGGAGAAGGAGGGCGTTGACCGACGAAAACATCGTCGTCGAAAGGCCAATCCCGAGGGCAATCGCAAGGATCGCGATGACGCTGAACGCGGGCGTCTTGATCAGCAGGCGAAGAGCGTAGCGAAATTCGCGGAGCATAATCTTGGTGTGGCTAGCTCTCGGGTTGGCCAGGAAGCGCGCGCGCCGCGGGTGCTGTTTTCGGAGCGGCCGCCGAGAACTTTCCCCGTTCCTGTGCGCCGTGGGTGGTTCGAGTACTCGGCGAGGCGCCGAGTTCGGCAAGCGGGGCGAGTGCGCTCGCTGGAACGAGCGGCGACCTGCGGTCGTGCGGCAGCGCAACCAGAATGTTGGCCGCAACGAGGAGGAGAACGAGAAGCGCTTTCAGTGATCCGCCGCTAAGATCATCTGTGCGCATTGTCGCGTTCCTCGTTAGGCGCTACGCCGCGATTTTGTCTTCGACGACGCGGCCATCGAAGAGATGAATGGTGCGGTCGGCATGTTCCGCAAAACGGGTGTCGTGCGTGACCATGCAGATGGTCGCGCCGCCCGCGTGCAGTTCCTTTAAAAGATCCATGACGGCTTCGCCGTTGCGCGAGTCCAAGTTGCCGGTCGGCTCGTCGGCGAGGAGGATCGCCGGCTTGCCGGCGAGCGCGCGCGCCACCGCAACGCGCTGTTGCTGGCCGCCGGAGAGCTGGCTGGGCAAATGTTTCGCGCGATGCGCCATGCCGACGCGTTCCAGCGCTTCGTTGGCAAATGCTTTGCGCTCGCCCGCCGGCATTCCGCGATAGGTCAGCGGCAGCTCGACGTTCTCGAAAACGGTCAGGTCGCCGATGAGGTTAAAGCTCTGGAAAATGAAACCGATCTCGCGATTCCGGATCCTAGCACGCTCGGGGAAGGTGAGGTTCGCAACCTCGCCGCCTTTGAGCGAGTAGCTGCCGTCCGACGGCGTGTCGAGCAGCCCGAGGATGGAAAGGAGCGTCGACTTTCCACAGCCGGATGGGCCGGCGATGGAGACGTACTCGCCCGTCCGAATATCGAGGTGAATGCCCGAGAGGGCGTGGGTCTCAACCTCGTCGGTGAGGAAGACTTTGGTGACGCCGTCGAGGTGGATAAGGGTTGGATTTCCGTTGTTCATAGTTTGTTGTTTAGGTGGTGAAATTCATTAGGCGGAATTTTGGCTTCCGCGCTTTGTCATCCCGAGCGGAGCGAGGGACCTCACGAGCGATACGCGGCGTTTACCTGCAAAAGAGAGTCGCGCGTTGTTTGCGAGGTCCTTCGCTGCGCTCAGGATGACAAGAGAAACGCTCATCAGTTTAATTGAATCCGATCGTGCGAATCGTAGGCGCTCGTGTCCGAAAGAATGACCTGATCGCTGGCATTCAAGCCGCTCAGGATTTCGATCGTGTTTACGGAGCTGCGGCCAAAATGCACCGGGGTGCGGACCGCTTCGCCGCTGGCCGTGAGTTTGAAAACGCCAACTGTCGCGCCGTCCTGCGCAAATGCGGGCCGGCCGACATAGAGGACGTTGTCGAGCCGTTCGAGCTCGATTGTTCCATCGACGCTCAG